>JAJUFI010000116.1 GCA_029263795.1 Alcaligenaceae bacterium
AGGAAGTGGGCCTGATGCAAACCCGTGACGGCGTGGTGGAAGTGACCCCCAAAGGACGCCTGTTCGTGCGGGCACTGGGAATGGTTTTCGACAAGTACCTGAACCAGCCGACGGTATCCACCTATTCGCGTCTGATCTGACGTTTAGCGTGTGAGCGTATGCCTGCGTTTGGTTGCCGTTTGACGGCAGGCGAAATCTGCACGATGCGCTCATTCATTGCTGACGTGTTCTGCGTGAAGTTCGGCGGGGTCCAGGGTGCGGATTCGAATCAGATAGATGGTCACGCCCAGGCCAGTCAGTGCGAGCACCAGCTTGGCCCAGAAGTAGGGCACAAACCAGATCGAAACGGTGAGTGAGGTCCACATGCAGGCCAGGGCGACGATCTTGGCCCGCAAGGGTATGCCGCGCCCCGCGTGGTAGTTGCGCAGGTAGGGGCCGAGGTGGCGCTGGTTGATGAGCCAATGGTGCATGCGGCCGGAGCCACGCATGTAGCAGGCCGAAGCAAGAATGATGAAGGGTGTGGTGGGTAGCAGTGGCAGGAAAATGCCCACTATGCCAAGCAGCAGAGCTACCGTTCCCGCAATGTTGTAGAGCGTTTTTTTCACGCGGTTTTCCAGCTTGAGCCACAAAGGAATTCTAGCAATATGGCAAGCGACAAGATAAAGGTTCGAAACCTGCTTATACAGGTGCCGTTGTTCAATCAGCTTGATGCCGCGGAACTGGACAAAATCGTTGACGGGACGACCGAGCGCAGGGTGCGCCGCGGAGAGGTGGTATTCAACCGCGGCGAACCTTGTAACGGTTTCCACATTATGGTCTATGGTCAGGTGAAGCTGGTTGCCATATCTTCGGGAGGCGCAGAGAAAGTCGTGCGTCTGCTGGGGCCGGGTGAAAGTTTCGGGGAAGCGTTGATGTTCCTGGACAAGCCATACATACTGACTGCCG
Organism: Alcaligenaceae bacterium; assembly: GCA_029263795.1. Taxonomy (GTDB): domain Bacteria; phylum Pseudomonadota; class Gammaproteobacteria; order Burkholderiales; family Burkholderiaceae_B; genus Yanghanlia. Next base: position 946 of record JAJUFI010000116.1, read on the forward strand.
TGGCGCTGGCTGACAGCATGCTGCTGACCATCGAGAAAGACGTGGTGTTCGAAGAACTCGAACGGCAGCCCTTGCTGGCGCGCAAGATGCTGGCGGGCTTGAGTCAACGGCTTCACGCCTTCGTTTCAGATGTGAAGTCTTATTCTCTGCATTCCGGCACTCAAAGGGTGATTGGTTATTTGCTGCAGGCAGGTGAAGCAGTAGGCGGGCCGGAACTGCGCCTGGAAGTCGGTAAGAACGTGATTGCCTCGCGCCTGAACCTGACGCCCGAGCATTTTTCCCGCATTCTGCACGATCTCGGCTCCCGCGAGTTCATCAGCGTGGACGGGCGCAACATCACCATTCTGGATGAACAAGGCTTGCGCGAATATGGTTCCGACAATGGCTGACCTCTGCTGCTTCAGTCTGAGTCTGCTTCGGGGCCTTAACCAAGCCGGCAACGCAGGCCTTGCCCATATGGTGGGCCGCGACGTGGAGTCGGATGGGCAAAGCTGACAAAACCACTTAAGGGTTAACAATAGGATTCGGCCCATTGTCAGTCGCTGACTTTCCTTCATAATTATGAATTATGCGTCTGTGATCAGCTCATGCACGTGTAGCGTGCTGATCTGCAGATGGTCTTTCAGGCCTTGAAGGGGGCGAGGTGGCCAACCGTATTGTCCAGCAGGTGCTCTATCTTGAAGTGGCGGATCGCCTGCGGGCGATGATCCAGTCCAACGAGCTGGAAGCGGGCGCATGGGTTGACGAAGTGCGCCTAACCCGCGAGCTGGGCGTATCACGCACACCTTTGCGTGAAGCTCTGAAGGTCCTGGTGGCCGAAGGCCTGTTGCGGCTCGAGCCGCGCCGCGGCTGTTTTGTCAACGAACTCTCGCCGCGCGATCTCGATGAAATCTTTCCCCTTATGGCCATGCTCGAAGGCCGTTGTGCCTACGAAGCCGCACGGAAGATACAGACGGCCGATCTTGAAAGGCTGGAACCCCTGCACCGTCGGCTGGAAGAACACGCACGTGCCGGGAACATCGATCTTTACTACGCCACCAACGCTGAAATTCACGAAAGCATCCAGGCGCTTGCCGACAACCGCTGGCTTTCGGACATGGTTGACGGGCTGCGCAAACTGCTGAGCCTGTCCCGGCACAAGAGCCTGGCCTACCCCGGCCGCATTCAGGAATCATGCGCTGAACACATGGCCATTTTCGCTGCCCTCAAAGCGCGCGACCCGGAAGGCGCAGAGGCGCTCACGCGCAAGCATTTGATGCGGCAGCTTGACGCCCTGCACGCCTTGGCGGGCAGGGGTCACCCGGATGCCGAGCCGGAATTCGCCACGGTGCCCGGTGCGAACCCACAGAATTCAGGAGTCTGACCATGCCCACTGTCGATAGCCGATCATCCGAGAAAGCACCCGTGGCTGGGGATGCCATGCAGGGTCCCGAACAGGAACTGGAGAAAGCCCCGAAGAAGATGGGTGACGACCCTAAGGGCCAGGAGACTCCCGCTGCGCTGCCTGCCGTTGTGGAAGAAAACACCGGCAAGCCTGCTTCGGGGCTGATGGCGCGGCTGACTCGTTGGCTGGAGCGCGACCCCATGCCGGAGCCTGAGGAATTGCTCAGTCTTTTCACCGCCCGGCTGACAGATGTCGCTGCCAATCGTCAGGCCAAGCAATGGAGTGCCAAATATCTGGCGTCGGATTCCAAGGCGCGCCGCCAGATGTTGGCTGCGCTGGTACAGGCCAGCAATGGGCTGGAGCCGCGTGAAGATCTTGGCCTGCGCTTGTTTCGCCGCCTCTATGCGCAGGCGGAAAACCTCAAGCTGCTGGTGGAAATGCGCGCTGACATGCTGCGCTGGCGCAAGCAGGTGTCCGGCCTGAGTGTTCTGGAAAAAGAACTCGAGGGCCTGCTGACTGCCTGGTTTGATGTCGGCATGCTGGAGCTGCGGCCCATCACATGGGATTCCCCGGCATCCCTACTGGAAAAACTCATCCAGTACGAGGCGGTTCACGAAATCCGTTCCTGGGAAGAGCTGAAACACAGGGTGGCAGGCCACCGCCGCTGCTATGCATTCTTCCACCCGCGCATGCCGGACGAGCCCCTGATATTCGTGGAAGTCGCCTTCGCCCCGCAAATGGCGGGCAATGTGCAGGTACTGCTCGACCCGCAAGTGCCTCCGGAAGACATCGCCAAGGCGCGCTGGGCCATTTTCTACTCCATATCCAATACCCAGGCGGGCCTGAAGGGCATCAGTTTCGGCAACTTCCTGCTGAAAAGGGTGATTGACGAACTCCTGAGGGAGCTTCCCAAACTCAAGTCCTTTGCCACGCTTTCACCCATTCCCGGGTTTGCTGAATGGCTGGCCAAGCAAAGCGGGGATGACCTCGCGCCGGTGCTTTCAGACAAGGCCGACAAGCAGCAGGCTCAGGGCGACCCGCAGGCCGGAGCCAAATGGGTGGAAAAACTGCGTCTGGCCGCTGCCGGTCAACCGAGCGATTCCGTGCAGAAAGCGGGGCTGCGGTTGGCGGTGCACTATCTGAAGACCATGAAAAATGGGCAGCCCATTGACCCGGTGGCCCGCTTCCATCTGGGTAATGGCGCGCGCATTGAACGCGTCAACTGGGCCGCAGATTGTTCGGCCAAGGGGATGGCGCAATCCTGCGGAATCATGGTGAATTACCTGTACGAGCTTGACCAGCTCGACGACAACCTGGCTGCGCTGGCAGCCGGAAAACCCAAGCTGGGCATGAACCTGAGATGGCGATGACTGCACCCACGGCGTCCGAAGGGCAGGGGCGCGTTCTGCTTGAGTTCGAGGGCCCGATCGCCCTGGTGACCTTGAGCCACCCCGGGCGTCTGAACGCCATTACGGTATCCATGTGGCAGGAACTTGCCCAAGTCTTCACCGAGCTTTCTGCAAACGAATCCCTGCGCTGCGTCGTGGTGCGCGGCGAGGGCGGTAATTTCGCCGCTGGTGCGGATATCAGCGAGTTTCCGCAGTACCGCGCAGATGTCGAAGGTGCCATTCATTATCACACCCACATTCTCGCTCCTGCCTTGCGCGCCATCGCCAGCTGTGTGCATCCGGTGTTGGCGGAAATCCACGGTGTTTGTGTGGGGGGCGGGCTGGAAATCGCCAGCCAGTGTGACCTTCGCATTGCTGCCGACAACTCGCGCTTCGGCGTACCGATAAACCGTCTGGGCTTTCCCATGGCGCCGGACGAGATGCGCGGCCTGCTCGCCCTGGTAGGTCGGGCGGTCACTCTGGAAATTTTGCTTGAGGGCCGGGTGTTCGGCGCCGAAGAAGCAATGGCCAAGGGCCTGCTCACGCGCATCCTGCCTGCCGAAAAGGTTCACGCCGACGTCATGGCCAGCGCACAGAGGCTGGCCCGAGGGGCGCCTCTGGCTGCCCGCATCAACAAGCAGACCGTCGCACGTTTGTGCCCCGGTCCCGAGCCACTGAGCGAGGCAGAACTCAAAGATTTATTTCGTTATGCACAAAGCCGCGACCACCGGGAGGGGGTGCGCGCATTCTTGGCCGGAACTGAACCGGTATTCACAGGAGATTGAATTGGAAGGCAATGCCAACTTGTATGCCGTATTGGCAGCGGGGTTTCCCCAGGACAGAACAAAAATCGCCATAGAAACTCCAGAACGGAATTACACCTGGAATGACATTGAGGCCTGGAGCGGCCGCCTGGCCACGATGCTCAGTGACCTGAGATTGCCCGCCGGTGCACGTGTGGCTGTGCAGGTCCAGAAATCTCCCATGGCGTTGATGCTGTACCTGGCCACCGTCAGGGCGGGGCTGGTGTATCTGCCCCTGAATACGGCCTACAAAGAATCCGAAGTAGAGTACTTCCTCACTGACGCCGAACCTTCGGTGATCGTGTGCGACAGCCAGAATCTGGGCTGGGTTTCGGCGCTGGCAAACAAGACCAATACTCCGCATGTGTTCACGCTCGATGCTGACGGCTCGGGCAGCCTGGTGGATGCCGCAGCCAATTCCCACGCCGCTTTTCAGACTGTGCAGAGCGCGCCGGACGACCTGGCGGCAATTCTTTATACCTCCGGTACCACCGGGCGCAGTAAGGGAGCAATGCTCTCGCACCGCAACCTGTCTTCCAACGCCGAAGTGCTGAACGAGTACTGGGGCTGGAGTGCTGACGACGTCCTGTTGCACATGCTGCCGATCTTCCACGTGCATGGGCTGTTCGTGGCCTCGCACGGGGCCTTGCTTGCCGGCGCGAAAATGGTCTGGCTACCCAAGCTAGACATTGACCAGGCACTCAAGTACCTGCCGGAAAGCACGGTGATGATGGGGGTTCCCACTTATTACGTGCGCCTGTTGGGCGACCCGCGTTTCACGCGCGATGTCTGCCGGAACATGCGTCTATTCATTTCGGGGTCGGCCCCGTTGCTCAGCGAAACCTTCAACGAGTTCAAGGAACGCACCGGCCACACCATTCTAGAAAGGTATGGCATGAGCGAAACCATCATGCTGACTTCCAACCCCTATGACCCGGCACAAGGTGAGCGCCTGGCCGGTACCGTGGGCATGCCTCTGCCCGGGGTGTCGGTGCGTGTGGTGGATGACGCCGACCAACCCGTTCCGGCAGGCACCATCGGCAGTGTCCAGGTGCGCGGCCCCAACGTGTTTTCCGGTTACTGGCGCATGCCTGAAAAGACCAGGGAAGAGTTCACGGCTGATGGTTGGTTCCGCACTGGTGACCTGGGGCTTTTCGGTGGAGAGGGTGTGCCTGACACATACCTCAGCATTGTGGGACGCAGCAAGGATCTCATCATTTCTGGTGGATACAATGTTTATCCCAAGGAGATTGAGCTCGTCATTGATGCCTTGCCAGGGGTGAACGAGTCTGCGGTGATTGGCGTACCTGATCCGGATTTCGGCGAGGCTGTGGTTGCCGTCGTGGTGCCGCGTGATGGCCAGACGCTCGATGCTGCCCAGATGCAGGCTGCGCTCAAGGGTTCCCTGGCCAATTTCAAGGTACCCAAGCGCATACATTTCATATCTGAACTGCCCCGCAACACCATGGGCAAAGTGCAAAAGAACATTCTGCGCGAGCAATATAAGAATGGCTGAGTAACCGCAACAGGCTGTTTACAGACACAGCCTCGCGTTACAAGAGCAGCTGAGAAGAAACGGGCCGGCCGCCAGCCACAGGCTGGTCAGCTCAAATAAAAAGCAGTAAGCAGTGCCCCTGCCGTCCAGGCAGGGGAATAACAAGCAAGCATCTCGTCAAAAGAAACCAAAGGAGACAGAGACAATGAAGAAGCGCTTTGCTTTGACGGTCGTTGCAGCCGCATTTTCCGCTATGGCGTTTGCGGGGGCTGCACATGCCGCCTGGCCGGAACGCCCCATAACCATCATCGTTCCATTCCCTGCAGGCGGTGGCACGGACACCTTCGCCCGGCCTCTTGCGCAACAACTGGGCCAGCAATTGAACCAGAGTGTGGTGGTGGACAACCGGGGTGGAGCAGGCGGGACGTTGGGCGCTGGTGTGGCTGCGCGCGCCACACCCGATGGGTACACATTCTTCATGGGTGGCGCTCACCATGCCGTGGCACCTTCCATCTATAAAAAATTGTCCTACGACATTCAGAAGGACTTCACGCCGGTGGCCATGCTGGCACAACCGCCGCAGATCATCGTCGTCAATCCCAACAACTTGCCCGTGAAAAGCCTTAAAGAGTTCCTCGACAAGGCCAAGGCCAACCCGGGCAGCATCAACTTTGGCTCTGCTGGCGTGGGCAGTACCCACCATCTGGCAGGTGAACTCTTTGCCTTGAAGACGGGTATCGAACTCACCCATGTTCCTTACCAGGGTGCCGGGCCCATGCTCAGCGGCCTGATCACCGGCCAGGTGGACGTGGCCTTTGACGGGCTGGGTTCTTCAGCCTCCCATATCCGGGCCAACTCCATTCGGCCGCTTGCCGTGGCTGCGGCTGAACGTTCGCCTTCCTTCCCGGACGTTCCCACAGTTGCGGAAGCGGGTGTCCCCGACTACCAGGTCTCGACCTGGTATGCCATGTGGGCACCGGCAGGCACCCCCAGCGATATCGTCGGCCGTATGGCCGAGGAAATTGTGAAGGCCTTGAACACACCCAAGTTGAAGGAACTGTGGGCGAGCAACGGCAGCAGCATTCCGAACCTGACCGGAGCCAAGTTCGGCCAGTTTGTGGATTCAGAAATTGCGCGCTGGGCGGAGGTGGTGAAGGAAGCGGGAGTTGAACCGCAATAAGCTGTACTGTTGTTGAGCCGGCCCATGATTGGCGTGGGCCGGCTCAACACGGGTGTGAGACCGGTCATCCCAAGACGCCCGGTGAGGGCTTGCCGATGGCTTGTCGGTAGCACGTATGGCAATGACCAGGCGGCACGGCGCTGATGCCACGCGGGCTGCGTCATCGGCCGCCCGCGCCCGCCGGGTCTTGTCCCTCCGCCATCGCATGGCGGATTTTTTTGCAGGTACGTTCATAGAGCAAAAGTGCCTGCAGCATGTTCCAGCCCAACATTGTGGCTGAAACTGCCAGCGCCAGTGACGCCGCAGCAAGCAAGCCCGGCATCACAGAGCTAGCGGCGAGCAAGCCTACGGCAGCCAGATGCGCAAGAAACTGTCGCTTGGCCGATTGCTCTGATATGAAATGCTTCACTTTGGGCATGAAGGGCAGCGCAACAGGTGCCTTCCGCTGCGCGTTATGCCATAAGAGAAATGGCACGATTTTGTACAACATTCCGTTCACAGCAGAGACGGCAAACCCGGGCACCAGAAGAACACCTAATAGCATTTCAATTACATGGGGCGATTCATGCGGAAACCAGGCGCACAGAATTCCCACCAGCGCAGCTGAAGCCAGGCTGGCCATTGCCACATGCCAGAACAAGGTGGTGGGTTCTGGCGCGGGCCTCTTGCGCGTCAGCAGCAGGTGCGCAGTCACTAGGGCGTAGCTCAAGAAAGCGAGCCCCAGCAGCGTGATGCATGTCACTTGCACCAGCCCGGGCCCACCTGCGGGCGGCACATCCCAGGCGCCGGCAACGCTGGCCACCCCGAGCAGCAGGAATACGGCAGGGGCCAACACATCGGTGAGTGCCCTGGGGTAAATTTCCGTCGCCTGGAAAATCGGAATGACCTGATAAGAAACACCCGCCACCAGAAGGCCTACCCAACCCGCCAGCCCCCACGCCACGTGAAGGTTCGGAAGGTCGTGTAACCATGCACCGGCGTCGGTGGCGCCCACCGCCCATACGTTACCGCGCAGCCCGGCCATGAATACGCCCAGAACCAGTGTCACTGCTAGGGCCAACAGAGCCAGACGTATTGCCGCCAGAACCTCGGAGGCCCCGGGTGCACGCTTAGCCCAGTTCTTCATCATGCCGACAGTTACGGCAATGAGAAACACCAGGAAGGCCGTTGAAAGCAGAATCATCGCCAGAATGTGCAGCCTCGGGCGGGATGAAATAAACCCTGCGGCAAGCGCCAGGGTTCCCAGGCTCAGACCGGTGTGAACGACAAAGGACGTGATGCGTGGCAGCAACAAATGAATACGGGTGGCCACCGGCAGTATTTGCATCATCGCACCCAACATTGCGCTGGCAAGCACACCCAGGGTGAAAAAGTGCGTGGTGGCCAGTATCAGGGGGTTCCAGCGGGTGAAGGGGTGGCCGGAAAAGGCTGACCAGGCCAGGCCCAGTGCCGAGAGCATG
>JAJUFI010000040.1 GCA_029263795.1 Alcaligenaceae bacterium
GAACTGGCACCGCCTCCGGGTGCTCGTAATGCCCTGGAGCGTGTGGTTGAACCTCACGAGCCCAAATTCACCGGCGTGGTCTTCAAGGTACAGGCCAATATGGACCCTGCTCACCGCGACCGTGTCGCCTTCGTGCGAGTCAGCTCGGGGCGTTTTGAACGCGGCATGCGCCTGAAAGTTGCCCGTACCGGGAAGGACATTCGCCCGAACAACGTGGTGTCCTTCCTGTCGCAACGGCGTGAACTGCTGGACGAGGCATACGCCGGAGACATCATAGGCATTCCCAACCACGGTGTGCTGCAGCTGGGCGACGTGCTGACGGAAGGCGAAACGCTGCATTTCACGGGGCTGCCGTTCTTTGCACCGGAGCTGTTCCAGGCTGTGGAGGTCAAAGACCCGCTACGCACTAAGCAGTTGCGCACCGGCCTGACCCAGCTTGGGGAAGAAGGCGCGATTCAGGTATTTCGGCAGGAGATGGGCGGGCAGTTGCTGCTGGGCGCAGTTGGGCAACTTCAATTCGAAGTAGTCGCCCATCGCCTTAAGACGGAATACGGAGTGGACGCGCGCATGATGCCCACGCGTTACAACCTGGCACGATGGATTACAGCAGAGGACCCCAAAGTGTTGCGAAAATTCATGGATGCCAACGCAGCGAACATTGCTTACGATGTTGTCGAGGCGGTCGCTTTCCTTGCAACGTCACCGGCGCAGCTGCGCGTGGTCCAGGAACTCTATCCCGGTGTGGAATTCCACGCCATGCGGGAACACGGCGGCCATGTCTTCGGCCAACAGTGAACTCTGCCTATATACTGCGTTTCGAAGAGCTAAGATCCGGTCATGTCGTCTGTGCTGTGACCGGTCAGCTCCGTGAACCTGCATTCAGAGGATACGGATGTCCTGGCGCGTCATATTTGCCATTATTGTCATAGCCCTCGGCGCTTCCGCCTGGGGCGGAGTGCGATTGGGCGAATGGCTGGTCGCACACGGGCCGGTCCGGCCTGAAATCAAAGCCACCCCGCCCGAATTGTCCGACGTGCCCGTACTGGGTGCCGACGGCAAACCCTATGTCGCGCTCGCTCCCCAGCCTTTGGTTGACGGCCGTCTCGGCATACCGGAGCCGCCTGAGCCCGTTCAATGGGAGCTTGAGGCGCCCACCGTGGCAGAGCTTCAGGCCGAAACGCCCATCCCGCTGGCTACCACCACCATCACCATGGAGGAAGCGATCCGCATCGCCAATTCCAACCCCCATGGTCTGATGGGGCTGGCTGACGTGGGCGACCTGCTTGGTGGGGATCAAATCGCCAGCCTGCCTCCTTCCTCACAACAGGGTGGCCCGCAATTCATCCAGCCGGTGGACATCACCCCCCCCCCTCCACCACCGCCACCGGCAGCCAACACTCCCCAGACCTCCGGTAACTGGGAAGCTGCACTGCGGCGGGAATTGCAGGCATGCAGCAAGCTGGGCTTCTTCGATCGACCCAGCTGCGCATGGGCGGCACGCAACAAGTATTGCGAACCCAACCGTGCCTGGGGCCACGTGCCCGACTGCCCCTCGAAAAACTTCTGACAAATGGGCGGACATTAAAAAGGCCTGAGCCGGTACGGTACCGGACTCAGGCCCTGACGTGTCTCGCGCCGCGCGGAATCAGCCTGTTCCCGGCGTAGCATTTGTGATTTAGTCGTGGTCCATTTGCGATTGCAGGTAATTCTGCAAGCCGACCTTTTCCACGAGATCGATCTGGGTTTCCAGCCAGTCGATGTGTTCCTCGGTATCGTTGAGAATCTTCTGCAGGATATCGCGCGAAACGTAATCTTGAACAGATTCGCAATAGGCAATGCCTTCCTTTACCGTTTCCTGTGAAACGCGCTCCAGGCGAAGGTCACAGGAAAGGATCTCGGGGACGTTTTCGCCGATCAGCAGCTTGTGCAGGTCTTGCAGATTGGGCAGCCCATCAAGCATGAAGATGCGTTCGATCAGCATATCCGCATGCTTCATTTCGCCGATGGATTCTTCGTATTCTTTCTTACCCAGCTTGTCCAGGCCCCAGTGGCGCAGCATGCGCGCGTGCAGGAAATACTGGTTGATGGCAGTCAGCTCGTTCTTGAGCTGCTTGTTCAGATGCTGGATGACGGTGCGATCACCTTTCATGGCAGACTCCGCTGACTATTGGGTGGGGAAGCCAATAGCCTAACACGACGTGCGATGCAGCGTCGCAATTTACGGGTAAAACCATGCGCCGAGGTAGCGACGCACCGTTAGATTGAATGAGCCGGACGGGGGAAACGAATTCAGGCGCGACTGACCGCCACCGCCTGCAGCGGCATCAGCGTGGAATCGTTGGCTGCGTCGTGCTCGAAAGCGCCTTCATCCTGAGTTTCAGTCACATACCCTGCATACTGACCGCCGGGCAGGTAATCGCTTGCCGTTTCGCGGCAGCAACCACAACACCCCCCCACACCGAGTTGGGCTTCCAGGTCGGACAGTGACTGGGCTCCGGATGCAACAGCTTCCTGAACCTGACGTTCCGTGATGGCATTACATACACAAATAAACATGAGAACAATTATCAACTACATCCAGCTCTTTTAGCAAGATCCCGGACGGCACAATTTTGTAACCACAGCAAGGGCTTAGGAGATACGCGTCAGCGCGACGCCTCCAGCGCAGCCCGCGCTTTACGCATAATGGCCGGCTCAATGCCCGCCGCTTCGCGATACTTGGCTACTGTGCGTCGCGCTATCACCACGCCCTGCGCCGCCAGGAGGTCTGCAATTTTGGCGTCAGACAGAGGTTTGTTGGGGGGCTCTTCGCTCACGAGCTTGGCAATGAGACTGCGCACCGCGGTGGCAGATGTGGACTCACCGTCTTCTGTCTGCAAGGCTGTACTGAAGAATTGCTTGAGCTCCACCACCCCCCAGGGGGTCTGGGCGTACTTGTGCCGCGTGGCCCGCGAGACGGTGGACTCATGCATGCCCAGCTGCTGTGCAATGTCGCGCAACACCATGGGCCGTAAGGCCTGTACACCTTGCTCCAGATAGGCCGTCTGTTCGTCCACGACGGCCTGAGCAACACGCAGTATGGTGACGAAACGCTGGTTCACGCTTTTCACCAGGCCTTGTGCCTGCTGCAGCTGCGCCTGTAATTCAGGGGAAGCCGCGTTCTGGGTGAGCAACTCTTCGTACACGGCGTTGATGCGTATGCGGGGCACGACGGCCGGGTTCAGTATGGCCACCCAGCGCCCGCCGGATTTGCGTACGACTACATCTGGCGTGACGTAGTCGGCCGCTTCCCCAGCCCAGTTGCGCGCAGGACGCGGCTCCAGGCGCAACAGCAGGGCATGCGCTGCCCGCAGCACCGGCATGGGTACACCCATGATATCGCGCAGCTTGTTCAGATTGCCCGTTGCCAATACACCAAGATGTTCACGGGCGATAGCCCGCGCACACTCAAGCACCTCAATATCTTCGTCCTCACCGCCGCCCATCTGCTTGAGCTGCAGCAGCAGGCATTCTGAAAGGGAACGGGCGCCGACACCCACCGGATCAAAAGATTGCAGCAGCCGCAACGCCGTCACTAGTTCATCTAGGCTGACTTCCAGCTCGGGCGGCAGCGACAGCAGAATATCCTCGAGAGACGTGGCCAGATAACCGCTGTCGTCCAGCTCTTCGATCAACAGGCTCACCAGGGCGAAATCGCGTTCGCTGACGCGGGTCAGGCGCAGCTGCTCAAGAAGATGACCAGCGAGCGTCTGGGGCAGCTCAGCCTCGGGACGTTCGCCGTCATCCTCGCCATCGAATTGCCGGCGACCGGGGGAATGATTCATCATCCACCGGTCTTCCTGGCCCTCAACCGTCGAGGGCGCTAGTGCCGAGTGCGCATCAGTGTCATACTCTTCATCGCGTTCCAGCAGCGGGTTTTCCTGCAGCGCCTGAGCAACTTCCGTCTCCAGATCCTGTGCTGAGAGTTGCAGGAAACGAATGGATTGTTGCAGTTGCGGCGTAAGTGCCAGCTGTTGCTGTTGACGAAGCTCCAAAGACTGACGCGTATGCATTTTGTGGAAAGCAACTCATGAAGATGGAAAGGCCCCGACCGACTCGAGCCGATGCAGCCCTGCTGCGCAACACGGTACTGAAACTGACGGCGGCCAGCAGGCTGCTCACCGTGGCCGTGGTGCTGGGTGTGGCACTCGTCTGGTGGTTTCTGCTGCACAAGGTGATTGCCTTCGGCAGAGGCCTGGACTACAGCGGCCTGCAAGCCCTTGGCGCGCAGGTGATGGCCTTCGTCGAACAATACAGCCCGTTCTTCTGGTGGGCGGTTGTCGCGCTGTGCACACTCATTATTGCTTATTTTCTTTATGGCTTCGCACAGTCCATGCATCGCCAGGCCATGGCGAGGCGGGTCAGTTCCGAACGCATCGCCTTTCTGACCAGCCGGCTTTCCGGGCCCGCGTTGCAGGTGCTTGGGTGGAGCTGGCATAACCGCCGTGAACCTATCACCGTGGGTGTTTTGCAACATGCCTTGAATGAACTCCGCCATGGGCGGGCGGAGAGAATAGAGCAGGCCGCTGAACACGCCCGGCTGCTGGAATCGGCAACATCAGAAGCCGTTCAAGTCACCAGCATTCCACATACACCACTTAGCAGCGCCACGCAGGAGCTGCCGGCGGGTCACGTCACGGCCCCCGGCTCCCCGCCGCAAACGCCCGTAAGAAGTACGTAATCGCAGCAGCTGGGCAAAAACCCGCTTGCCAAGGTTGCCAATTTATGTTTGACTAGCACTTATGAATTCCTGTCACGCAGCCCCTCGTTTTTCCGCTACTGGCCGCCCGGTCGGTATCGGGCTGCGCGTCTCCGGCTCCGCTCTGGCCGCCGGCTCTGCTCTACTTCCCCTTTCCCTCCTTCTACTAGCGATCGGTTGCCGGGCCTAGTGTCCTGTGGCAGTTCGGCAGCCTGATTCCGGCCACCTTCCGTGCAGTCGTCGGTGCGCGTATGCCCACACTGCAGCTATAGCGTCAAATTCCAGCTTGAAACAGGTGCATCATGATCCCCAACCCAGCAGAAAAATACCGCCCGTTTGTCGCGTTTGAACGCGATTTTTCCGAACGAACCTGGCCCAGCAAGCGAATCACCAAGCCGCCAATCTGGATGAGCACCGACTTGCGCGACGGCAATCAGTCGCTGATCGAACCGATGAGCGTGGAGCGCAAGCTGCGCATGTTCGAACAGCTCCTGAAGATCGGTTTCAAGGAAATCGAAGTCGGTTTTCCGTCTGCATCGCAGACCGACTTCGACTTCGTGCGCAAACTGGTCGATGAGAAGCGCATTCCCGACGACGTTACCATCATCGTGCTGACCCAGGCTCGCGAAGACCTCATTCGCCAGACCGTGGCAGCCTGCGCCGGCGCCAAGCAGGCCATGGTGCACTTGTACAACGCCTGCGCCCCCGCATTCCGCAAGATCGTCTTCAACATGAGCAAGGAAGAGGTCAGGCAGATTGCCGTGACTGGCACACAGCTGGTCATGAAGTACATGGCGGAGCACCCGGAGACCAAGTGGTTCTACGAATACTCGCCAGAAGTGTTCAGCACGACAGAGCCGGAGTTCGCACTTGAAGTCTGTCATGCCGTCATGGATGTCTGGCAGCCCACGCCTGATCGCAAGATCGTCTTCAACTTGCCGGCCACCATTGAGGCGACCACACCCAATATGTACGCCGACCAGATCGAATGGTTCAGCACGAATGTGCGCAACCGTGACAGCGTGATCGTCAGTGTGCACCCACATAACGATCGCGGTACCGCCGTCGCCGCTGCCGAGCTGGCCGTCATGGCAGGTGCGGACCGTATCGAAGGCTGTCTGTTCGGCAATGGTGAGCGTACTGGGAACGTCTGTCTGGTAACCCTGGCCATGAACCTGTACACCCAGGGCATCCATCCGGGTCTCGATTTCTCCGATATCGACGAAGTTCGTCGCTGTGCCGAATATTGCACTCAGCTGCCGGTGCACCCTCGTCACCCCTACGCGGGCGACTTGGTCTTCACGGCGTTTTCCGGTTCCCACCAAGATGCCATCAAGAAGGGGTTTGCCCAGCAGAAACCGGACGCCGTGTGGGAGGTTCCCTACCTGCCTATCGACCCGGCAGACGTCGGCCGCAGCTACGATGCGGTGATCCGCGTCAACAGCCAGTCGGGCAAGGGCGGTGTCTCTTATCTGCTTGAACAGGAACACGGCCTGGTATTGCCACGTCGCCTGCAAATCGAATTCAGCCGTGCCATCCAGCGCGTCACTGATGAAACCGGCAGGGAAGTGACCGCCAGCGAAGTCTATGACATCTTCCGCCGCGAATACCTGGAACAACATGCTCCATGGAAGCTGGTGCGTCACCGCATAACGGGTGATGCGCATTCGGGCACTGGCAAGCAGTTCGAAATCGAGGTCGAACTGGAACACAACGGCGAAGTGCGTGTGCTCACCGGCCGTGGGGACGGGGCCATTGCCGCCTTTGTCGACGCCCTGCAGAGCGACGTGAAGATCATGGACTACCATGAGCACGCCATCGGAACCGGTACCGACACACGTGCAGCCTGCTATATCGAGGTGCGCGTGGGCGATTCTCCCACCGGATTCGGCGTGGGCATCCACGGTGACATCGTGACGGCCTCTTTCCTGGCCATACTCAGTGCGGTCAACCGCCACGAAACGAATACGGTGGCACCGGCAACGCAAGAAGCCGTCTCCGCCTGATAGCTCTTGTTGACCAGGCCCGCCCTTTCGTTTTGGGGGCGGGCCGTTTTGCGTCCAGAGTTCCCTGGGCCGGCACACAAAATGCCTTTTGCACCCTGTCGCTCCCGGCACGGAGTTCCGGGAAGCGGAACCTGTCGTTCGCTTGAATACCGGAGTACCAGATGCTGATCGCCCAGATCTCAGACCTGCATTTTCACCTTGAAGGCCCTCACATCGACCTGATTCGGCCGGCCGAACGGCTGGACGCGGCAGTCCATACGCTCAACAGCCTGAGCACACCGCCCGACCTCGTACTGGTTACGGGGGACATTGCAGAAAACGGCAGCCCCGAGGAATACGCAGCCGCTGGGGAACTACTCATGCAGCTGAAGATGCCTTGGCTGCCCATCCCCGGCAACCACGACGATGCCGAGAACATGCGCAACGCCTTTCCCGACATGTGCTGCCTGCGCTGGGGCGGGCAATTCATGCATTATGTGATTGATGAATTCCCCATCCGGATCATTGCGCTGGATACTGTTGTGCCCGGCGAGCCCCAGGGCGCTTTATGCCCGGCGCGACTCGAATGGCTGGCCGAAGCCCTGGAAACTGGCGGGGAAAAGCCCACCCTCATCATGATGCACCACCCGCCACTGGACACCGGCTTGCGCTGCATGGACCAGTACGCCCTGATGGAAGGGCGCGATGTCTTCGCCGAACTCATCGCCCAGCACAGCAACATTGAACGCATTGTTTGCGGGCACATGCATCGTCACATCGTCGGCTGCCTTTCCCGAACTGTGGTGGCCACCTGCCCCGGCATTGCGCACCAGATTGCACTGGAACTTGAAGGCGACCCGGCCTTTCTGGCATTCCGACTGGAACCTCCGGCATATCTGCATTGGTTTGGCGACAACGGGCTGATCACGCACCACGCCTATGTGGGCGATTACGGTGAAGCCGTGAAATATTGATGTCGAGGCAGTT
The DNA here is from genome assembly GCA_029263795.1 of Alcaligenaceae bacterium. Lineage (GTDB taxonomy): Bacteria > Pseudomonadota > Gammaproteobacteria > Burkholderiales > Burkholderiaceae_B > Yanghanlia. The sequence continues at coordinate 7,711 of JAJUFI010000040.1, forward strand.
AGCGCCCAAGGTTGATGCGATATTGCCCGGACGGCGGGCACATACAGGGGTGCGCCGCCGGCGGGCTTAGAAGAGCGTTAGCTTCAGAACCCCACTGTCAGGCCAGGCAGGTCGATCGTGATGACCGGCCGGCCCAGGGCAATGGCAACCTGTTCCGCGAATTCACGCGCCTTGTCTTCGTGCTGCGCGAAGGTTGAATACCCCAGGCTGTCGGCTACACCCAGGACTTTGTCCAGCAGCAGCACCTTACCGCTGTGGCGCAGGGGCTCGCATTCCAGCCTCACCCACGTGGCCTCCAGCCAATCCTGAGCCATTGCCTGGGCCTCGGGCGTGTGGTCGATATCCACGACATATTCAAGGCTCTGGCGCTCGTTGAAGATGATGGTCACGATGCTGCGCATGCTGGTCAGTCTCCGGTTCTATGGACTATTGATTGTGTGGATGTCTGGCAATGCCCTGGTTCACCAAGCCGGTGCAGGCTCCCACAATACGTCTTCCTGCTTCTCATTGGCCAGCCTCAGCATGGCGAGCAAGGGGTAGGCTCGACGCCGAAAGCTGACGGGCTCATTGATGGGATGAACCTTGTCGTCGTTGTCATCATCGGTTTCAAGGTGCTCTTCGGTTTCCTTGCTGATGGACATTGCCCTTTCAATGCCGGCAATTGCCGCCGGCAATTGTGCGCGCGTGATGACACCACGCTCGGGAAGCTCGTCGCCTTCGAAATCCTTGCCGGCTGCCCGCAAAATTGGGAGCGCATGTTTGCCGAACATCAGGACTTCTGCCGAAGACTTGGAATGAAAAACGATAAGCATGTTCGCAACTCCCACAATGGATACGTTCCTACACTACCTGAAGCAGCGACCACTGCCAAGACGCAAAATGGCTCACCATGCCATTTGCCTTCCGCCTCGCTAGCTTGCCCATGGTCGCGTTCAGATCCCTTCACATACGTACCGGCTTGCAAGGAACAGGCCTGCCCGCTTCACCGTGCAAAATGCGGGCCGCCTGCATCGCGTCCTTGCGGCCGGCAGCCCTCAAATTTCTCACCCTCGTCTCAGCCGCTTTCCTGTCGGCTGGGCCCTGTGCAGCGGTTGCCGCCACCCCGGCGCCGACTTCTCCCGAGCCGTCCGGCGGCTTCTGCGCTCCACCTGCGCTGGGCGCACCCTGTTCCACAGGTGGCCTGGCGACCGCCGGAAGCTCCGAACCTCTGCCGGGGCTGGCGGTGGGCAACCCTGTGCATCTTGCCACAGGAAACAAGTACCAGCTTGAAGTCGACCTTCCCCCAAACCCATCTGCTCCCGGGCTGGAGCTGGTCCGCCATTACAACGGGCTCTCCACCCAGGCGGGTGTACTGGGCCGCAATTGGGCACTCTCCTACGACACCCAGCTGCGCAGGCAGGGTAGGCAGTGGTGGCTGATCCAGGCAGATGGCAGCCGCCGGGAAATCTCTGCCCCCTTGCCTGTGGCGGATGGGCATTTATGGGCATGGCCAGATGGCCGCCAACTGAGATTCGACGCAGCGGGGCGGCTGGTCCGTATGAGCTGGGGCCCGCATCGGCCCTCTTCTCATTTTCCAACCAGCCATCCTCGCCAGACCAGCCACCATTCCCTGCATATTGAGCGGCACACTGGTCCGAACGTACTGGTCGGCTTGGTAAAGCGTGTCCGTAGCTCCAGCGGCCACAGCCTGGAATTCCATTATCAGAACCACGGCAGCCAGTTCTTGCTGCAAGCTGTTGACACACCGTTGGGCCGATTCACATACCAGTATGAATTGCCGGACGAAAACTCAGGCCACCGCATGTACAGGCTGGTTTCGGTGACACGGCCGGACGGCATGCAGCGCATTTATCACCATGAACCGGAAAAGCAATCCGGCAACCCCTATGCGCTGACGGGCGTTTCGCTGCGTCCACCCGGGGGCCAGGCCCACCGGCTCGCCAGCTGGCATTACGACCACTACGGGCGGGTCGTCAGTCTGTACAGACATGGTCGCGACAAGCACTGGGTTCATATCGACTATGTGAGCAGATCGCGGGGTCGGCAGGCGGGGCTCACCAGGCTCACCTGGGCCGACGGTACGTCAGCCAGCATCCATCACGCCCGGCTCAACGGCGAATACCGCCTGCTTGGCCGGCACACCAACCCTCCCGGCCAGGGGGATATCCGCGCGGAATACGATGCACGGGGCCGCCTGCTGCGCCTAGGCGAAATCCGGCTTGAGCGAGCCGCCGACGGTTCATTGCGCGGCCTTACGCTGCACGAAGCCGGGTGGCCTGGCCTACGGTTCCGCCAAGAACCTGAAGCGGCGCGCTTGGTCTGGCACAGCAACTCCACGGGAGCCACCTCTCTGGAGGCCGACGCCATAGGTAGGCCGGTACGGCTGCAATATGCCAGTGGTCACACCGTCCTTCTCACTCATGACGCCCAGGGGCGGCCGGTACGGCTGGAGCATGTCGCGCCAGATGCTGGGCGGCGGATCCGGACGCGGCTGCAGTGGCACGGCCTGCGTCTGCAACGCATTGAACATCCCCATGAAACCGAAACGCTGGAATACGATGAGCACGGCAGACTTTCCCAACGTTATATCTGGCGACCGGCTGCCTGGAATGCTCCCGCCATCAGCTTACGCGAGAGCTTTTCCCATGACTCTCACGGTCGGCTCACCCGGCACACGCTGCCCGAGGGCGGGGCTCTGCTATACACCTGGCGAGACTCAGGCAGCGGCAGGCGGTCAGAGCTTGATTCTAGCGGCGGCGCAGCATGGGGCAGGCTGGCCGCCCTGCACTGGGAAGACCCGCAAGGGCGTCTGCATACAGTTATCGAGTCTGATGCATTGCTGCCCGGCTACCGCTACGGAAATGGCTTGCACATGGTCAGTGCCGCAGTCCACGGTCCAGATGCCGACACACTGGTGCTCTCAAGGGGGAATGATGTGCTGTGGCGGCAGGGCCGTCAGTTCGGTGAACGTGGGCAAGTGCTGCAGGACACGCACGAATTCCCTGGCCTGGGGGTTCAGCATAGCCTGCGTTTTCAGTATGACGGTAAGGGGCGGATGGTGGCTGCGCGGCAAGCCGACGGGCCGGCACAATGGTGGTACGCCTGGAATGCAGACGGAAGCCTTGCTGCCGGGCGAATGTCCGGAGTGGACCACCTGCCGCCCCAAGAGCGCGATGCATCCGGCCTGCCGAAAGAAGCGGCAGGCTTCAGCCTGGAATACGGCCCCAACCGCCGTTTGGAAAGCCTTTCAGACAGCGCAGGAAGGCTGGCGGAATACCGCCATAATGCCTTTGGGCATCGCATTGCCAAGCGCGTACTGCGCGGCGGGAACCGCGAAGGTGCAGAAGGCAAGGGCGCGGCGTCGGGCAGTGACAAAACCGTACATTATCTCTACCTGTCGAACCGTCTGGTGGCCGAAGCACAACTTCAGAATGAAGCCTTCATGATTACCCGGCGCTATCTTTACGCCGGGCACATTGTCGTGGGCATGATCGACTACATGCCCGGCAGGCAGCCCGCACTCTATGCTGTACATACCGACCTCTCCGGTGTTCCCCGACTGTTGACGGACCAGAACCAGAAAATACGTTGGCTCGCAGGTTACACACCAACCGGCCAGGCCCTGCAAGAGGCTGGAGATCTTTCTTTCCCACTGCGTTTTCCTGGGCAATACGAGGACACGGAATCAGGCTGGCACGATAATCTTTTGCGCACTTATCTTCCCGCAGCCGGGCAGTATCTGGAGCCCGACCCCACGGGGCCCCTGCCGGGAACCCAGGTCTACGGCTATGCCGCCCAGCAACCCTGGCGTTTTGCAGATCCTCACGGGCTTCTGCTCTTTGCCTTCGACGGCACCCGTTACAGTGCTGATACCGAGAGCAATGCCTGGCTGCTGGCCCAGGCCTACCGTGACGGCCCCAGCCACTATCACGCTGGCCCCGGCAACAGCCATTATCTGGACTGGGATGCCATCGTGGCTTGGCGGGCGGGGCAAATTCTGGAAAACCAGTGGCAGGCCCTGCTCGCATCACTGGAAAATCATGCCGGCAACACCCCCGTTCCCATCGACATAATTGGGTTTTCGCGCGGGGCAGCCCTCGCCAGGCACTTCGGCAACCGCATTGCCGCCCATGTGAACAACAATGGCTTGTTCAGCGTGGATGACCCATTGCGCGGCCGCGTGTCAGCCTGTGTGGACCTGCGCTTCATGGGTCTGTTCGACAGCGTTGCCCAGTTCGGCATTGCAGGCTCACACAACCATCTCTACGACTTTGCGGTATCCGAGATGTGGTCCTGGGTGGCGCACGCCGTTGCCTTGCACGAACATCGATGGGCCTTTCCCTTGCTCAGTGCGGATGCAGGGGATGCGGGCAACGTGGTGGAAATGCCCTTCGTTGGCGCGCATGCGGATATCGGCGGGGGCATCGCCCTGCTGGCCGGTACGTCCGCTGCAGAATCCGAAGACTCCGACCTCGCCAAAGTGGCACTGGCATGGATGCACTGGCAGGCCCGGGCGGCTTCCGTGAGCTTCGACGGGCTCGAGGAAGACAGCTTGGCCGTGCAGGCCCCGTTTCTGCGCGACATGCGCAGCCCTCTGATTCGCACCATCCAGCGTGGCGACCGCGCCATACAGGCGCCTTCCGGTGCCCTGCGACTGAGCTATCAGGATGACGACCCGAAGCTGGGGCGCACAACCCGCGAACAGACCGAGGCCTTCATCAAACGCGCAGAAGACTGGCGTCGACAGGATGGTGAACGGGTTGGCGAGGTCGACATGGAAGCCTATGCCCTCTGGCTTGAAGCCACGTTGGGCTGGTCACCGTAAGCCCTGAGACCCCGCTAGCCGTGGTGCCGGCGGCCCCCGTGGCGCTATTCACGGTATCATTTTGGCTTGAACTTCTAAAAATTCTGCTTCTATGCTCCCCGGGCAACAAAAACAGCTCATATCCCTTATTGAAACCGCCGTGCGCGAATTGCTGCCGGAAAGCCAGCAAACCGTAGCGCTCGAGCGCCCCAAGGTCGCCGCGCATGGCGATATCGCATGTAACATTGCCATGCAACTGGCCAAGCCGGCTCGCCGCAACCCGCGCGAGCTCGCCCAGCAGATCGTCGACACACTGAAGGCCAATCCTTCCGTTGGCGAACTGGTGGCCGACATTGAAATCGCCGGCCCTGGCTTCATCAATTTCCGTCTCGCTCCTGCGGCACACCAGGCAGTCTTGCAAGCCATCACTGAAGAAGGCGAACGCTATGGCCATGCCGCCCCCAGCGGCAAGAAGGTGATGGTTGAGTTCGTCTCCGCCAACCCCACCGGCCCCCTGCACGTGGGTCATGCCCGCCAGGCCGCCCTGGGCGATGCCCTCTGTCGGCTGTTTTCGGCCCAGGGTTACGATGTGCTGCGCGAGTTCTACTACAACGACGCCGGCAACCAGATCGACAATCTGGCGATCAGCGTACAGGCACGGGCGCGTGGCATTGAGCCCGACTCGCCTGACTTCCCCACAGACGGCTACAAGGGTGATTACATCCTGGACATTGCCCGCGATTTCCTTGCCGGCGCCACTGTGCAGGCCGCTGACGGCCGGTCAGTCACAGCCAGCCGCAATATCGACAGTCTTGAGGACATCCGCGCCTTTGCGGTGGCGTATCTGCGCCGCGAGCAGGATCTCGACCTGCAGGCGTTCAACCTGAAGTTCGACAACTTCTACCTGGAAAGCTCACTCTACACATCGGGCCGAGTGGAAGAGACCGTCAAGAAACTGATCGAGTCCGGCCACACGTATGAACATGAAGGCGCCCTGTGGCTGCGTACCACCGAACTGGGCACGGGTGACGATAAAGACCGCGTCATGCGCAAGACGGACGGCGGTTACACCTATTTCGTGCCGGACGTCGCCTACCACGTCACCAAGTGGGAACGCGGTTACCACCACGCCATCAACATACAGGGCAGCGACCACCACGGTACCGTGGCCCGTGTCCGTGCCGGCCTGCAGGCTCTGAACATCGGCATCCCCAAGAATTACCCGTCCTACATCCTGCACAAGATGGTCAAGGTCATGCGTGACGGAGCCGAGGTAAAGATCTCCAAGCGCGCGGGCAGCTATGTAACCATGCGCGACCTGATCGACTGGGTGGGCCAGGATGCCGTGCGCTACTTCCTGATCCAGCGCCGTGCTGATTCCGAATTTGTCTTCGATGTCGACCTGGCCTTGTCCAAGAGCGACGAGAACCCGGTGTACTACATTCAGTACGCACACGCGCGCATCTGCTCCATTCTGGCCCAGTCGCCGGAACTGCGCGACCGCCTCGAAACGGCCGATCCGGCACCGCTGACTGCTCCCACTGAATTTGCGTTGATGCGGCGTCTGGCGGAATTTCCCAATATCCTGGCACTGGCCGCCCAGGAACTGGCTCCGCACCAGCTGGCCTTCTGGCTGCGCGACTGCGCTGCCGATTTCCATGCCTGGTATAACGCAGAACGCGTATTGGTTGACGATGAGGCCCTCAAGTTGGCTCGCCTGCGCCTGGCAGATGCCACTCGCCGGGTCATTGCAAACGGGCTGAATCTGCTTGGGGTCAGCGCCCCGGAACGGATGTAACTAACTAATGGCCACCAAGCGACGCTCCTCCAAATCCGGCAAAAGCGGAGGCGTCACGCTTTACGGCGTGGTGCTCGGTCTCCTGCTGGGTCTGGCGGCCGCTGTGGCGGTCGCCCTGTTCGTCACCCAGGTTCCCATGCCGTTTGTCGACAAGGCCAGCCGGGGCGAACCCAAGGTGCTGCTGCCCGATGTCCGCGATGCACCCGACCCTAATATTGGGTTGCAGGGTCGCAGCTCACCCGCCGTTCCCGGCACGGCTCTTCCCGGAACGGCTGCGCCGGGTGCCGGTGCGCCGGGCACAGCCATACCCGGAACAGGTGTAACACCCTCTGGCGAATCGCCCGCGCCGGGCCAGGCACCCGGGCAGCCCGGAGCGCCGGGCACCGACGATCTCGGCAATCTGATCGCCCGCTTGGGGCAGGAATCCGCGCGCGTGGAGAACCAGGTCTCGACACCAAAACCGGTGGCGACTCCTTCTCCCCCGCCCCCTGCACCCGAACCACAAGCTTCAGCATCCGGCAAGCAGGGCACGTATTACTTGCAGGCGGGCGCCTTCCGGGCGGCCAATGACGCCGAAGCCATGCGGGCACGTGTGCTGATGCTGGGCTTTTCCGCGCATGTGGAAGCGGCCAATGTGAACGGTTCCACGGTGCACAGGGTCAGGGTGGGCCCGTTCAAGGGGCTGGATGAGATGAATAAGGCTCGCAGCCGTCTGGGTGGGGAAAAGATCGAAACCTCAGTCGTGCGCCAATAGGGGGCGTGGGGAACCTAAGCTGCCCGCGTCAGTCATAATTCTTTTGAACTCAGGAAGCTGAACCACCATGTTGCTCAAGCCACTGTTTCTTCGCACCCTTGCCGCTCTCTCCCTGGGAGCAGGCCTGGCCTTCGCGCCGCTGGGTAACGCCCAGGCTGCCGAAACTCACATCAAGATTGAACCGGCCCAGCCTTCCGATACGGCGGGCAAGGTGGAAGTGCTTGAGTTCTTCGCCTACACGTGCCCGCACTGCGCAACCATGGAACCCATGGTGGAAAAATGGTCGCAAACGCTTCCAGACAACGTGGTGCTCAAGCGTGTGCCCGTAGCCTTCAACGCCGGCATGGCCGACCTGCAGAAGCTGTATTACAGCCTGGAAGCCCTTGATCGCCTTGACCTCCACGGCAAGGTGTTCAACGCCATCCATCGCGAACGCAAGCGCATCACCAGCTTCAAACCCATGGCTGACTGGGTGGAAGAACAGGGAGTGGACCGTAAAGAGTTCGAGGCGGCGTTCAAGTCGTTCGGGGTGAACAACAAGGTGTCCCGAGCCAATGAACTGGCAAACATCTACAAGATCGAAGGTACGCCCAGCCTGGCCGTGGGTGGCCGCTACGTCACCTCACCTTCCATGACCGGTACTTACGACGGTGCCATTCTGGAAGCACAAAAGCTCCTGGACGGCATCCTGGCCGGTAAGTGAACCAGCCGCCAAACTTGCACTGAGCCAGCCCGCAGTGGCACCAGGAATTCAGCCCGCTTGCATGCGGGCTGATTCATTTTGGAATCAAGCCGCAGCTTTCAGGGCATTGTTCAGATCGGCAATGAGGTCGGAAGCCGATTCCAGCCCGATGTGCAGGCGCACCACGGCGTTACCGTCATTCGGCCAGTAGCTGTGACCTTTCAGTGCTGCAGGGTCCACCAACTGAACCAGGCTTTCAAACCCGCCCCAGGAATAGCCGATGCTGAACAGCTTCAGGGCATTCACGAACCGGCGGGCGGCGGCGTGGTCGAGTTTGAGTGCCACCGACAGCATGCCATTGGAACCGGTGCAGTCGCGTTTCCACAAAGCATGGCCCGCATCTTGCGGCCAGGCGGGATGATAAATGCGGCCCACTTCGGGGCGTTCGGCCAGAAACTCGCAAACCGCCATGGCATTGGCGGCACTTTCGCGCATGCGTATTGGCATGGTGCGCACTCCCCGCAGGGCCAACCAGGCATCGTCTGCACTCACGTGCAGGCCAAGCGCATAATGCATGTCGGCAATTTTTTTCCCCAACTCGGGGTCTTTCACCACCACGGCACCCAGCATGAGGTCGGAATGCCCCCCCACATATTTGGTGCCTGCCACCACGCTGACATCCGCACCCAGGGCCAAAGGGCGGTAGATATAGCCCGACCCCCAGGTGTTGTCCACCACCATAGTCAGCCCGTGTTCTTTCGCATACTGCGCAAGGGCAGGGAGGTCGAGCATTTCGAACAGCAGGGAGCCGGGAGACTCCACGTACAGCACACGGGTTTCAGGGCGCCGCTGAGCTTCGAAGGCTTGAACAGTTCCGCTGCAGTAACTGACTGACACGCCATACCGCTTCAAAACCGAAGCATCCAGCGTACGTACCGGGCCATAGGCGCAGTCGGCCACCAGGACGTGGTCACCCGATTGCAGCAGTGCCAGCAGCGCCAGGGTGATCGCAGCCATGCCGGAGGGCGCCAGAATGGCGCGGGTACCTCCTTCCAGTTTGCAGAAAACTTCTTCCAGCGCGGCATGCGTGTCCATGCCCACCCGCCCATACGTAACCACTCTTTCACCACGGGCCCGGCCCGCATGAGCGGCATCAAGCGCGTCCAGATCCCGAAAGCGCACAGTGCTGGTGCGCATGGAAGGGATGGCCACAGGGGCAGCGCCTGTTTTGGGGTCGAACTCGGCCAAGCCGGTGTGCTGGAGCAGGGTGTCAAGATGCGCGGAACTCGATTCAGCCATGTTGCAATGCCTTTCAAGAATTTTTTAGTGTGAGAACGGTTCCCCACCGGGGTTGCGACAGCTTATCATCGTGCTCCGTTGCTTGCTGCCATACAGCCACCGCATTCCAGGATTTCCCCCATGCTGCTGCCACCCGAAGTTGCCCTCTCCTTTTTTGGTGTCGCCGTGCTGCTGGCCCTTTCGCCGGGCCCCGACAACTTGTTCGTGCTCACGCAGTCCGTGCTATGGGGGCGAGCCGCTGGACTGTGGGTGGTGCTGGGATTGTGCACCGGTGTGCTGGGCCACACGTTGGCGGTGTCGGTCGGCCTGGCGGCCGTCTTTGCCGCCTCGCAAACAGCCTTTCTGGTAGTGAAGCTGGCGGGGGCGGCCTACCTGCTTTACCTCGCCTGGGGTGCCTTGCGAGCGGGCACGGCCTCGCTTGGAGGACAAAGGCCACCACGCCAGTCACCGGGCCAGCTCTACCGCCGCGGCGCCATCATGAGCCTCACCAACCCTAAGGTCACCATTTTCTTTCTGGCGTTTCTTCCGCAGTTCGCCTCGCCCCTGCGCGGCTCCATCGGTATGCAGATGTTCCTGCTCGGGCTGCTCTTCATGCTGGCCGCATTTCTGGTGTTCAGCCTGATCGCTCTGTTTTCGGGAGCCGTGGGCGAGCGCCTGCAGCGTTCCCCCGGCGTTCAGCTCTGGCTGAACCGCGCCGCCGGGGTCATCTTCATCGGGCTAGCTCTCAAGCTGCTGACGTCGGAACGCTGAAGCGCCAGATGCCGTCTTCACCCATCTGACGCTGCAGCCGGCCTTCAAAATACAGGGCATGCAGGTGGGCGAGCGCTTCACCCATGGCGAAGGTGAGCTGGTGCAGGTCGAGCTTGCGCTTGAAGAGCACCGGCACGATGTCGGCGGTGGACATGGGCTGTGCGCAAGCCTGCATGACTTCTTCCAGACGCTCGGCGTGATGCGCATGCTGCTGGGCGATGCGTTCATGCAGGCCACGGAAGGGCTTGCCGTGGGACGGCAGCACCAGAGTATCTTCCGGAATGCCTTCGTAGCGGTCCAGCGATTTCAGATAAAGCGGCAGGGGGTTGGCTTCCGGCTCAAAGTCGAACACACTCACATTGGTTGATATACGCGGCAGCACCATGTCGCCCGAAATCAGCACCTTGAGTGCTTCGCAGTGAAGCGATGCATGCTCCGGCGCATGCCCGTATCCGACGATGACACGCCAGTCGTGACCACCGATGCTGATGCGGTCTTCATGCATGATGCGGCGGTAGGTAGTGGGCGGCTGGCCCACCAGGCTGGGGTAATAGCCAGCGCGCTGGCGGATCTGTTCCAGCGACTCGGGGTCACGCAGACCATGCCGCGCGAAGTGATGCATGGCCGATTCACCATTAGGCCCCCCCACTACCCGGCCGCTACCCGGCGGCTGCGCCCAGCAACGGGCCACGTAGTAATCCGTCGCGGTCATCCACAGGGGAGCGTTCCATCGTTCGCAAAGCCAGCCGGCCAGCCCGATGTGATCCGGGTGCATGTGCGTGACCAGCACCCGCACGACCGGCAGGCCTTCCAGTTCATTTTCGAAAATCTTTTCCCATTGCTCCCGGACTTCAGGGCGGGTGACGCCGCAGTCCACAATAGTCCAACCGTCGCGCCCTTCAAAGTGATCGCGCAGCAGCCAGACGTTGATGTGATCCAGAGCAAAGGGGAGCGGCAGGCGGACCCATTTCACCCCTTCCGCCACGCGAAACGCGCTGCCCGGCTCTGCCAGGGTGTCACCAAAGGGGTACTCAAGCCGCTGCTCGTTGGGATTCATTCAGGTCTCCGTTGTGGGTGGCGCCAATTTGCCCGGGCGCATCCTTATGGCATCATATGACGTTAACGTAAACTGGAAGTATATCAATGGGCCAGGCAAGAACCGAACAAGGCGCGCAGGGGGAACCCGCTGCAACACCAGGCAAAGCCGTCCAGCAAACCTGGACTATTTCCGAGCTTGCGCGCGAATTCGGCATCACGCCACGAACCATCCGCTTCTATGAAGACCAGGGTATCGTCAGCCCTGCCCGCGAAGGCCGCAACCGCGTCTATCACCCACGTGACCGGACTCGCCTGAAACTGGCACTGCGGGGCAAGCGCATGGGTTTCCAGCTGGCGGAGATTCTTGATCTCATCAATATGTACGACGCGTCGCCAGACAACACGGATGCGCAGCTGCAGCA
>JAJUFI010000073.1 GCA_029263795.1 Alcaligenaceae bacterium
GCACCAACGCCCAGGTCGATTGTCAGATCCTATCCCTGGAGCATTCATGTCCTACCAGCATATCAAGGTTCCCGCCGGGGGCCAGAAGATTACGGTCAATGCCGATTTCTCGCTCAATGTACCTGACGAGCCCATCATCCCTTATATCGAGGGCGACGGTACGGGGGTAGATATCTCCCCGGTCATGCTCAAGGTGGTGGACGCTGCAGTTGCCAAGGCTTATGGCGGCAAGCGCAAGATTCACTGGATGGAAATCTATGCAGGGGAAAAGTCCACCAAGGTTTACGGCCCCGATGTCTGGCTGCCCGACGAAACCCTCGAGGCTGTGCGTGACTACGTCGTGTCCATCAAGGGCCCGCTGACCACGCCCGTGGGCGGTGGCATCCGTTCGCTGAACGTGGCCCTGCGCCAGCAGCTCGACCTTTACGTCTGCCTGCGCCCCATTCAGTACTTCAAGGGTGTGCCTTCGCCGGTACGTGAACCCGAGAAGACCAACATGGTCATCTTCCGTGAAAACTCGGAAGACATCTACGCAGGTATTGAATTTGAATCCGGCAGCGAAAAGGCCCGCAAGCTGATCGCCTTCCTGCAGAATGAACTCGGCGTCGACAAGATCCGCTTCCCCGAAACTTCCGGTCTGGGTGTCAAGCCCGTGTCCATCGAAGGCACGAAGCGTCTGGTGCGCAAGGCCATTCAGTACGCAATCGATAACGATCGCTCCTCCGTCACCCTGGTTCACAAGGGCAACATCATGAAGTTCACCGAAGGTGGCTTCCGTGACTGGGGCTACGCCCTTGCCCGTGAAGAGTTCGGTGCTGAGCTGATCGACGGCGGCCCATGGTGCAAGTTCAAGAACCCGAAGACGGGTCGCGAAATCACCATCAAGGACTCCATCGCCGACGCCTTCCTGCAGCAAATTCTGCTGCGTCCGGCCGAGTACGACGTCATTGCCACACTGAACCTTAACGGCGACTACATCTCCGACGCGCTGGCTGCACAAGTTGGCGGTATCGGTATCGCTCCGGGTGCCAACCTGTCCGACTCCGTGGCCATGTTCGAGGCCACCCACGGTACGGCGCCTAAGTACGCCGGCAAGGACTACGTGAACCCCGGTTCGCTGATCCTGTCTGCTGAAATGATGCTGCGTCACATGGGCTGGACTGAAGCCGCCGACCTCATCATCTCCAGCATGGAGAAATCCATCCAGTCGAAGAAGGTCACCTATGACTTCGCACGTCTGATGGAAGGCGCTACTCAAGTGTCCTGCTCCGGCTTCGGCGAAGTAATGATTGAAAACATGTAATCGGTTTTCAAACCGGTACATGGAAGTCTGAAAACCCCGTTCTCTCATGAGGGCGGGGTTTTTTTGCAGTAAGCGCGGCTATAGTCAGGAATATTCGGGGCGAAGCCGACGCATGACAACCGACCCGGCCGGCTGCAGGGCTCCGCCTGCATCGTCCCCGGCCTATATGCAGCTCGGGTCACTATGAGTTCACCATGGCGGCGAAACAACAACCTCTGGCTTCTCTCATGCTCGGCGCCGCGGGCATTGTCTATGGCGACATTGGTACGAGCGTCCTGTATGCGCTGAAGGGCGTGTTCGGGATGGCCCATCTGTCGCTGACTCCTTCACACGTTTACGGTGTGCTGTCCCTTTTGTTCTGGATGATGGTGATCATCGTCACCCTGAAGTACGTGGTGCTCGTGCTTAAGGCGGACAACCGGGGAGAGGGCGGAACACTTGCCCTGCTGGCCTTGGCGCTGCAGGGTGTGGGTGGCCGGCCCATGTTGCGGCGGGCCTTGCTTGTCACGGGGGTGTTCGGCGCAGCCGTGTTCTACGGGGATGGTGTCATTACGCCGGCCATTTCCGTCTTGTCGGCGGCGGAAGGTGTGACGCTGATCGCTCCCTGGGCTGCTTCATTCGTTGTTCCTCTCACCCTATGCGTACTGTTTGCACTCTTTCTTGTGCAAAGGCGGGGAACGTCCAGCATTGGGCGTTACTTCGGGCCGGTCATGGTGATCTGGTTCCTTGTGATCGGCAGCATGGGGCTTGTGCATGTTCTGGCCAATCCTCAGATCCTTTGGGCGGTGCTGCCAAGTCACGCCATCCGTTTCGTTGCCGAAGAACCAGGCGTTGCATTTGTGATTACAGGGGTGCTTGTCCTGTGCGTGACCGGTGTGGAGGCACTGTATGCCGATATGGGCCACTTCGGTGCCCGCCCCATCCGGTTCGTGTGGTTCGGCCTGGTGATGCCGGCTCTGCTTCTCAACTACTTCGGGCAGGGTGCGCTGCTGCTGGCGGACCCTGCCGCACTTCGTAACCCCTTCTTCCTGATGGCACCTTCCTGGGCATTGGCCCCGCTGCTGTTACTGGCAACGGTCTGTACGGTGATAGCGTCGCAGGCACTCATTTCCGGAGCTTTCAGCATCACCAAGCAGGCCATCAATTTGGGCTATCTGCCACGCCTGCATATCCAGCATACGAATGCGGACCAAGCCGGGCAGATCTACATTCCCTTTGTGAACTGGGCCCTGTTTGTCGCTGTGACTGCAGCGGTGCTGTATTTCCAGTCCTCCACCGCGCTGGCTTCCGCCTATGGGGTGGCGGTATGCGCGTTGATGATGATCACGACAATCATGCTGTTCTTCGTCATGCGTTACTGCTGGCACTTTCCCCTCGCGGGAGTTGCCTTGGTCGTAGGTGTGATGCTGGTGATCGATATGGTGTTGTGTGCCTCTGCGGCTTTGAAAATAGCAACGGGCGGGTGGTTCACACTGGCTTGCGGTCTGGGTGTGTTTCTTCTGATGCGCACCTGGTATCTGGGGCGCCTCGCTCTGCTTGAAGTTCGGCAGGCCCTTTCCATCGACCTGGACCTTGTATTGAGTCACGCTCTGATGGATGTGCCCGTTCGTGCGCCTGGCATTGCGGTGTTTCTGACGGCCAATCCGAAGACTGCACCGGGTGCACTGCTGCATAACCTCAAGCACAACAAGGTGATGCACGAGTACAACCTCTTCCTGACAGTGAAGTTCCATGAACAGCCCTGGGTCCCGCCCGCCTCACGCCTGGAAATCACGCCGCTGGGAAATCAGTGTTTCGAGCTCATCATTCACTATGGGTTCCAAGATGACCCGGACATTCCCCGTGAGCTGGGCGGCATCCAGGGCTGGGGTTTCGATGTTTCCAGCATGCCGACCAGCTATTTCCTTGGGCGCGACAAACTGATTGTTGGCCGGGAGGAGGGGGCGGGAACGAAAGGCGGGTACATGGCGCGCTGGCGTAAGCTCATTTTCGTGCACATGCACCGCAATGCCGGTGAAATCACCGAGTTCATGAAGCTGCCGCAAAATACGACGGTGCAGCTCGGTGGCATCGTTCAGATTTGAGGCACGGCAGGCTCCGGAGTGAACACTGCCCTAACGCAACGGTCCTTTTTTTCTTTGAATAGTTCGTAGCCCAGTATCCCTTGCTCCAGCGGCATGCGGTGGGTGAGCAGGAAGGAGGGGTCCAGCTTCCCTTCCTGAATGTAGGAAAACAGGCTGGGAATGTAACGTTGCCCTTGCTGCTGGGCAGAACGCAGGGTCAGGGCTTTGTTGACGATGGCACCCATGGGGAATTTGTCTATCAGCCCACCAAACACGCCCATCACGGAGACCGTGCCCCCCTTGCGGCAGGCGTGGATGGCCTGACGCAGGGCGACGGCGCGGCCGCTTTCCATCAATGCCTTCTGCTTGACGCGGTCATACCAGTACTGCGGCCCGGTTCCGTGAGCTTCCATACCTACGCATTCAATGCAACGGTCAGGGCCACGGCCACCCGTCATTTCCTTGAGTGCTTCGTGAACATCAATTTCTTCATAGTTGATGACTTCCGCCTGGCAATGCTCGACTGCCATTTGCAGCCTTTCCGGGATGCGGTCGACGGCGATGACGCGCTGCGCACCCATCAGCCGGGCGGAAATCATGGCCATCAACCCAACCCCGCCACAGCCCCAGACTGCCACCACGTCACCTTCCTCTATGTTTGCAAAGTCTGCCCCCATGTAGCCCGTGGGTACTGCATCGGAAACGAATACGGCCTGCTCATCGCGTACACCGTCGGGAATCTTGAAGGCATTCACCTCCCCAAACGGCACCCGGATATAGTCTGCATGGCTTCCGGAATAGCCGCCGAAGGCATGGCTGTAGCCGAGAATGCCCGCGCAGCCGTGGCCATAGGCCAGCTCCGTCATCTGCGGCTTGGGATTGGTATTGTCGCAACAGGAAAACTCCATACGTTGACAGTGTTCACAATGTCCGCAGGCCAGAATGGATGCTACGACCACGCGATCTCCGGTCTTGAGGGTGGTGACATCGCGACCCGTCTCCACAATTTCGCCCAGGAACTCGTGACCCAGAATGTCACCCGGTTTCATGGCAGGTACGTAGCCGCCGATCAGGTGGAGGTCGGAGCCACATACCGAAGACATGGCCACCTTCACAATAATGTCTTTGGGATTGAGCACGGACGGATCAGGCACCCGTTCGACTCCCAGTTGATTGATTCCCTTCCAGACCAATGCTTGCACTGTCAGTCTCCTTTCTGGAAGCGGTCGCCCGACACGGCGAGCTCTCCGGTTTCCATGAATTGCTTGAAGCGGTGCAGGTTGTCCCGCATCTGATAAGACGGCGTTTCCTGAAACAGGACGCTCATCAATCGGCCGGCTTCCCCGTAGGGTGGCTGGAAGGCGATAAGGGCCTGTACTTCAGTGCGCCCACGCGGGGCATCGCGAAATTCCACCCAGCCGAAGTTGGGAACGCTGGCACCCGATTCGCTTTCCCACGCGATGCGAGTGTTCTCGAGGTCTTCAGTGACGTGGGAGATCCAGCTGACCTTCTGATCGAATGGCGCTTTGACGGTCCATCGTGAGCGCAGCGGCGAAATGATCTCGATGCTCTCCACATGGGCAAGAAAGCGGGGCAGGTTCGAGAAATCCCGCCACGCCCGGTACACCTCGTTGCGGGGACGAGCGATGGTAACTGCCGCACTTGTCACATGGGCACTCGGCCAGCCCTGTTCCTGTGCTACCCGGCGTGAGTAGGGGGAGGCCTGCAACGTCCGCTTTAAAGCACAATTGCCTGTTGTGGCGCGACCGATGAGCATGGCACCACCGGCAAGCGCCAGAGCGCGCGACAGGCCGGTGCGGCGCATGCCCCAGCAGACCAGGAAGGTGCCCAACATGCCTGAACCGACACGTTCAGCCCCGTCCACATTGGGGCTGCGGTCCTTGATGGTGTTGGGAGGGATATCGTGCCTTAGAGCTCGGGATACGCTGGCACTGTCGTTCTTGCTGATGCTCGGCATATCGAAATCTGACATGGGCGTTCCTCTGTTTCGACAGTAGGGCTGGATGCAAGGCGGTTGCCTTACACAAGGCGCTTTGGCAGCAACCACCATGCCGTCCAGTGATGAGTTGAAGCTCAGGTGGCTTCGTCCATCACCATGGTGCGCAGCCACTGTCTGATCTTTTCCTCATGCTCCGTTTCCGAGGACAGTGCCTTCTGGAAGGGGGGAACGAGCTCATCATGTCCCCCCTGTTCGGCCAGTTCGATCAGCAATTCCCAGGCGGCGTTATCGGTCAGCTCTGCAGTCAGAAGGGCCTGCAGGCCTTGAGCCAGCGTCGTTCGAGGGTCGGTCAGGACCTGGATCAGGCCCATGGCAGCAACTGCGCTGATGTCAGCACAGGGGGTTTGCGATGTGGGGTCGCCTCCCATCTCGCCGATGACTTCCGTCAGCATCTGGAAATGCTGGAACAGCGACCGAACCGACCCTCAGCGCTTCGGCAATGTAGTCGCCGCGCACCAGTGGAGAACCTGGGCAGCAAGCGGCATTCCGACGCATGAGATTAGCCAATGCTCCCTGACAACACACGGTGTTCCGTGGCCGCACAGAAGGACCCGGCCTGACTTCTGCGGCGCCCGCCAAAAAGAGCCGCACTATCAGGGGGGAGACTTACGGCTTACTTCCAGCCTTCCAGGCGCTGGGTAGCGCGCACGATACGCTCGGCTTCGTTTTCCACTTCGCGCAGATTCTTGCGCACCGCCCCCACATGTTCACGTGCTGCCTGGTAGGCCGCTTCCGGCTGGCCCTCCGTAATGGCGTTGAAGAGTGTTTCGTGCTGATGGTCAATCTGGTGTTTGTAATGGGGGCGAGCATAAAGATGTTCGACGGAAGCGAACACACTTCGCAGCGTCAGTTCGCTGAGCGATTCCAGCAGATGGGTGAGTACGGCATTGTGCGCCGCTTCGCTGATGGCTCGGTGGAAAGCGTGGTCCAGGCGCGCATGGTCTTCGGCAGAAATGTCCTGGCCCGCCTGCTGCGCCTGCTTCCAGGCCTCGAAGTGCCTGCGAATGATGAGAAGATCGGCGCGGGTGGCGCGGGATGCTGCCAACCGGGCGGCCTCGGCTTCAAGAAGTTCGCGCACGTCCAGCAGGTCGAACAGGGTGCGGGGCTGGGAGGCAAACAGGTGCATGAGTGGGCTGCTGTTCTGAACGCGGTCGAAAGGAGCCACGAAGGAGCCGCGCCCGTGCTCTGTGCGAATCAACCCTTTGCCACGCAAGATACGCAGACCTTCGCGCAGCGCCGAGCGTGAACACCCGAGTTTTTCCATGAGACGGCGTTCGGAAGGTAGCGCCTGGCCGACTTTCAGCACACTGTCGACGATCAGCGATTCTATGTGGGCGGCAACCTGATCAGCCAGTTTGGTTTTTGCGCTGGCAGAAGTGTGTGCCTGCGCAGAAAGGTCGCGGACATTACCATGGGAAGCCCTTTGCACGGCCTGGATAAGACCAGATTGAGGATCTGGACCGATGGGGCAAGGGCCGGGCGTGGATGCGGTGGATGACATTTCTGACGGCCGAAGGGTTGCACTGCACTGTGGGTAGTTTAGCCTCGGTGTACTGGTATGACCAGTATGAGGTTATGAGGCAGCTTGGCCACAACCTACTGTCACACATAGGTGAAAACTCTAGTTATGCTTATAAACTGGTACGACCACCCATCTGCGTATTTGAATGCGGCGCCGCGGGCCACGATAATGACTGCATCAGAAAATGAAAGTGTCACGCCATGTCCCAAGCGTCAAATATTCTCTACGACGAGCGCATCGACGGCGCCCTACCCGAGGTAGACCGCGAGGCCCTGATTGCCGCCTTGCGCCAGGCGGATCCGGAACTCGACGTCCTGCACGAGCCCGAACGGCTGCGACCTTACGAGTGTGATGGGCTCGCCATGTACCGTACACGCCCATTGCTGGTCGTGTTGCCGGAGCGGGTCGACCAGGTCGCCACCGTACTGCGTGTGTGCAACGAACTCAGAGTTCCGGTGGTGGCGCGGGGTGCGGGAACCGGCCTTTCTGGCGGAGCCCTGCCCCTGGAGAAGGGCGTCCTGCTGGTAATGGCGCGTTTCAACCGCATACTGGAGGTGAACCCGCTGGGGCGTTATGCCCGTGTGCAGCCCGGGGTGCGCAATCTGGCCATTTCCCAGGCAGCGGCACCTCACGGCCTTTACTATGCACCAGACCCGTCCTCGCAGATTGCCTGCTCCATCGGTGGCAATGTGGCGGAGAATGCCGGAGGTGTGCATTGTCTGAAGTATGGGCTCACCGTGCACAATGTGCTCAAAGTGGAAGCTCAGACCATACGCGCCGAGGCCGTTACATTCGGCAGCGATGCCCTGGATGCCCCTGGTTTCGATATGCTTGCCCTGTTTCACGGTTCGGAGGGCATGCTGGGCGTGGTGACGGAAGTCACGGTGCGACTGTTGCCCAAGCCCGAAGTTGCCAAGGTGCTGATGGCCAGCTTCGACGATGTGGAGAAAGCGGGCAAGGCGGTGGGAGACATCATTGCCGAGGGCATCATTCCAGCGGGTCTGGAAATGATGGACAAGCTTTCCATTCATGCGGCCGAGGATTTCGTCAAGGCTGGCTACCCACTGGATGCCGAAGCGATCCTGCTGTGCGAACTCGACGGCGTGGAGTCCGACGTGGACGAAGACTGTGAGCGGGTGCGTGATGTCCTGGCGAGGGCGGGTGCCACGCGCGTGCAGCAGGCAAGGGACGAAACGGAACGCGCGCGCTTCTGGGCGGGGCGCAAGAACGCCTTCCCGGCGGTTGGCCGCATCTCGCCGGATTACTACTGCATGGATGGCACCATTCCGCGGCGTGAATTGCCCAGGGTGCTCAGTGGCATTGAGGCACTTTCCGAAAAGTATGGCTTGCGGGTGGCCAATGTGTTCCACGCGGGTGACGGCAATATGCACCCTCTGATTCTTTTTGATGCCAATGTGCCAGGCGAACTGGCGCGTGCAGAAGAACTGGGTGGAAAAATTCTCGCCTTGTGTGTTGAGGTGGGCGGCAGCATCACCGGTGAACACGGCGTTGGCCGCGAGAAAATCAACCAGATGTGTGTGCAGTTCAATAGCGACGAAATCACCTTCTTTCATGAGATCAAGGCAGCCTTCGATGAAGAAGGGCTGCTCAATCCCGGCAAGAACATCCCCACACTGCATCGTTGCGCGGAATTCGGCGCCATGCATGTGCACAAGGGGCAGCTGCCATTTCCCGAGCTGGAGCGATTCTGATGAGCAGTTTGAAGTGGTTCGATGCTGACGCTGGTCAGGATCAAAGCCAGGTGCTTCTGGAAAGTGTGCGGGAAGCGATCAGCCGTGGTGAAGCTTTCCGCATAGTGGGCGGAGGCACCAAGGCATTTCTGGGCAGGCCCATGCCGGAAAGTCTGCCGGTAGTGGATGTCACCGGCCATACGGGCATAGTCTCGTACGACCCCACTGAACTCATCATCACGGCACGTGCAGGTACCAGGCTGGCTGACCTCAACGCTACGCTGGAACGGGGCGGACAGATGCTTGCGTTTGAACCGCCGCACTTTGGCGGGCAGGCTACCGTCGGCGGAATGGTGGCAGCAGGCCTTTCCGGGCCGCGCCGGCCCTGGGCAGGTTCCGTGCGTGATTTTGTCCTCGGTGTGCGCATGGTGAGTGGGCTGGGAACGCATCTGCGCTTTGGAGGCGAGGTCATGAAAAATGTGGCGGGCTACGATGTACCCCGGCTCATGGTCGGCAGCTGGGGTTGTCTCGGTCTGATCACTGAAGTTTCATTCAAAGTCCTGCCCCGGCCGCGTTGCACTGAGAGTGTCGCCCTCGCCATGCCGCTGAATGTGGCCCTGAAACAGCTGGCAGAATGGGGTACCGAGCCCCTTCCCATTACGGCGGCCTGTCACGACGGCGAGATCTTGCGCTTGCGGTTCGAAGGTAATGAAGGGTCGGTGCGGGCCGCCCGTGAGCGCATCGGTGGCGAGGCAGTGCCGGCCAACTGGTGGGACGCGTTGCGTGAACGCCAATTGCCGTTCTTTGACTCGCAGCGAGATGGCCGGCCCCTGTGGAGACTGTCAGTTCCTGCCTGGGCGCCCCCGCTGGATGTCCCGGGCGATCAACTAGTGGATTGGGGAGGAGCACAGCGCTGGTTGCGCAGCGATGCGTCTGTCCAGGAAGTGCGCACGGCGGCAGAGTCTGTAGGCGGTCACGCCACCTGCCATACCGCCGGTCACGTGGATCTTCCTTTTCACCCCCTGCAGCCTGCCATGCTGAGGCTGCATCGCAGTCTGAAGAAGCGGATGGACCCCAAAGGAGTGTTCAATCCCGGTCGCATGTATCCCGAGTTCTGACGCCATGCAAACCCAATTTTCCGAATTTGCGAAATCCCTCGAAAACGCCGATGAGGCTGAACGCATTCTGCGTACCTGTGTGCATTGCGGTTTCTGCAATGCGACTTGCCCCACTTATCTGGAACTCGGCAACGAACTGGATGGCCCGCGGGGGCGCATTTACCTGATCAAGCAGTTTCTGGAACTGGACGAAGCTGGGCCTGGCACTCAGGAACATCTTGACCGCTGTCTGAGTTGCAGGAACTGCGAAACGACCTGCCCTTCAGGCGTCGAATATCACAAGTTGCTCGACATCGGGCGCGCGGCACTAGATTCTCGGGTGGAACGACCACCCCGGGAGAAGGCCTTGCGCAATGGCTTGCGGCGGGTGCTGCCCAATCCCGGCCTTTTCAAATTCATGCTGGGTACGGGGCGCTTTCTCAAACCCATCCTGCCGTCACGGCTGGCCAGCAAGCTGCCGCGCAATATTGCGCCGGCGGGCAAACGGCCGGAACTACGTCATTCGCGCCGGGTTCTCATGCTGGAAGGTTGTGTGCAGCCGGGGCTTTCGCCCAATACCAATGCGGCGGCCAGCAGGGTGCTGGACAGGTTGGGCATCAGTGTGCAGATGGTGGCGGAAGCAGGGTGCTGTGGAGCCGTGGATTACCACCTGGACGCTCAGGAGGCAGGGCTGGAACGTGCCCGCCGCAACATCGATGCATGGTGGCCGCACCTGGCTGCCGGGGCGGAGGCCATCATTCAGACTGCCAGCGGCTGCGGAGCTTTTGTGAAGGAATACGGGTACATGCTGCGCAATGACCCAGCATATGCGGAGAAGGCACGGCTCGTCAGTGAAAGGGCCCTGGACCTGTTCGAAGTACTGGACAGGGAAAACCTGGAGTCTATAAGCATCAAGGATGCCGGCAAAACCGCTTTCCATTGCCCCTGCACCCTGCAGCATGCGCAGCGGTTAGGGGGGCTTGCGCAGCAGGTCTTGCAGCGGTTGGGTTTCAATCTCACAGCAGTACCGGACGCTCATCTATGCTGCGGTTCGGCCGGCACTTATTCCATTACTCAACCGGAGCTCTCCCTGCGCTTACGGGACAAGAAGCTGGATGCCCTGGAAAGCGGCGGGCCGGATCAGATCATCACTGCCAATATTGGCTGCCAGGTTCACCTGGATGCAGCAGGGCGTACGCCAGTGCGCCATTGGGTGGAACTGCTTGACGAGGTACTTGCTACATAGTCTAACAATTGACGTGGCAATCATTCTGGTGCTAACATTTTCGCCTTTAGAACGACAGGCGCCGTTTCCCTGCGCAGGTCAGTCCGCAATGCTGCGGTGCTGATCGAGGTGGTTTCGCCACCGCGCGCAAAACGAAAACCATTGCCGTCTGCCGTTCTGGTCACACCTTAGGTGTGGCGTCAAACCGTCCCCGGTTGCAGGAAGGGGTGGGCCGCCCAGTCGTAGTTCGACCGGCAAGCTCTCACCTTCCATTGGCCGCAGTGCAGCAGGTTCACCGCCCGCTGCCACGGACGTCATTCACGTATTCGCTGTCGTTGCTTCGTGCACAGTGCGGAAGGATTCTTGTCGCGGTTAGTGACCGCGGCCCGCGCTGGCTTGCGCCTTCAAAAGGCGCCGTATGGCTTCATGCACCGCGACGAGGGCATCTGGAGTATGCATGCATCAACTTTCCCTGACCACAGTACTTCTGTTGCTTCTGTGTTTCTATGGATTCTCCTTCCTGATGACCTTGCGGATAGGCAAGAAGGAAGAGTGTGCTGATGGGTACATGACGTCTAACGGGGCAATCGGGTTCGGGATGTCGGCTGCCAGCATGACCGCTACCTGGGTGTGGGCGGCCTCGATTTACGCGGCCGCCAGTTCGGGCTTCAAATACGGTGTGTCCGGTGCCATTCACTATGGTTTCTGGGGGGCGCTGATGATTCTTTTCATCTATCCCTTCGGGCGGCGTTTTCGCGAAGTGGCCCCAAACGCCCATACGCTGGCGGAGATCATGCACGCCCGCCACGGACGCTGCAGCCAGATCATTCTTGCTGGCTCGAACGTGTTGGGCAGCATCATCAGCCTGATGGTGAACTTCACTGCCGCAGGCGCACTGGTGTCCATGTTGTCGCCGCTTAGCTTCATGCAGGGGGTTGTAATCACCGCGCTGGGCGTCTTGTCCTACACCTTGTGGTCAGGCTTTCGCGCGTCCGTGCTGACCGATTTTGCCCAACTCACTGCCATGATTCTGGCCGTGGTAATCATCATTCCCTTCCTGTTTTTCACCCTGGGTGGAACGGAGATTTTCACGGAAGGCTGGCACAGGCTGGATGGTGAACAGGCAGACTTCTTCTCGCGTGAAGCCTGGCTCGAGCAAGGGGCGCCTTATTTCGTGGCGGTACTGGCCTACGCTATTGGCAACCAGACTATTGCTCAACGCCTCTTCGCAGTGCGCGAGGATCTGATCAAACCCACCTTTGTCACCGCCACAATCGGTTATGGGTCGATTGTGATCGGCATGGGTATGCTGGGTTTTCTTGCACTGCTGGCGGGTATCGTGCCTACGGGTGGCGATCTCAACAATCTGGTGCCGGGCATGGCGGCGACCTATCTCCCGCCCGTGCTGATCTGCATGTTCTTCGTCCTCATCATCGGTTCGCTGTCATCGACGGCGGACTCCGACCTTTCCGCCCTGTCCAGCATCGTCATGGCAGACGTGTACGGGAAGAACCTGGCTCGCGGCAAACCCAACCCCAAGGTCATGGTGTGGATCGGGCGTATGACCATGATTGTGGCCACGGCGCTGGGCGTCTGCTTCGCCTACCTGCGGCTCGACATTCTCTCCATGCTGGTTTTTGTTGGCGCGCTGTGGGGAGCCATTGTTTTCCCGGTCATTGTCAGCCTGTACTGGGACAAGGTCACCAACCTGGCATTCACGACCGCCGTCCTCGCTGCCTTCGGGGCCTTTCTGCTTGCCCGTTTTGAACTGCTGCCCATGACCGGCGGCCTCGGTCTCATGGCTGAATTGGTGGCTTGCGTGGGCGCTGGTGTGGTCATCGGCCTGATGGCGTTCGGCTTGTTCGGCAAACGGGTCGGTTTGATCCTGGGCGTAATTGCGGCCTTTGCCGCCA
Organism: Alcaligenaceae bacterium; assembly: GCA_029263795.1. GTDB lineage: Bacteria > Pseudomonadota > Gammaproteobacteria > Burkholderiales > Burkholderiaceae_B > Yanghanlia. The sequence goes on from JAJUFI010000073.1 coordinate 12,835, forward strand.
TGCCCACCGGGCTGCATGGTTTGCGTGAATACCCCGTGCTGCTGAGCTCCCTGTTGGCCTATGGCATGAGCGC
>JAJUFI010000149.1 GCA_029263795.1 Alcaligenaceae bacterium
GCGTTCCCCCGATTATGGGGAAGAGCCCGGCTGACTGTAAAGCACAAAGCCCCTGAAAAATCAGAGGCTCTAAGAATTCCGTGGCGGACAGGGTGGGATTCGAACCCACGGTACGCTTGCACGTACGCCTGATTTCGAGTCAGGTACATTCGACCACTCTGCCACCTGTCCGCGATTCTCCGCAATTCGCGAAGACGGAAACTATAGCAGATTTTCCCGGCGATTGCCCGACGCCTTCCGGGCTGTTCTAAGTGAAAGCCCTCTCCGCCTTCCTGCCACCCCCAATGAATAAGCCCTAGACCGCGTGTCGTATGCCAGCCGGCGTATGACTTCCGGCTGATGGTTGCAGCTGGCGACGACCGGTTATTACTAACGCAACTTTTTCCTACGTGCCGTTTGAGTCTCCGTATCGAACGAAGGCTTTCCTGGCTCATTTCCACACTTTTTAGAAGGCGGTGGATGCGATGAAGACGTTTGGCGTTTCAAACACGGAAAGCAATTTCCGGCGCTGGAGAGGGGCTTTGGCAGGCCTGCTCTCCAGCGCAGTCCTCGCGGCCTGCAGCATGTCGCCTGGTACGCACATGGGCAGCCCCAAGGATGTCAGTCAGGCACTGCAGGAAGATGGAATTCCTGCAGGGGCGCTGAAGACCATCACTCCAGAATTGCTTCGCAACCAGCTGGCGACGAACAGCGATCAGGTGCGCACCAAGGTGGCCCATTTGTTCGGCAAAGCGGAACCATACAAGGTGGGGCCCGGCGACATCCTCAACATCGTAGTGTGGAACCATCCGGAGCTGGCGATGACGCCCGCCGGTTCTTCCACTTCTGCAGTCATCACCGGGGTGAATGAACTGGGCAATGGCTACAACGTGGGGCCTGACGGCACTATCCAGTTCCCTTTCACGGGAACGGTGCGGGTTGCGGGCCTGAATGAATTCCAGATTCGTGACCGGCTGGCCCAGCGTCTATCGGGCTATGTGAATGACCCCCAGATCACAGTTCGGGTTCAGGCTTACCGATCAGCGCGTGTCTACGTCGACGGCGAGGTCAACACCCCGGGAGTGCAACCCATCAACGACATCGCCATGACCTTGCCCGAAGCCATCAACCGTGCAGGCGGCATGACGCAGAACGCGGACCGTTCCTCCGTCTCGCTGACGCGCGATGGGGTTACTACGCAGATCGACCTGCCGGCACTGACGCGCAGCCGGGTGGACCCTTCCAGCATCGTTTTGAAGAACGGCGACATGCTGCGGGTGGGAAGCCGCCAGGACTCAAAGGTCTACATGATGGGCGACGTATTCGCACCAACAGCCCACGTCATGCACGACGGCAATGTGACGCTCGCTCAGGCCCTGGGCGAGGCCGGAGGCGTGAATCCTGAATCGGGCAACCCCCGCCAGGTGTATGTGATCCGGCGGGGCGACGACGGTCAGCCTGAGCTTTATCACCTCGATGCCAGCCGGCCCACGGCCTATGTGCTGGCCGCTGACTTCCCGCTCAAGCCGCGTGACATCGTTTTTGTTGACCCGGCCCCCATCGTCCGCTGGAACCGCGTCATAAGCAATCTGCTGCCCAGTTACGACGCGCTCTACACCACCCGCGCAATGACCCGCTGAACGGTGCCGCCATGAACAAGCCTCCTGTCATCGTTCCCTACGAACACCATCCGGTGGGCGCACCCGCCGCCGCTCTGCATCAACCATGGACACATTACCGGGAAGAAGAGGAAGTCGACCTGCCGGGCTTCATGGACATGCTGCTCAATGCCCGCCGGCTGATTCTCGGCACCACAGTGCTGGCCCTCGCACTGGGCGCTGGGTACGCATTCCTCAGCCGTCCCGTCTACCGGGCCGACGCGCTCATCCAGGTGGAACCGCCCCAGCAACGCCAGGCGGAAGCCCATGTGCTGGCGGAGCTTTCATCGGTGTTCAATGTGCAGGCTACGGCCACGGCTGAAATGGAGCTGCTGCGCTCCCGTCTGGTAGTGGGCGAAGCCACCGACACCCTGCAACTCTATGTGAAGGCGGAACCCAACTATCTTCCGATCTTCGGTCGCTGGCTGGCGCAACGCAGCGAGAACCTTTCCGAACCTGTTCTTCCCGATTACTTCGGTTATGTCCACGGCAGGGAATCAGTTCAAGTCGAACGGCTGGACGTGCCCGCGGAACTGGAGAATCGCCCGCTCACCCTGGTCGTGACGGAAAGCGGCTTCGATCTGATGGATCACAACGGCAATCGCATCGCACAGGGAAAGGCCGGCGAAGCGACAGAATTCAACTATGGCAGCGGTACGGGCGTCCTGGTTCTGAAGGCGCTGGAGGGCCTGCCCGGCGCACGTTTCACTGTGGAGCGACGTTCGCGCCTGGCCACCATCGAGACCTTGCAAAGCGAGATGGTGATCGACGAAAAGAACAAGCCATCCGGTGTGCTGGCCATGTCGCTTGAAGGGACGGACCCTGTTCAGACCGCTTCTATTCTGAACACGATTGGTGCTGCCTACGTACGCCAGAATGTGGAACGGCGGGCCGCAGAAGCTGAAAAATCCCTAGGCTTTCTGGATGACTTCCTGCCCCAGTTACGCCAGCAGCTGGATGAAGCCGACAATCGGTACACCGCATTCCGTGACCGGCACGGAACCTTTGATCTCGGTACAGAAGGCCGGCTGTCGCTGGAAACTTCGGTAGCCATGCAGACCCGTTTGTTCGAATTGAAGCAGCGGCGCCGGGAACTGTCCGCCCAATATGGGCCTCAGCATCCCACCATGCGGTCACTGGACGAACAGATTGCGGCGCTGGAAACGGAAGTGACGAGGCTGGCCGAGCGCGTCAAAGAACTGCCAGCACTGGAACAGCAGCTGCTCAATCTGGTGCGGGACGTACAGGTCAACAGTGAGCTGTACGCCGGGCTGCTCAACAGTGCCCAGCAGCTTCGTCTGGTCAAGGAAGGCAAGGTGGGCAGTGTGCGCCTGGTAGACCCCGCCATGGTGCCGGAAGCGCCCGTCAAGCCGCGCAAGGCACTGGCGCTTGCGATTGCAGGCATAGCCGGACTACTGCTCGGCATCGCCCTGGCTGTATTGCGAAATCTGTTGCGTCCGGGCTTGCGCACACCAGCAGATGTTGAGGCACGGCTAGGGCTGGATGTGCTGGCAACGGTTCCCCGCGTCACGCCGGAGAAACTTCCCAAGCCACGTATGGCCGGGCGGCGCACCCACGTGCTGGCTGATCTTTCTCCGGACGCACCCGCCGTCGAAAGCCTGCGCGGGCTTCGCACCTCCATGCGTCATGGGCTCGACCATGCAGCCAACAACATTCTGATGATCACCGGGCCTTCCGCTGGAATCGGCAAGACATTCACCAGCGTCAACCTGGCCACCGTCATCGGCGCTTCCGACAGGCGCGTGTTGCTGGTGGATGGTGACTTGCGCAAAGGCTGCATCCACCAGTATTTCGGCATGGACCGGGACCGCGGTTTCAGTGAATTGATACGCGGCCGCTGCCTTTTAGAGCAGGCCGTTCGGCGCAAGCTTCTGCCCAATGTCGATGTCATCACGACCGGCACTTTGCCGCGCAACCCCGCCGAAATGCTGCTCATGCCCAGCACCGGCGAACTACTGCAGGAATGGTCCAGGCATTACGACATGGTGGTACTGGATACGGCACCTGTGTTGACCATGTCTGACGCCATGGCCCTCGCCCCTCATGCGGGGACCATCATCCTGCTGGCCCGTGCAGAGATCACGACCTCTGCCGAGCTGGACGAATCCGCCCGCCGACTGGTCCGAGCAGGGGGTCGTGTGGACGGCGTGATCTTCAACGATTTCAACAACGAGAACCACCGGTTCAGCGCCCGCTATGGCGCCTACCGGGCCGCCTATGGGGGGTACACCGCAAAATGAACAATTTCGCACTGATCGGTGCCGCGGGCTACATCGCGCCGCGCCACATGCAGGCCATCAAGGCCACAGGACACAGGTTGGTTGCGGCTCTGGACCCGAATGATTCAGTTGGTGTCATGGACAGCCATTTTCCGGAGGCGGACTTTTTCACCGAATTCGAGCGTTTCGACCGCCATGTCGACAAACTGCGCCGATCCGCCAGCCCCGATCGTATCGACTATGTATCTATTTGCTCACCCAACTATCTGCACGATTCACACATACGTTTTGCATTGCGCTCCGAAGCTGACGCCATCTGCGAAAAACCCCTGGTGCTCAACCCATGGAACATTGATGGCCTGCGGGAAATTGAAGAGGCCACCGGGCGCCGGGTGCACACCATTCTGCAGCTGCGCCTGCACCCGGCTATCCAGGCATTGAGAGCGCACGTGCGTGAGACAAGACGCGACACCAAGCACGAGGTGGATCTCACCTATATCACTGCCCGGGGCCAGTGGTACGGGCGCTCCTGGAAGGGAGACGTGAAGAAATCAGGCGGCATAGCCACAAATATCGGCGTTCATTTTTTCGACATGCTGCACTATGTATTCGGAAAGCTGCAGGACAACGTGGTGCACCTCTCCACGCCTCACAAAGCTGCCGGCTATCTGGAATATGAACATGCCAGAGTGCGCTGGTTTCTCTCTGTCGATGTGAATGATGTGCCCGAGCGCGGCCGCGATATGGGGCAGCGAACCTGGCGCTCCATCACATTGGACGGCGAAGAAATCGAATTCTCGGGCGGTTTCACCGATCTGCATCAGAAAAGCTATGAGGATGTTCTGGCCGGGCGTGGTTTCAGCCTGGAGGACAACCGCTGCGCCATCAGCACGGTAGCGACCATCAGGAACGCGGCGCTGACTCCCAATAGAGGCGAACGCCATCCTTTCCTCACTGGCAAGGGAACGTGAGCACCGTCTACCATGCAGCCGCCTACAAACACGTGCCCATGGTGGAATGCAACATGGCGGAAGGGATACTGAACAATGTGTTCGGTACACTTTATTCCGCCCAGGCCGCGTTGCGCGCAGGCGTCAGCAACTTCGTGCTCATTTCCACCGACAAGGCTGTGCGCCCCACCAATACAATGGGTTGCACCAAGCGCCTGGCGGAACTCATTCTTCAGGCACTGGCTTGCGAAGCCAATCCTTCGCCCTACGGTCAACCGGGCGGCCCGGCACTTCCGAACCGGACGCGCTTCACCATGGTTCGCTTTGGCAATGTGCTCGGTTCGTCTGGCTCCGTGGTACCACTTTTCCGCAAGCAAATACAGGCTGGCGGCCCGCTGACGGTCACACATCCGGAAATCACCCGCTTCTTCATGACCATTCCCGAAGCTGCTTCTCTGGTGATCCAGGCCGGCTCAATGGGCACCGGCGGAGATGTGTTCGTGCTGGACATGGGCGCACCAGTCAAGATACGGGAACTCGCCGAGAAAATGGTGCAGCTCTCCGGACTGACTTTGCGCACCCCCGAGCGCCCGGAGGGTGACATTGCCATCGAATATGTCGGGCTGCGCCCGGGCGAGAAACTGTATGAGGAACTGCTGATCGGCGATAACGTCACGCCCACTCCGCATCCCATGATCATGCGAGCCAGCGAAAACCGGCTGGACTGGGAGGCACTAAAGACGGTGCTCGACTCGCTCGCGCTTGCGATTGCAGACGACAACTACCCGGCCATTCGGGAGTTATTCGCAGAAGTCGTGGATGGTTATCACCCTGAATCCGGCGTAGTGGACTGGATACATCTGCACCATTCCGCCACCTGTCCGAGTTCGTAGCAGTTTGAAGCGATTGCCCTTGCTGGGACAACAATTCTGAAACGGCTGTTGGGCCACAATGGGTCAAACGACCTAAAAGGGGCCCGTCATGAAAAAACTCTTGATGCTTGGTGCTGTAGTTGTTTCAACCCTGTTCAGCCTTCCGGCCAGTGCGGACGTGCAAACCCGCGCGGCCATCGGAGCACCGCCCATCGTACTTGCAGGAGGAAAGCACGACCATGCCCACCACCCGCAACACA
>JAJUFI010000141.1 GCA_029263795.1 Alcaligenaceae bacterium
CAGGCAATTGGGGGCTGAGTGTGTATCTGCCCCAACGCCAGTGTTCATGCGCTCCGGGCAAACCCGAGGTCTTTTAGGAACAACCCTAGGGGGTGCCGGAAGAGGCCTGCCGGCAGGGGCAAGGTACCCGGCCAGACGCAAAAAACCCAGCTAAATCGCGCGACTTAGCTGGGTTCTCTGTACTGCTTGCGGATGGTGCCCAGGAGAGGACTCGAACCTCCACACCTTGCGGCACATGGACCTGAACCATGCGCGTCTACCAATTCCGCCACCTGGGCATTCCTGCTATTTACTTGGAGCCTTTTGGTTAAGGAACCAAGGAAGAAGTGAATTTTATTTCACGAAATTGCTTTCGTCAAGTTTGGTGCCCAGGAGAGGACTCGAACCTCCACACCTTGCGGCACATGGACCTGAACCATGCGCGTCTACCAATTCCGCCACCTGGGCATAGCGTGTATGCTATGCACTTGCCGGAACAGCAACTTCGCTGTCACTTCAAGGAAGGTGCGAAGTATAGCGCGGTTTTTTTAAAAATGGAAATGCCCTTTGAGCAAACAAACAAAAATAAGCAGTAAGACGGAAATCATCGCAGGAGCGATCGATCTTCCACCAGATTTCGACCCGGATGTTCCCAGCCGTGAAGCCATAATGCAACAGCTGCGAACCTTCGGAAAACCCATGAGCCTGGAAGCTTTGGCACGGGCCCTGGGTGCAGCTGTGCCTCTCGCTGTTGGTTTTGAGCGACGTTTGCGCGCCATGGAGCGCGATGGTCAGATTTTCATCAACAAACAGGGCAAGGTACAGGTCAATAACAAATTTGAATTCATTGCCGGCAAGGTGCAGGGCCACCGGGACGGTTTCGGCTTCCTTCTGCGTGACGACGGCGGCCCCGATCTCTTCCTGCCGCAGCGCGAAATGTTGAAAGTGCTGCATGGCGACCGCGTTCTGGCCAAGATAGAAGGCGAATACCGCGGGAAGCTGGAAGGCTTCATTGTGGAAGTGCTGGAGCGGCGCACCGACAAGCTCGTAGGCCGCTTCTTGCGCGAACGGGGCGTCTGTATAGTCGTGCCGGAAGATCAGCGCATCAAGCACGACATTCTCATTCCCGCACAGGAAACCAATGGTGCGGAGCACGGCCAGGTGGTCACCGTGCAGATCATCCAGCAGCCCACCCGCCATACACAGCCATTGGGCCGAGTAGTGGAAGTGCTGGGCGAGATTGACGACCCCGGCATGGAAATTGAAATTGCGGTGCGCAAGTTCGGTGTGCCGCACGAGTTCTCGCAGGCGGCGCTGGAGCAGGCTGACGCGCTTCCCGACCACGTGCTGAGCCAGGAAATCAAAGGCAGGGTTGATCTGCGCGACATTCCCTTCGTGACCATTGATGGCGAAGACGCCCGCGATTTTGACGACGCAGTTTTTTGTACACCCATCAACCTGGGCACGGAAAATCGCAAGCGCCCTGGCTGGCGGCTGCTGGTAGCCATTGCCGACGTCAGTCATTACGTGCGCCCGGGCGATCCCATCGATGTGGACGCCCTGGAACGTGGCACCAGTGTCTACTTCCCGCGCCGTGTAATTCCCATGCTGCCGGAAGCGCTTTCCAATGGTATTTGCTCGCTGAACCCGGATGTCGACCGGCTGGTGCTGGTGTGCGACATGGTGATTGCCGGCAGCGGAAAGAAGGCCGGGCAGATCAGCGCCTACCAGTTCTACGAAGCTGTCATCCATTCGCATGCACGTTGCACCTACACCCAGGTATGGGAGGCGCTGCAGCAGCCCAAGGGCCCCGCCGCAGCCGCATTGGGCGACCTGCTTCCGCACATACGCGACCTGCACGAGCTGTATCAGCTTTTCGCAACCGCACGGGTTGAGCGTGGAGCCATTGACTTCGATACCGTCGAAACACGCATCGTATGTACGCCGCTGGGCCGCATTGAGCGCATTGAAGCCTATGTGCGCAATGATGCTCACAAGCTCATTGAAGAATGCATGCTGGCGGCCAACACCTGTGCCGCCGAGTTCATGACGCGCAACAAGCGCCATGGTTTGTACCGGGTGCACGAAGGCCCCACCCCAGAAAAACTGCAGACGCTGCGGGCTTATCTGTCCACGGTGGGGCTCACCCTGGAAGGCGGGGACGACCCAGGCACCAATGATTATGCCCGCCTGATGCAGCAGGCCCGGGGCCGGCCGGATTTTGAAATCATTCAGACCATGGCGCTGCGCTCACTCCAGCAGGCCATTTACAGCCCGGAACAGGTCGGGCATTTCGGCCTGTCCTACGACCACTACGCCCACTTCACTTCCCCCATCCGTCGCTATCCTGATCTTCTCACTCATCGAGTGATCAAGGGCATACTGAAGGGCAAGCGCTACGTTCCCAAGGTGGATCACGTCGCTGCCGCCATGACACTACCGCATGATGAACAGGAAGAAGCCACCTGGGAAAAGCTGGGCCTGGTGCTTTCTGCAGCTGAGCGTCGTGCAGACGATGCGTCACGCGATGTAGAAGCCTGGCTGAAATGCTGGTTCATCAAGGAACACGTGGGCGAGGTATTCAGTGGCCGGGTCACAGGGGTTGCACCCTTCGGCCTGTTCATTACCTTGGAAACACTGTTCGTTGAGGGCTTGGTGCACGTTTCCGAGCTGGGTTCCGACTACTTCCAGTACAACGAGGCCTCACATGAGCTCCGCGGGGAACGTACAGGCATACGATATCGTCTCACCGACCCCGTGCAGGTACAGGTGGCTAGGGTAGACCTTGAAGCCCGGCGCATTGAGTTCCGTCTGGTTAAAGGCACCAGTTTCAAGGCTCTGACGGCCCCGGAGCCGGCCGAGCCCTCCCGCCGCATCAAACGCGCGGCGTCTGCCAAGCCCAAGTCGTTGAAGGGCACTGCCAGCCAACGGCGGGCGGAAGCCAAACGCAATGAGCGCAAGACGGCCGCCGAGAAAGCAAGGAAAACGTCCAAGACCAGGCGTTAAAATGCTGGTTTGGGGAGGCGGTCTGCCTCCCCTGATCGATTCATTCCGAGGAAACCATGTCGTCTCAGGTTCTGGCCGGCTTTCATGCCGTGGTGGCGCGTCTGCGCCATGCCCCCGCCACCATCAAAGAGCTGTACTTCGATGAGTCGCGGCGCGACAAGCGCATGGCGAGCCTGCTTGAGCAAGCTGCTGCTGCCGGCGTCAAACCCCGGGCAGTTACTGCGGCGCGGCTGGAGGGCCTTTCCGGTGGCATGCGCCATCAGGGTGTGGTGGCCTTGGCGCAGGCCAACGTGCTGGCCGTGGACGTAGACGAAGTGCTCGACACTCTGGAAGACCGCGGTGAGCCGGCCTTGCTGCTCATACTCGACGGTGTGACCGACCCGCACAACCTCGGCGCCTGCCTGCGCACCGCCGATGCCGCTGGTGTTCATGCCGTGATCGCACCACGTGACCGTGCTGTGGGGCTGAATGCAACGGTGCGTCGTGTGGCCTGCGGTGCTGCCGAAACGGTGCCCTACATTATGGTCACCAATCTTGCCCGTACCATGCGCGCACTCAAGGAGCGCGATGTCTGGCTGGTGGGTACCGACGACCAAGCATCCGGTTCACTGCATCAGGTGGATGGCCGCCGCAGCATGGCTTGGGTGATGGGTGCCGAAGGTGAGGGCATGCGCCGCCTGACCCGTGAAACCTGCGATGAACTGGTCAATATTCCCATGCTGGGTTCGGTGGAAAGCTTGAATGTCAGTGTCGCCAGCGCCGTATGCCTTTACGAAACTGTCAGGCAGAGGCTGGCCGCCAAGGGCGGGTGACGCCACCGTGATTTTTTCCAAGGCACGGCCTGCAGCCGCGCCGTTTTACCGATTTCCCCATTTTCCCGCTATCTCCTATGTCTACTCACGGTACCAACGGTTTTACTACCGACATCCTGCATTCCGACCGGCGCCACGGCGTCGAAGCCGGAGCAGTTCACAAGCCCCTGCATGTTTCGGCACAGTACGCGTTTGAGCGAGTCGAAGATCTGGTGGCTGTATTTCAAGGCAGCCCCGGGTTTTCCTATGCTCGTCAGGGTACGCCAACCACTGCAGCGCTGGAAGCCAAGATCACACGTCTGGAAGGGGGTATTGGCACCGTGACGTTCGCCACGGGGATGGCAGCACTGTCGGCCGTGTTCCTGACACTGTTGAAGAAGGGCGATCACCTGATCAGCAGCAAGTACATTTTCGGCAATACCAACAGCCTTTTGGGTACGCTGGAAAACCTGGGCGTCGAGACCACTTTGGTGGATGCCACCGACCTCGAACAGGTCAAGGCCGCGCGTCGCCCGGAAACACGTATGGTGTTTGTGGAGAGCCTGGCCAACCCCGGAACCTACATTGCCGATCTGGATGGAATAGGGCAGTGGTGTGCCGCGGAAAAGCTGCTTTATGTGGTGGACAACACCCTTTCTACCCCGTGGCTGTGCACCGGAAAGTCAGTCCAGGCAGGCCTGGTGGTCAATTCCCTTTCCAAGCATATTGGGGGCCATGCCAATGCTCTGGGCGGTGCGGTGACGGACACCGGCTTGTTTGATTGGTCTTCGTATCCCAATATCAACGACGTCTACCGCAAGGGCAATGCAGCCAATTGGGGTCTCACCCAGATCAAGAAAAAGGGGCTGCGTGACATGGGGGCAACGCTGTCTTCCGATGCGGCCCATCGTATTGCGGTCGGTTCGGAAACTCTGGCATTGCGCATGGGAAAGGCATGTGACAACGCGCTGGCATTATCCAAGGCGCTGGCTCAGAACCCACTGGTGTCTAGGGTTACCTACCCTGGTTTGCCCGACCACCCGCAGCACGAACGGGCCAAGCGTCTGTTCGGAGGCCGGTATGGGGCGCTGATGGCGGTGGAACTGGCGGATAACGTTGACTTGTTTGCCTTCATGAATCGTCTGAAGGTCTTTGTGCTGGCTACCCACCTGGGTGATAACCGCACACTGGTTTTACCTGTGGCTCATACCATTTACTACGAAATGGGGCCGGAGCTGCGTGCGCAAATGGGTATTTCCGATAATCAGCTGCGCATTTCGGTTGGCACGGAAGACGTGGAAGATTTGATTGCCGATTTCGAGCAGGCATTGAAGGGCTGATATTCGCAGCGGAGGCTGGCTTGTTCTGTGTGGACGGGCCATACAAAACGCAATAAAGGCAACAAAAAAGGCACTTAGTATGAACTAAGTGCCTAATTCTTAAGAAGCTTTCTGGTGGGTGCTGACGGGTTCGAACCGCCGACCTACGCCTTGTAAGGGCGCCGCTCTACCAGCTGAGCTAAGCACCCGTAAGGGTACCGAAGCTTCTTCTGTAGCTGCCTTGCTGTTTAGATACTGCGCTAATCAGCAAAAACAAAATTATAGCGTGTTGGGGCTTTTGATGCAAGCCCCAAGAATTCAGTTTACGGCGTCCTTCAGACCCTTGCCCGGTCGGAACTTGGGAACACGCGCCTTCTTGATCTTGATGGCTTCGCCGGTGCGGGGGTTACGGCCGGTACGGGCAGCGCGTTCGGATACGGAGAAGGTGCCGAACCCAACGAGAGTGACGGTTCCCTTTTTCTTCAGGGTGCTGGTCACTGCGCCAATGAAAGCTTCCAGCGCACGGCTTGCGTCAGCCTTGGACAGATCGGCCTTCGTGGAGATGTGTTCGATGAGCTCTGTTTTATTCATCAAGGATTACCCCTAAAAATTATTCATCAAGCCGCCCGTGAAGGATGGGCCTGGATTACAACCTGGGCTTCCCGCCGACGGAACCCATGCGAAGCAGGGATTGCGCCATACGGCTATCGCGTATTAAGCCTTCTATCGCGTTGCACTGTCAAGCAGGAAACCCCTCAAGACCGCATCAATATTGAGGCTCGTTGATGAACGGCCACGTCCCGTGAAAATGACTGGCTGCGCGATGTGATATTGGGCAGGGTGAACCCTGATCAAACTCAAGTAAACTAATTGCGAATGGTTCGCATTAGTGATACTATTTTGAATCTCGGCAGACGCGGGCAGCGCCCTGCTGCCTTCCGCCTAGCCACAGTTGCATAATGCCGCGTTTGTCTCAAACACCCAAACCCAGTAATGTCACGGTTCGCGTTGTCGGCGCAGCCGTGGCCGTGGGTCTGCATGCCGCAATTCTGGCAGCCATCATTTCGGCACCTCCGCAAAAAATTGAAATGGAACTTCCTGAAACAGTGGAAATTCATTTTGTTGAGTTGTCGGACGAAACTGAGGACGCTGCTCCTAACGACGAACCTGTGGACGTTGCCGGCTTGCCCGAACAGACTCCCGACTCCGAACCAGTTCCGCAACCTGAGCCGGAGCCTGTTCCCGAGCCAGAACCTGTTCTGGAACCCGAGCCTCTTCCAGAGCCGGAACTCATTCCTGAGCC
>JAJUFI010000197.1 GCA_029263795.1 Alcaligenaceae bacterium
ATGGGCGAAATGATACGCTTGACCTATGAGCGACGACAACGATATTCGGCACGGTCGGCACTGCGTCTTTCTGATGCACGTGCATTTGGTCTTCGTGACCAAATACCGGCGCGAAGTGTTCACCAAGGAAATCCTCGACGTCCTGCGTAACATCTTCTCCAGCGTCTGCGCCGACTTCGAGGCGGAACTGGTGGAGTTCGACGGCGAGGACGATCACCTCCACCTGCTGGCTATCCTTCCCCGGCCTGAAGGCCGAGGCTTGCCGCGCACCGGGTCAATTACACCAATGTCCTCGTCATCAACAAGGATGTCCCGGTCACGAGCATCAAAGAGCTGATCGAGTACGCGAAGAAGAACCCTGATGCCGTGTCCTTTGGTTCTGCTGGCGTCGGCGGCTCCAACCATTTGTCGGCAGAGCTTCTGAAACAAAAGACAGGCACCGCAATGCTGCACGTGCCGTATAAGGGGAACGCGAACGCAATTAACATGTAGCCGGCCCCTTTCCAACACAGAATCAGGCGTCCTTCAGACCCAGTTCCTCGAGAATTTCGTCGGTGTGCTGGCCCAGCAAGGGTGGCGCCATGCGGTATTGCACCGGTGTATCTGAGTAACGAATTGGACTGGCAGTCGTGGGGGCCTCGCCCGCAAGCGGATGCGGGATGGTGCGCCAGATCTCCCTAGCCTTGACCTGCGGTTCTTCGAACACCTGCTTCAAATTATTAATGGGCCCGCAAGGAACGCCCGCCTTCTGAAGAGCTGCGATCCATTCATCACGCGTTCGCGTCTTCATGATTTTTTCCAGCTCGGGGATCAATGTATTTCGGTTGCGCAGACGCGCCGAATTCGTCGCGTAATCCGGGTGTTCACCCAGTTCAGACCGGCCAATCACCTCGCAGTAGGAGCGGAACTGGCTGTCGTTACCAACTGCCACAATCAGGTGGCCGTCACTGGCGGCAAAGACCTGATACGGAACCACGTTCTGGTGAGCATTCCCGGCTCTCTTGGGCGGGACGCCCGATGTCATATAGTTTAGAACCTGGTTCGCCAACATGGCCACGTGGCAGTCCAGCAACGCAATATCGATGTGCTGGCCAAGGCCACTGCGATTGCGCTCATGCAGCGCACCCAGTATGGCAACGGAGGCATACATGCCGGTGAACAGGTCGGTCACAGCCACGCCAGCTTTCTGTGGGCCACCGCCCGGCAGGTCATCACGTTCGCCGGTGATGCTCATCAGGCCGCCCATGCCCTGGATCATGAAATCGTACCCAGGTAGAGACGCCATCGGGCCCGTCTGACCAAAACCGGTGATGGAGCAATAGATAATGCGCGGGTTCACGGCTTTGATGCTTTCATAATCAAGCCCGTACTTCTTCAACCCGCCAACCTTGAAGTTTTCCAGCAGAATGTCGCACTTTGCCGCCATTTTGCGCACCAGTTCAGCGCCCTCCGGTGTAGCGATGTCGATGGCGATCGAACGTTTGTTGCGGTTCGTGCTCAGGTAATAGGCCGCTTCGCTGGTGTCATTGCCGTCCTTATCCTTCAGATAAGGGGGGCCCCATCCGCGGGTATCGTCCCCCGTACCGGGGCGTTCCACCTTGATCACGTCAGCTCCCAGATCCGCCAGATTCTGGCTGCACCATGGCCCGGCCAACACGCGAGACAAATCCAGGACCCTTATGCCGTCAAGCGGCGCTTTGCGTTCACTCACTTTTGCTTCCTGCAATCAAAAAAACAGTGATGGGCATTGACAATAGCATACCCAGGAAACTGACCCAGTCGCTATTATCGCACCCAAAGGCGTCGTGAAACTCTGATTGGATGGCAATGGTAGGGGACACCTGGGCCACCTCTTCCAGGCGAATGAGCGACGAACCGCTCATTATCATCGGAATTTGCCTTTTCGCGGCCGCAGCCGCGAGCACAATATCGCCCCGATAGGCTGCCAGAGCACTCAAGCCGAATGGAGCAATTCCAAAGGGAGCGCTGTAAGTTTTACCCAGGAGCTTTGCTTCGGTGCTGCGCTTGCTGATATCAACCAGCACATTGGGTACGAAGTTGTAATCCTGGAAACACTCGCGATTCTGCCGGAAAGACACGCTATCTTCCGCTGCGCCGGCGATATACCCAAAAACTGGGCGTGGCAACACCTTGCGGGCAGCCGTTTCAAAGTCGTCCAGGGAAAGTATCCGACTGAGTCTGCGCGTACGATTCATTAGCATGGTGGAAGAGGCCTCGAACCTGTAGGCCAAAGTGTTTCGGGGTAAAGGCCAATCCCACCAGATTCTATAAACCGACCAGTTAACGGTCCAATATATTATTTGTCTTTAAGTAATATGCACAATCAATCATAAGACATACCGGAGCTCGACTGCTGCAGTGCCCATGCCACGTGTTCACGTACCAGTTCACTTGGATGATCTGCTCGGCTCAGGAGCGCTGCGCGCAGCACACCAGCCTCCTCCGGGCCGGCTTCACGAAGAGCGTTGCCCAGGGCCACAGCCACATTACGAAGCCACCTTTCATGGCTGACACGCCGAACCGGCCCGCCTTCCGTATTCTTGAGAAAAGTGGCCTCGTCCCAGGAAAACAAATTAACCAGCTTCTGCCCCACCAGCTGTGACCGCTCTTTGAAGTCCGGCAGCGGAGTGGTCTGCGCATACTTATTCCAGGGGCATGCCAGCTGGCAGTCATCGCAACCATACACACGGTTCCCCATGAGGGGACGTAGCTCCTCTAGTATGGGACCGTGGTTTTCGATGGTGAGGTAGGAAATGCAACGTCGGGAATCGACCACGCCGGGGGCAACAATGGCACCGGTAGGGCAAATGTCGATGCAGGCGGAGCATGTGCCGCAATGCGAACTTACCGGTTCAGTAGGCTCGAGGGTGAAATCCACGAAAATTTCACCCAGGAAGAACATCGAGCCGGCATCCCTCGACAGCACCAGGGAATGTTTTCCACGCCAGCCTATGCCACTGCGACAGGCCAACTCCTTTTCCAGGATCGGTGCGGAATCAGAAAACACCCGATGGCCAAAAGGCCCTATCAGGGCTTCAATGCGCTCACATAGTTTACGTAACCGGCCGCGCACAACCTTGTGATAATCACGCCCACGGGCATATAGGGACACGATGCCTTCATCAGAATTTTCCAGGCGGGAGAGTTCACGCGCCTGCCAATCGTGTGCAGTTCTGTCTTGCGGTAAATACGGCATGGCCACCGTGATTACGCTCAGCGTACCCGGCACGAGTTCCGCAGGACGTGACCGTACAAGCCCATGCTTCTCCATGTAATGCATGTCGGCGTGAAAACCCTTGGCAAGCCAATCCAGCAGATATGGTTCCGCAGAGGACAGATCCACGCCCGAAACACCTAGCTCGGAAAACCCGAGCTCCAATGCCCAGGCCCGTATCTGCTCAAGCCATTCATGACTGTATTGGTATGTCTGGGAAGTATCTGCCATGGAACTGCCAAGTTTTATTCAATCGCTCAATATCCGATGATATGACAGTGCGGGCTGCCCGATTGGTTCAGAAACGTTGGCGCAGCACAAAAGACAAAACCCCACCCGATGGAATCGGGTGGGGTTTTGCGGGATAAGTGCCTGACGATGACCTACTTTCACAGACGTCCGTCCACTATCATCGGCGCTAAGGCGTTTCACGGTCCTGTTCGGGATGGGAAGGCGTGGGACCACCTTGCTATGGTCGTCAAGCGTAACTGGTTGCAC
>JAJUFI010000190.1 GCA_029263795.1 Alcaligenaceae bacterium
AATAATCTGGCTTCCAGAACACGGCGCCCTGCGCCAGCAAGCCCATGGCGGGGCCCAGAGACACTTGGTTTCGAGCCGTGTACTGCGAAGGAGAATCAGACATACAGAAATGCGTTATAGATTGAATATGAGTGGCGGCCCGGCGTGATTCAGCCAATGGACGACAGGACGCCCAGACCTTTTTCTAACGAATGATACTCAACCTTGAACGAGTAAGCAGCCGCCCAAGCCTCGCAAATTGCCTTCTCTTCCGCGCGCACGGTGTCGTCCATCCAGACTTGCGCACCCCCTGCCAAGGATTTTGCCAGCGCGGGCATGGCCGGGTAACGGGCGTGTGAACATGTACTACCCGGGGGGCCGTCTACGAAAAGCAGGTTGATATCCTCAAGGCCGTACAGCATGGTTTGGTCGTACCACCTGACAGGGGGATCATTCGGCTTCTTGGCTTCGTGGCCAAGGTGTTCGTGATCCCATGACTGCAATGGTGCAAGGCGCAGGTCCACCCAGGCATCAAGGTGTTCACGTGATAAATAAGCGCGGGTTTTCTCAGCGAAATCTGTGTGGTGTTCCAAGGACACCAGTTTTCCTAGACCATTCTGCCGAAGCGCATCGGCAACTACGATTGTTGACGCACCGCTACCGCATTCCACCACCAAACGAGGGCGGGTCAAGCGGACGTGCTCATGAAGCCCGAGCAATACATCGGGTGAGGCTGCCCAGCCGCGTAAAGGCGGGAGGGAAAACCGCAACTTCAACGCACGTTCCAGCCATGAAAGGCTCTCCAGCTGCGCGTAGAGCCGGTTCTGAACGATTAATAAATCGTGAACGATCTTGGCCTGGGTTTCTTTATTGGCAGCCTGAAAATCTTTTGTTAGCTTCGCCGAAGCAGCATCGTCATTCACTGACATAGTGGAGCCCCCACAGCCGGTTAGACTACTTCTGACTCAACCAAAATCAGAAGCGAGAACCTTTTGGTATAGTAACCCGCATCATCCCGAAGTACGCACTCCTCGGCCCCATAGCATGCAATACCAGTCCTTCCCTGACGTGAAAGGGGGCTCGAACTCTCTTGATAAATTAAGCGCCCTACGCCTGCCGCCCCTGGCGGGGAAATCGTTTCTAGACGTGGGCTGTAATGAAGGCTTCTTCTGCGGCTTTGCTCTCTTCGAAGGCGCCAGCCACATTGTTGGCCTGGACCGCTCCGCCCAGGCCATACGCCGTGCGACTGCCCGCTTTCCTGGAGTAAGTTTCGTTCAATCTTCGTGGGATACGTTGCCTGAAGGGCAGTTCGACGTCATCACCCTGCTTTCGGCACTGCATTATGCGGAAGACCAGGAAGCCCTCATACACGCGTTAATGGGCAAGCTCACAGAAACGGGCGTGCTGGTGCTGGAAATTGGCGTGGCGCCCGGCACGGAAAACGCGTGGGTGAGCGTTAAACGCTCGATAGACGAACGCGTGTTTCCCACCAGAGCTAAGCTGGGTTCCGTGCTGGCCAAATACGCCTGGAAAGTAATGGGCCACAGCGTGAACCAGGCGGGAGACCCCCTGCAGCGCTATGTGGTGCATGTCCGGCATAAACAACCGTTTGTATACCTGTTGCTGGACGACCCCGGCTCCGGCAAAACCACCCTAGCCCGGCATTTATTCGCCCCCCGGAAAATACCTGTGGTGTCCGGTGACAAACTCTACCAGCGCATTGCCACCGGCCAGCTGAAAGGCGTGCCCCGCGGTATACAGGAATTGGTGGAACGGGAATTCACAACCGCCCGAATCGATAAGGTGACGCGACAGCTTTTTGATGCCGGGTTTGCCGCTGATCTGGTCGCCCTTTGGACTAGGCAGGTGAAGTATCGCGACTTCGCCCTTGACACGTATGTGCCGGAAGAGTGGCGCCCCGTAGTGGCGGAAGAATTTCAGATACTGGGGTTCTACCCGGTAGCCATGAACCTGCCAACGAAGCCTCTTCCCCCTGCGCGAACCAGTATCGTGCGGGCCAAGGAATATCACGAATTCCTAACCAAGCACGCCCCCGCCCCGCAGGGGCCGACAGTTGTCATACACCGCAGTAAGCCGGCCAAAAACACCCCGCCGCTGCGCTGGCACCTTGATTCTCCGCAAGATGGCGAGAGAATGGATGACAGCGACGGTCAACTTCGGGTTTCCGGGTGGCTCGTCAGCACAGCAGAGCCACAAGGGGCGATTACGATTCGCCTGATTACTGCGAATAAAGAAGTGGCTTGCAGGCCTTTGAGCCGGAAGCGGCCGGATGTATTGAAAGCCGTATTCGGTGCAACGGAAGCCGCGCCAGCCTACTGGCAAGAACACCCCTGCGGTTTCCAGCTGCAAGCTTCCGTGGAACAGCTGCGGCAAGGCCTGGCTCTATATGCTGAAGTGGGTGGCGAAAACTTTGAACTGGCCAGGCTTGAACTGAATACGGCCTCGCAGCAAGGCAAAAATCGGGAGCCCGGCAACACGGGCCCGTTCTCTAAAGCCGGCGTGCCAAGCATACAAGAGTGGTGGAACAAGCTGCGCGGGAGCTAAGCCCTACAGCTTGCCTCGTACGGAGTGCGGGCCCTTAAAGCTGCAGACCAAAATTCCGATAAGCGGAAACCAGTTTGTTTTGAACAGTCTGTTGACCATATTGCGTAAGCGCACGCTGCCGGCCCTTCGCTCCTAGAGCACGGCGTTCTTCAGGGTGAGCTGCCAGCCATTTCAAGTGTTCCGCCACAGCGGCAGTATCCCCTAGCTGTGCCAGGAAGCCGGTTTCCCCAGGGATGATAAGTTCCGGCAATGCGCCCCAATCGTAAGCTACCACCGGCCGCGCCGCTGCCATGGCTTCCAAAACCGTGCGGCCGAAGGACTCCTGCACGTGAGACAAATTAACTAGAACATCCAGCTGTGCCAGTGCCTCAGCAGGTGAGTCTACATAGCCCGCATAGCGCAAGTTGCTGCGCTTACCTTGCGTTGCCACACGGGCCAGTAGGGTTTCAAGCTCTGCCGTGCGGGGGCCAAACACCAGGACCTCGGCGGAGGGCAACACCTTCTGCAGATGCTTCGCTACTTCTTCGAGGTCTGCCAAGCCTTTCTTGGCCGTGTTGCTGCTTAACATTCCGACTGTGAAGCGGTGCCGACCCCGTTTGTGCGAAACAGGGCGTGCCACAGGCAGCTCAAGCAGAGGTTCCATATAAATGGTATTGGGCACAACTTCGATTGGCTTTATGGATTCTGTGCCGCCCCGCAGCCACTTGGCGACTGCATGGGAATTGGCAACCAAACCATCGGCAAGAGCATGTGCCCGTTGGCGCAATTCTTCCGGCCTGGCGTTTAAGGTATCGCACAGCGCCGCGTCGTGCTCTGGCAATTCTCGGGCATGGATGACGGTAGGAACCCCTAGTTGCCGTGCTGCCACCAAGGCTTCGTGCAGCACCAGGCTGTTCGCATGAACAAGAGCCACGTTGAAACGTTGAATGAGGTTCTGGAACCGCTTAACCGTCGCAGGCGCACCCACCATACCTTGTTGCCACCAACCATAAGGCAATACAGCCAGGGCGGTCGATATTCCCATTAGATCTTGGCAATAGCCCTGGTTCACCGCCGAGGGCAGCACAATAACAACATTCACTTGCTGTGCCATCAATAGCCGGGCCAAGTCATGTAGTGAGCGTTCGGCCCCGTAAAGTGTTTGCCCCGCCGCATGCCCCACCAGCATGACAGTGGGCCGCCCGGGCAAGCGCTCCTGTTTGCCGCGAAAGACCGGGCAGGCCTCGTAGCCCATTTTTCGACCTTCACGCAGGTAGTGGAGCAGCGCATCGCGAGGGTCGGAAGCCACATCCGGATAGTGCATCATGTACCCGCTAATGCTGAAGTCTGGCCCCGGATCGCGACCCTGAGCTGCGCCTTCCCGCCAGAAATGGTCCAGGGCTTCAATACGGTGCTGCTGCAAATCTATGTAGGTGGTGATGTACCAACCGGCATCAAACAAACCGCTGTATTGAACTTCATCCAAGGGGTGAATGAAATCTACGGGCTTTTTCACCCTGCAAAGAGCTTGGGGCGCTGGAAATGGGCGGCTTTCCGGGTTGCGAGGCATGTAGAGCTTGCCCCTAGCCGC
>JAJUFI010000038.1 GCA_029263795.1 Alcaligenaceae bacterium
GGGTACTTCCGATACGCTCGGAAAACAGCCTGAAGTCTTCAACTACGACGTGGTGAGAAAGTTCGCCATCATGACCGTAGTTTGGGGAGTTGTCGGCATGGCTGTCGGTGTGTGGATTGCCGCACAACTGATCTGGCCGCAGTTGAACTTTGACATTCCATGGCTCAGCTATGGTCGTCTGCGTCCGCTGCACACCAACGCGGTGATTTTCGCGTTCGGTGGCAGTGCACTGTTTGCCACGTCCTATTACGTGGTCCAGCGCACCTGTCAGGCACGCCTGTTCAGTGACAAGCTGGCGGCCTTCACCTTCTGGGGCTGGCAAGCGGTCATTGTCCTGGCAGTCATCACCCTGCCTATGGGCTTCACGTCCTCCAAGGAATATGCCGAACTCGAGTGGCCCATCGACATCCTCATCACGCTGGTGTGGGTGGCGTTTGCCATTGTGTTCTTCGGCACCATTGTGAAGCGTCGCGTGAAGCACATTTACGTGGCGAACTGGTTCTTCGGCTCCTACATCATCACCATTGCCGTGCTCCACATCTTCAACAACCTGGAGATGCCGGTCACGCTTTGGAAGTCCTACTCCGTCTACGCAGGCGTACAGGACGCAATGGTGCAATGGTGGTATGGCCACAATGCGGTGGGCTTCTTCCTGACCACCAGCTTCCTGGGCATGATGTACTACTTCGTGCCGAAACAGGCCGAACGCCCCATCTTCTCGTATCGCCTGTCGATCGTGCACTTCTGGGCCCTGGCCTTCACCTACATGTGGGCTGGTCCTCACCACCTCATGTATACGTCTCTGCCTGACTGGACCCAGTACCTCGGCTCGGCCCTGTCCCTGATTCTGCTGGCTCCCTCCTGGGGCGGCATGATCAACGGCATCATGACCATGTCCGGCGCATGGCACAAGCTGCGCACCGACCCCATCCTGAAGTTCCTGGTTGTGTCGCTGTCCTTCTACGGCATGTCCACGTTCGAAGGTTCCATGATGTCCATCCGGACGGTGAACGCACTGTCCCACTACACGGACTGGACCATTGGTCACGTGCACTCCGGCGCTCTGGGCTGGGTGGCCATGATCACTTTCGGTTCGCTGTACTACCTGATTCCGCGCCTGTTCGGCCGTACCAAGATGTTCAGCGTCAAGGCTATCGAAATCCACTTCTGGATTGCGACCCTGGGCGTCGTGCTCTACATCGCGGCCATGTGGATTGCCGGCGTGATGCAGGGCCTGATGTGGCGCGCCACCGGCCCCGACGGTACGCTGACCTACTCCTTCGTGGAGGCTGTGAAGGCAACCTATCCGTTCTATGCCATCCGTCTGTTGGGCGGCCTGATGTTCCTTGCCGGCATCATCATCATGTTGTGGAACACGATCATGACTGTACGCGTAGGCGTCAAGGGTGTGAACCCCGAAGTGCCCCTGTACAGCCCCGATGCGCGTGACCCGGCGCTGCGTATTCCGCCTGCCGGTGCTGCAGCGGCCAACGCCTAGGAGAGTTTTCAAAAATGGCGCAAGAAAAAACCAAGTTCTTTTCCCACAAGCTGGTGGAGACCAACGTTGGTTGGCTGATGTTCTTCAGCTTCCTGGTCATCTCCTTTGCCGGCTTGGTGCAAATCGTGCCGCTGTTCTTCCAGCATTCCACCACTGTGGCTACGGAAGGCGTGGAACCCTACGACCCTCTGCGTCTGGTGGGCCGCGACATCTACATCCGTGAGGGTTGCGTGGGTTGTCACTCTCAGCAGGTCCGCCTGCTGAGCTCGGAAGTTCAGCGTTATGGTCCGTATTCACTGGCGGGCGAGACTGTGTACGACCATCCCTTCCTCTGGGGTTCGAAGCGTACCGGTCCCGACCTGGCGCGCGTGGGCCAGCGTTACTCCGACGACTGGCACCGCGTCCACCTGCGCAATCCTCGCGCAGTGGTTGCCGAATCCAACATGCCGGCATACCCCTGGCTGCAGCGCAACTCGGTTGAAGGCGTGAACATCTCCGAGCGCATGGAAGCCCTGCGTCGCATCGGCGTTCCCTACACCGACGAGCAGATCAAGGCAGCTCCGCAGGCTCTGGTCGGCAAGACGGAAGAAGATGCAATCGTGGCTTATCTGCAGGGCCTCGGTGTGGCCGGCCGTGAAGCAGCCGCCCGTGCCGTGCTTCAAGGAGGTCAACAATGATCGGCATCATTAATGGTGTGGCGACCATCCTTGCGATGGTCACCTTCCTCGGCATCTGCTGGTGGGCATTCTCGAGTGGTCGTCGCGAGGCAAATCATGAGGCATCCATGCTTCCTTTTGATCTGCCTGACGAAGTCGAGTTGGATAAAAAGAATTAGGAGCTTCTTCCATGAACGATTTTGTAAGTAGCTTCTGGAGCTACTGGATTGCCGCCATTGCACTTGGCGGGGTGGCTTTCTGCCTGATCCTGCTGTTTTCACAGCGGGCCTGGCTGAAGGCTGATATTGAGCAAGTGGAAGACACGGGCCACGTATGGGATGGTGACCTCACCGAGCTGAACAACCCGATTCCCCGCTGGTGGACAGTCATGTTCATTGGGTTGTGCCTCATCGGCCTGGGCATGTTCATCTTTTATCCCGCCTTGGGTTTCGGGCCCGGCCTGCGCGGCTACAGCTCTGCTGGAGAAGTCCTGGCAGAGCAACGTGAACTGCAAGAGCGGATTGCACCGCTCTACGCCAGCTTCCGTGAAAAGACGTTTGAAGAAGTGGCACGTGACCCGGCAGCTCGTGAAATCGGCCAGCGCCTGTTCCTTAACAACTGCGCACAGTGTCACGGCTCGGATGCCCGTGGTGCTGCCAGCTTCCCCAACCTGACCGATAACGACTGGTTGTGGGGTGGTGAGCCCGAGCAGATCATGCACACCATCCGGGAAGGCCGTCATGGCATGATGCCGCCCTGGGGTGCCCAAATCAAACCCAGCGAGGCTTCCGACATTGCTCAGTACGTGCGTTCGCTGTCCGGCCTGGCACACGACCCGCTGCGCGTGGTTCCCGGCAAGCGCCACTTCGATACGTTCTGCGTGGCCTGCCACGGTGCCGACGGCAAGGGCAACACGGCTGTGGGTGCTCCCAACCTTACGGACAACGTATGGCTCCATGGCAGCTCTGAAGCCGCCATTGTGCAAACCATCCTGAACGGGCGCGAGAACATCATGCCTGCACAGAAAGGTGTACTGTCCGAAGACCAGATCCGCCTGCTGGCAGCCTGGGTCTGGGGCCTTTCCAATAACTCCGGCAGCTCGGTGGCCCAAGCCAACTGAGTCACCTTAATTGAAGGTAATTGTCAACAATGAGTAGTAAGGAACCCACCGTACGTCCCCGCAATGAAGCCGAAGGCGAAGTGCCGCAATGGCAGCCTCAGCCCATCGCCAGGCCGGGAGGGGGTTCCTCGCCCATCGTTGAAAAGGCCCTGGCCGACGTCCGGCGGAAAATCTATCCGCGGTCGGTCAGCGGCTTGTTCGCCAAATGGCGAGTCGCGCTGGTTTACTTCACCCAGCTAATTTATTACGGCCTTCCATGGTTGCAGTGGAATGACCGTCAAGCCGTGCTGTTTGATCTCGGTGCACGGAAGTTTTATATCTTCGGCATGGTGCTGTGGCCGCAGGACATTATCTATCTGACAGTCCTGCTCGTCATTTCAGCGTTTTCGCTGTTTCTTTTCACGGCTCTAGCCGGCCGTCTGTTTTGCGGATACGCGTGTCCGCAAACTGTCTACACAGAAATTTTCATGTGGGTGGAGCGCAAGGTCGAAGGAGACCGCCTCGCCCGAATTCGCCTGGACGAGTCGCCCTGGAATCTGCGCAAGCTTCGCCTCAAGGTGACAAAGCACACCCTGTGGATTCTGATCGCCCTCTGGACGGGTTTCACCTTTATCGGCTATTTTGCGCCCATTCGCGAACTCTTTGTGGGCGTCTTCGCCGGTACCCTGAGCTTCTGGCAATGGTTCTGGATGCTGTTCTACGGCTTTGCCACCTGGGGCAATGCGGGTTTCATGCGCGAACATGTCTGCAAGTACATGTGCCCTTATGCCCGTTTCCAGAGCGTGATGGTGGACCAGGACACTTTTGTTGTCACCTATGACTATGTGCGTGGTGAACCGCGCGGTGGCCGTTCGCGGCGGATCGACCACAAGGAAGCCGGCATGGGTGACTGCGTGGACTGCAGCCTATGTGTGCAGGTATGTCCAACCGGCATCGACATCCGCGAAGGCATGCAGTACATGTGCATTGGCTGTGGCGCCTGTGTGGATGCCTGCGATACCGTGATGGACAAAATGGATTATCCGCGCGGTCTGATTCGCTACACTTCGGCCAACGCCATCAAGGAAGGTCTGACACAGCAGCAGGTGCGCAAGCGCATGATGCGCCCGCGCACCCTGGTCTATACGGGAATTCTACTGGCGGTGATCATTGCCTTCATGGTTTCGCTGGCGACCCGTACCACTTTGCGAGTTGACGTGATTCGCGACCGTGGTGCTCTGGGGCGTGAAGTGCCCGGTGGTTTGATCGAGAACGTGTACCGCCTGCAATTCATCAACACGGCGGAAGATGCCCTGCAGATCAAGCTGTCTGCGACCGGCTTGCCGGAGCTGGTGGTCACCACCGCCGATGGTCAGTCGTCCACCGTACAAGTTGACCCGGCGTCCAACCGGCTGGTGCCGATTGTGGTCAGGGTGCCTGCCGGCCAAGTACAGCCAGGCCTGTACGACATTCAATTCCATGCACACGCCACCTCTGGGGAAGGCAGGGAAGTGGAGGTTGTGGAACCTTCCAGCTTCTACGTTCCCAATTGATGCGGGTCACGGATTCCTATATCGTATTGTTCAAATTCCAGACGGGCGTGTAACATGAGAAAGAATGAAGACGGAAGGCCGTGGTATCGCGAGCCTTGGCCATGGATACTCATGGCGGGGCCCGCTCTGGCAATCATTGGCTGCGTCATTACCATTTATCTGGCCTTCACCAACTACAGCGATCAGGAAATTCGCGACGGTGGCGTCAAAAGGGGCTTGGTCGTGACAAAACAAGACACCAAGGCCCAGCCCTGAAATTATCTAGGCAGGAGACCGTGCTATGAAGTGGCGTTCATTGATGTGGATAATGTGGCCTTCCTTCCTGGCTGCGGCACTGATGACTTTCTTCGTTTTCGCGCTCATAGATCCGCTTGATATCGTCATCTTCGGGCATATCCAGCTGAGCCGCATGCAGGCCTACACCTTCGGCTTCTTCTTTTTCTGGCTGATGGCAGCCATCTCCAGCACACTGACGCTGAATATCGCCCCGCGTGAGCGGGAATATGACGAGTTCGGGGAACCGTTGAACTAGAGGAGTGGCCGGCCAACATTCGACGGAAAACAGCCCGACGGTACACGAGCAGGCCAGTTCGGGGTTTTTGTCGAGCAGGGCTGTGCCGCATCGGGGCCGTGTGTAGGCCGCTCCGGGCTGATTTACAGCCGGGGCTTAACCGCAATCACTTCCAGATAGCAGTCGCAGGGCCTGCATATCGAGGATATGCACCTCGCGCTGATGAATTTGCAGCAGACCTTCCCTGGCGAACCGTGAAAACAGGCGGCTGACAGTTTCCAAAGTCAGGCCCAGATAGTTACCGATCTCTTCGCGGCTCATGCGCAGCACGAATTCGTTGGGCGAGTAGCCCAGGGCTGCAAGCCGGTTCGAGAGACTGAGCAGGAAGGCGGCAAGCCGCTGTTCTGAACGCAGCGCACCCAATGACATCACCAATTGGTGCGAGCGGTTGATTTCCTTGCTCATGAGGCGACGGAACTGCTGCTGCAAGACGGGGAAGTGCATGGACAGGCGGTCGAGCTCGTCCAGGCGTATGACGCACACTTCACTGTCTTCAAGGGCGATGGCATGCGAGGTGTGGGTGTTGTTCACCAGGCCGTCCATACCGAGAATTTCGCCAGGGAGCAGGAAACCCGTGATCTGTACCTGGCCGGACGCATCTTCGAGTTGAGTCTTGATGGTACCCAGGCGGATGCCGTAAACGGCTTCGGTTTTATCGCCCAAGTGGAACAGCGCAGAACCTTTGGGCACACGTATGCGTTCTTTGATGAGCTCATCCATCTTGGCCACGTCGTTGCGAGCCATGCCCAGTGGCAGGCAGAGCTCGCTCAGCATACACGTGGAGCAACGAGTGGATTCGGAGGTAAGACTAATTCGCTTTTGCATACGTCAGTAACGCCGAAGGGCGAAAGGGCGATCAAAAACGGCGTTTGATCTATGTCAAGTATAAAACATCCGTGAGTACCTGTCCCGATTGATCCCGCGTGGAAGTTATGGTACTTGCGCGCGCAACAAGTAGAGAATTCTATGGTGACCGGTCACTTTTTGTAGTTTTCTGGACACGGTCGGCGGGTTCAGCTCTGCCAGTAGCTGGGGCTGGCGTAACAACTCTTGAGCATGTCAAGGAAGAGGCGCAGCCGTTGGGGCACGTGCTTGCGCTCGGGCATCAATGCAAATATACCATTTGGCGGTGCAGCAAATTCATCCAGCACAGTTATTAGGCGGCCCTGGGAGATGTCCTCATGCACTTCCCACAGGGAACGCCAGGCCAGCCCCATCCCCGCCAACGTCCATTGATGTAGTACGGAGCCATCGCTGCAGGCGAGGTTACCTTTCACACGAATGGCACGAACCTGGCCGTTCTGCCGCAGCAACCAGCCCTTGGCCTGGTTACCCTGCTGGCCGAACGACAGGCAGTTGTGTTCCAGCAGGTCGTCCGGAACGTTGGGGCGGCCGTAACGTTCCAGGTAGGAGGGCGCCGCAACGATGACCCGCTTGTTGTCGGCCAGCCTGATGCCGACAATGCGGGAGTCTTCCAGTTCCCCGATTCTAATCGCGCAGTCGTAACCTTCTTCTATGAGGTCGACTAGCCGGTCGCTGAGGTCAAGGCTGATGCTGACATCAGGATATGCCTTGGCGAAGTCAGGCAAGAGGGGGGCAATATGGCGGCGTCCGAAGCCGGCCGGCGCGCTCACTCGCAGGTGTCCGGAGGGTCGGACACTGCCTTGTGAAATACGGGATTCAAGGTCATTGAGTTCGCGCAGAATGCGCTGTGCTTCTTCTAGAAAGGCGCTGCCCTCGGAAGTGAGGGACATGCTGCGGGTGGAGCGCACCAGAAGTTTGATGCCAAGACGGGCTTCGAGTGCGTTGATGCGGCGGCCTATCATGGCCGGTGCCACCCCTTCCTGGCGCGCCGCGGCGGAAAGGCTACCCAACGTGGCTACGGCAACGAAGCTTTCAAGCTGTTTGAAACGGCTCATTCCAACACCAGCTGGCTGATGGCGCGCGTATTCAACCCGGAAGCAGCAGCGCAGTCAGCTTGGCACGGACGGCAGCGAGTTCTTCCGGGCTGGCGCGACCCTGATGACTGATCTTGATGCCGGGCCAGCCCAGGCTCTTGACCTGGTCGGCCAGAACGCAATAGCCCTCATGGCCGGCCAGCGGAACTTCGAAAGGGTAGCCCTTGGCGTTATCCGTGATCGCGCAGCAGACCATCAGGCCAGACTTGCGATTGTAGAGAGAGGGACTGATGACGAGTGCCGGTTTGAAATCGGGGCCGGTATGACGGCTTGGCATTTCAAAATGGACATGGACGATATCGCCCGCCTCTGGTGTATAGCGTTTGCTCATGGTGCTTGGCTGAATGAGGAGCTACATGGAACCGAAGTCGATTTCGGCATGAGTATTGGCCGGCTTGATGGCACCCACGAGCTGGGCCAAGGTGTATTCCTGACTGCGTACGGGCTGAAGCACAAGACAGTTGCGCTCAATGCGCATTTCCATGAGGTCGTCTATTCCCACGCGCAGGCTTTTCAGCATCGAGGAGGGCAGGCGTATTGCTGCACTGTTTCCCCATTTGCGTATGACTCCCCGCATGTCGCTCTCCAATGTGTGTTTTGGCTGGTATCAGCTTAACAAGTTTCGACTCTGTGTCAACAGTACCGCAGTGCCGCCGGCAGCATTTGGGAGTTGAGGCAACCCGGGGACACGTGGATGCGCACGTACGCTCATTCCGATTCAGGAACCCGCCACCAGCGGGGGACCGTCAATCAGACATGCGCAAAATGTGAGTGGGTGCAGCTTGAAATCGCTGCAAGTGTCCGCACATTAAGGACATTGACAAATACCTCTGATCATGGGGCAAAACAGCCATGAGATTCGACCGACTCACGACACGTTTCCAGCAGGCCGTTGCCGATGCGCAAAGCCTTGCTGTGAGAAACAACAATCAATACATAGAGCCCGCCCACCTGCTTTTGGCGCTGCTCACCGATACTGACAGTGGCAGCGCCAGCCTTCTGGCGCGCGCCGGTGCTGCCGTCAACCGCATCATTCCAGCGCTCAATCAGCTGATTGAGCGATATCCGCAAGTGCAAGGCGCTGAAGGGAACATACAGGTCAGCCGTGATCTGCAGGCCGCGCTCGTACGTACCGAAAAGGAAGCACATCAGCGAGGTGATGAATACATCGCGAGCGAACTCTTCCTGCTTGCCATGGTTGACGACAAGGGTGAAGCCGGGCGCATTTTGCGCGAGGCCGGGCTGCAACGCAAGCCTCTTGAAGCCGCCATCGAAGCGGTGCGTGGCGGCGAAGCGGTGACCGATCCAGCGGGCGAGCAAAACCGTCAGGCGCTGGAAAAATACACCACCGACCTCACCGAACGTGCACGGCATGGCAAGCTGGACCCGGTCATCGGCCGGGATGACGAAATTCGTCGCGCAATACAGATTCTTCAGCGTCGCACCAAGAACAACCCGGTGCTCATCGGCGAGCCCGGCGTGGGCAAAACGGCCATTGTTGAGGGGCTGGCGCAGCGCATCGTCAACAATGAAGTGCCGGAGACGCTCAAGGGCAAGCGTGTGCTCTCGCTTGACATGGCTGCCTTGCTGGCTGGTGCCAAGTACCGCGGGGAATTCGAGGAACGTCTCAAATCCGTGCTGAAAGAGCTGTCTCAAGACGACGGCAACACCATCGTCTTCATTGACGAGCTCCATACCATGGTGGGTGCAGGCAAGGCCGAAGGTGCCATCGATGCCGGCAACATGCTCAAACCTGCACTGTCGCGGGGCGAACTGCACTGCATCGGCGCGACCACGTTGGACGAATACCGCAAGTACATTGAAAAGGATGCAGCCCTGGAACGGCGTTTCCAGAAGGTGCTGGTGTCCGAGCCGGACGTCGAATCCACGATCGCCATTCTGCGCGGCCTGCAGGAGCGTTACGAACTGCACCACGGGGTGGCAATCACCGATCCGGCAATTGTTGCGGCTGCTGAGCTTTCACATCGCTATATCACCGACCGCTTCCTGCCGGACAAGGCCATCGACCTCATCGACGAGGCCGCGGCCCGCATCCGCATGGAGATTGACTCGAAGCCGGAGGTCATGGACAAGCTCGATCGGCGCATCATTCAGCTGAAAATCGAGCGTGAGGCGGTGAAGAAAGATACGGACGAAGCGTCGCAACGTCGTCTGCAGGCAATCGAAGAAGAGCTGGTCAAGCTGCAACGCGAATACAACGATTACGAGGAAGTCTGGAAAGCTGAGAAAGCAGCCGTGCAGGGTTCCCAGTCAATCAAGGAAGAAATTGAACGTCTTCGCGCTGAGATGGCCGACCTGCAACGCAAGGGGCAGTTCGATAAGCTGGCAGAGCTGCAATACGGTCGTCTGCCCGAGCTGGAGGCTCGCCTGAAGGCCGCTGAAGCCGGCAAGCAGGAAGGAGAGAAGCGAGCAAGGCTGCTGCGCACGGAAGTTGGTGCCGAGGAAATCGCGGAAGTAGTGTCCCGCGCTACCGGTATTCCGGTCTCGAAGATGATGCAGGGTGAACGCCAGAAACTGCTCAATATGGAAGAGCATCTGCACAAGCGTGTGGTTGGACAGGACGAAGCCGTCAAGCTGGTGTCCGATGCCATCCGCCGTTCGCGTGCTGGTCTGGCCGACCCCAACCGCCCGTATGGTTCTTTCCTGTTCCTCGGCCCGACCGGGGTGGGCAAGACTGAACTCACCAAGGCATTGGCCAGTTTCCTGTTCGATTCGGAAGACCACATGATCCGCATCGACATGAGCGAATTCATGGAGAAGCATTCAGTGGCGCGGCTCATTGGTGCACCTCCGGGCTATGTTGGCTACGAGGAAGGGGGTTATCTGACCGAAGCCGTGCGCCGCAAGCCATACAGCGTGGTATTGCTGGATGAAGTTGAAAAGGCTCACCCCGACGTCTTCAATGTGCTGTTGCAGGTTCTTGACGATGGTCGCCTCACGGACGGTCAGGGCCGTACGGTGGATTTCCGCAATACGGTCATCATCATGACTTCGAACCTCGGTTCGCAGCATATTCAGAGCATGGCGGGCCAGCCCTACGAAGTGGTGAAGGAAGTCATCTGGACGGAACTGAAACAGCATTTCCGCCCGGAGTTCCTCAACCGTATCGATGAAGTGGTGGTTTTCCACGCTCTGGACGCCAAGCACATCGAGTCGATTGCACGCATTCAGTTGCAGCGCCTGGCAGATCGCCTGGCACAACGCGACATGCGTCTGGAAGTCACGGATGCGGCAGTGGCTCAGCTGGCTCGAGCCGGCTTCGACCCAGTCTTTGGTGCACGTCCTCTGAAGAGGGCCATCCAGCAGCACATCGAAAACCCGGTCGCCAAGCTGGTGTTGGATGGCACTTTCGGAGAGAAGGATGTGGTGCCGGTCGACTGGCAGGATGATAAGTTCGTATTCGAACGTACCCTGCAGTAAGTCGGCTGTGTGGCTGATCATGCTGCGAGACGGCGCCATCTATGAGGCCTGATGGCAGTAACTGACGGCACATCAGAAAAGGGAGAATCTGCGGATTCTCCCTTTTTTTCCGCAAATCCGTTTTCGATACTTGCAGCCGATTGGCCCGGACCGTATGCCCGCTTCAGGACGGTGATACAGTGCTGGCCGTCAGAACACGTGTGCGCTGCATGGCGTAGGCGCCAGCCAGGGAGCCGACGCTCAATGTGAGAAAGGCCCATTCCCAGCCCCAGTGGCGCACCAACAGTGGAATGAGCCAGATGATGGGAACCGTCAGAAGGTAACCCATGGCCACCTGAAGAGTCAGTACCGAGCCAACATATTCCCGTTGAGCGACTTCGGTCAACAAGGCGGAGAACTGTGCGGAGTCGGCCACAATGCTGAAGCCCCAGACAAGAGCCAGCAGGAATACCAGCCAGGGGTAGGGGCTGGCGAAGCCTATGATGCCGGCCATCAGCCCCGAGACCACGAGCGCCCAGAAGGCGGTCGTGCTGCGGCCATAGCGGTCACTGGTGATGCCGGCCATCACACACCCGGCACCACCTATGCCGATCACCCAGAAAGCGGCGAAAGAGGCTGCCACGGAGCTGTTGCCTACCGCCGAGATCTCGAGCACATGTTGATAGAAAACGGCAAACCAGGCCCACATGGCGTAAAGCTCCCACATATGCCCGAGATAGCCGACCGTGACCCAGAACACTGCCGGTTCTCTGAAGCACCGTAGGGCAGCGCGTGGCTTGAAAGCCTGGCTGGGATATGGGTAAGGCCCTTCCGTGATGAATGCGGCTACCAGCAGACCACCTAGGGCCGCACAGGCAGACGTGGTTGCCACCACAATCTGCCAGGAAAGCCCACCGAGCGCGTTGACCAGATGAGGAGTGGCCGAACCCACAGTGATGGCTGCAATGACGACCCCGAGTGCCACGCCCCGTTGGGCACGAAACCAGGTTGAGATGAGCTTCATCGCGGGCGGATAGACGATTGCCAGGCAGAAGCCGGTCAGTGTGCGGGCGGCTATCACCAAGAATGTGGCATCCAGCCACAGTAGACACATGTTGCACAAGGCTGCGGCAAATGCACCCGCAAAAATCAGATGTCGCCCTGCATGGCGATCGGCCAGACCGAAGAAAGCCGAACACAGTGCACCTGCGACGAAGCCCAGCTGCACCGAAATGGTGAGCCAGACACGACCGGTGTCACCGAGGTCCAGGCGATCGGTCAGCTGCTGGACCACCGCGGTGGCTGAAAACCAGGTGGTCAGAATGAGCGTGATGGAAACTGCCATCACGAACAGTATCTTCCATCGGCGGGTGTGCGTCGCGTGAGCGGACTCGCCCTGGCTCGGCCGGGAGATCATTTCGTAGTGGCAGATGCCGGGCAAGGGCCGATCACCTGCTCCCAGAGCTGCGTCACCGCCGTGCGCTCTTCCTGCAATTGGTCCTTGCGGACCCGGGCCTTCTCCGCACCCTGCAGCCGCAAGGCATGCTGACGCCGGCGCAGCACACGATAGGCATCCGCCACCTTTGCCGCCAGGTCTTCCGGTATGAGCCCCGCTTTTGCAGCCAGGCCAAGCAGAGTAATGTTACCCAGATTGTCCAGCAGCTCGGGGTGGGTGCGGGAATGGCAAAGCACCAGGTACTGCGTGATGAATTCAATGTCCACCATGCCACCGGCATCGTGCTTCAGGTCGAAATCCTCGGTGTGATTCGGGTGACCGGCCCGGATTTTTTCACGCATCTCCCGCACCGCCATGCGCAGTGCTTCGGGTTCGCGTTCCCGCAGCAGGATTTCCCGGCGTATCGCTTCGAAGCGTTCGCCCAGCTTGGTGTCGCCGGCGCAGAATCGTGCCCGTGTGAGGGCCTGATGTTCCCATATCCAGGCGTGTTCACGCTGGTAACGTTCGAAGGCTTCGAAGGAGACTGCAATCAGGCCGGCATCGCCATCGGGACGCAGGCGCAGGTCAATTTCGTATAGACGTCCGGAAGAAGTCATGGTGGAGAGCCAGGAAACCATGCGCCGTCCCAACTTCACATATCGCTCCATGGCTTCATCATCCGGGTCGTCGTAAAGGAACACGAGGTCCAGGTCTGACGCATAGCCAATTTCCTTGCCACCCAGTTTCCCATAGGCGATCACAGCAAATTTCGGTGCTTCGGTAGGGGTTACGCCGCGCGGCTGGGCCAACGGCCAGGTACGCCGTATGGTTTCCTCCAGCAGGAGGTCGGCGAGTGCGGAAAGGTGGTCGGCCAGCGCCTCGACGGATAGGCGGCCTTCGAGATCCTGCGCCAGAAGCTGAAAACTGACCTGGTGCTGCACGTCGCGCATCAGGTTCATCTGTTTTTCGACGTCAGGTTTCCCGTCAGGCAACACACAGGCATCCAGTTCGCGGCTGAGCTGTTCGCGAATTTCGTTGAAATCCGGGACTTCCATGAGACTGTGCCATTCGATCAGACTGTCCAGAAGTACCGGATATCGGTTCAGATATTGAGACGCCCAGGGGCTGGCACTGACGATGCGCGTCACCCTGGCCAGGGTTTCGGGGTATTCAGCCAGAAGGGCCATGTAGGCGCTGCGCTGGGCAATGTTCTCCACCAATTCGAACAGCCTCGTGGCGGTGGTGGCGGGGCTTTCGGTCCCTGCGGCGGCGGCCAGCAACGCCGGCAACAGCTGATTGAAACGCTTGCGACTGATGTTGGGCAGGCTGCGGATGCGGTGGCTGTTCAACATGGCATTCATGCGATCACACACTGCCTGGGAATGCTCCCCCATGTGTCCATGAATGAAAAGCGTCATGTCGTGATTGTCGGACTCGGGGGCAGTATGCTCAGTGTCACTGCGGCTCGGCGTGGAAACCCCCGCTATGCGGAAGGCGTCGTGGAACGCATTGCTGACGTTTTCCCTGTGAGCCTGTAGGGTTTGATCAAATTCTTGGAGGCTCATGCCCATGGCTTCTGCCAGGCTATGCTGCAGCGCCGGCTCGCGTGGCAGCAGGTGAGTCTGTTCGTCCTCGCGATACTGCAGCATGTGCTCGACGCGGCGCAGGAAGATATAGGCCAGTCGCAAGGTCTCGGCGGTGCTGTCTTCCATCACACCGGAAGCCTGTTGGCTCGCCAGGGCCTCCAGCAGGCCCACCTTCTGCAAGGACGGCTGCCGACCACCCCGTATCAACTGGGTGAGCTGCACGACGAATTCGATTTCCCGTATGCCGCCTTCGCCCAGTTTGATGTTGTGTACCGCATCCACGCCACTGCGCGCGAGGGCCCGCCGCTGCCAATCCTGGCGGATGCGTTCCCGCAGTTCACGCAAAGAAGCCAGCGCATCAAAATCGAAGTACTTGCGGTAGACGAAAGGTGTGCGCAGGGCCTCCAGATGCTGCCACTGTGCCCTGGGTTCGCTGCCCTCGAATGCCTGCACGGGCAGTGTGCGGGCCTTGATCCAGGCATAGCGCTCCCATTCCCGGCCCTGCACTACAAGGTAGTTCTCGAATGCGTCCAGGCTCCAGGCCAGCGGGCCTGAGTCGCCGTCCGGACGCAGCCGCAAGTCGGTACGGAATACTTGGCCGTCGGCATCGATTTCCGAGATCAGGGGCATCATGCGCCGGGTCAGGCGACCATAGAACTCGTGCAAACTCAGCGGCCGCCGCCCATTGGTCTCGCCGTCATTGCCGTAGAGCATGACCAGGTCGATGTCCGATGACACATTCAGTTCTCGCCCGCCGAACTTGCCCATGGCAATGACGATCATTTCTTGCGACTTGCCGCTTTCCGGGTCAATAGGAATGCCATGGACTTCGACCAGGGCGGATGCCACGCAGCGATAAGCCTCGGCCACCGTAAGCTCTGCAAGTTTGGTCATGGCCGTGACGACTTCGTCGAGGCCGGCGGCGCCGGCGATGTCACGTACCGCCAACACGTAGAACACGCGTTGGCGCAGTTGCCGTAACGTGCGTCGCAGCGTAGCTTCCCCCATGGCCTGACCCGGCGGTACACCCGCGATCTCCTCGAACCAGAGCTTGATGCGGCTTGGTGTCAGGGGCGTCTGGACGGCCTGCTCCAGCCAGGAAGCGAACTCAGGATGGGCGTCCACTTTGCGGCGTAAGGCACCGGACCAGCGGAGAGCGGGCTCTAATATAATGGTCTGCATCGTCATGAAGAAACTGAACCGGAAGGCTGCGCAAGTTCGAAAGATACTTCAAAACCAGCTCAAAAAGCACTGCTTTTGCAGCCGCCCGGCGGCACCGTGAGCAAGGGGTGATGAAGGTGAGCGCGGCTTCCTCAATGCAACGTGCAGCATAAATTCCACCGCCTGCTCAAATGGCTTGGCTACATCGCGCTGGGGGGCTACGTGCTCCTGGCCCTGGCTTTTTTGGGCGCTCGCTACTGGTTGCTGCCCAACATTGAACAATGGCGCGAACCTTTGCAGCGCGAGCTCTCAGAGCGGCTTCCAGTGCATGTGGAATTGGGCGACATAGGGGCGTATTGGCAGGGCAACAACCCCGCCGTCAGGCTGCGCAATGTCCGTCTCAGCGACGATTCTGGTCGCACCCTGCTCAAAATCCCCTCACTACAGGCTGTGGTCGCGTGGCCCAGCCTGTTGTCAGGCCGGCCGCGTTTTCTTGAGCTGCGCGCCGATGGGGTCAGCCTGTCCTTGCGTCGTGATGAGCAGGACCGCATATCCCTGGTCGGTTATGAAGTGGATGTGGGCGAGGCGCGCAACGGTGGTCAAAGCAGCGATAGCAGCACCCCATTCCTGCAATGGCTATCTCAGCAAGAGACAGTTTCATTCACTCGATCCGTAGTCATCTGGCGGGATGACCACCGGGGTGCTCCACCTCTGGCTCTGCGCGATGTGTCACTGGAGCTGCGCAGAACCGGACAGGGCCATCTGTTCTCCGTTCTGGCCACGCCGCCAGAAACCTTGGGAGATTCCTTCAAATTCCAGGCAGATCTGCGGCTTGCCCTCAAGCCGGGCGATGAGTTCTCACTCGACGACCTCAGCGGCCTTTTTCATGTCGACGTGGAATCCATGCAGCCGCGCGCCTGGCAGCCCTGGCTGGATGTCTACAGCGCGCTGGAAAGTGGCAGGGTGAGCTGGAAGGCCTGGCAACAGGTTGATGGTGGCAGGCTGGGCAGGCATGTCTCCCAGGTAGCTGTGGAAGGAGGCAACTGGAATCCTGGGCCGGGCATGGCCGTCCGGACGCAATCGGCGCATCTTCATCTGGAGGGTGCATGGGAAAACTTGCATGGCCTCTTCGAATCCCTCGCCGGGGGGGGCACCATGCGGTCACCAGCAGAGGGCATACGAATCGCGGCACAGTTGCAGGGGCTGGATGTTGAAGTGGCCGAGGCCTTTGACGAGCCAATGCGTTTCGACGCTATCGCGCTGGCAGCGGGAATATCCAGCGATGAGCAGACGGGCTTGCAGCTGGAAGTCGAGCATGCCCAGGTGCGCAATGCCGACATGGACCTGAGTCTTCATGGAATCTGGCGGCAGCAGGCTGGGACGGCAGGCTTCGTGGACATGGAAGGCGAGTTCAAGCGCGCAGAGCTGGCAGCCATCGTCCGTTACCTTCCTTCAGTGGTGGAAGAGGATGCACGCATGTGGATGCGTCGCGGCCTCCTGGAGGGGCGCCTGCTCGAAGCACCAGTGCTTCTGAACGGAGAACTGGACCATTTCCCCTTTGGGGATCAGCCTGAGCGGGGTGACTTCAAGGTGGGCGGTCGTGTCGAGTCTGCCGTCATCGATTATGCGCCGGCCGAAACGGTGGGCCCGCCGGGCTGGCCCAGGCTGGAAGCCTTGAACGGGTATGCGGAGTTGCACCGGGTGAGCCTGACCATACATGCGGACTCGATGCGCATGCAACCTGGCAAAGAAGCCATAGACCTGCGCGATGTCCGCGCAGTGATACCGGATATCGAAAATGATTCGGTCCTGACCGTAAAGGGCAAGGGTAGGGCACCTGCATCAGCCTTCGTTGCCCTGCTGCAGAAGTCGCCTCTTGCCAAGATGCTGGATGGCATGTTCGATGCGGTGAGGGGCGGCGGGGTGTGGGAGGTTCCCATTGCGCTGACCATACCCCTGTCGCGTTCTGAGGATACCAGCGTCCGGGGCGAGGTCATATTCAACAAGGCGCTGCTGCAATGGGCGCCGGAGATCCCCGCTTTGTCGGATCTGAACGGGCGCCTGGCATTCAGTGAGGAGGGCCTTAGCGCAAGGGATCTCACCGGGCAGGCGCTGGGGGGAGCAGTCAAGATTACCGGCGGCCTGGGCAAAGGTCACAAGGGCCTAGTCTTTGAGGGCAAGCTGACCGCAAAGGCCCTGGACACGTATCTGAAGGGGGGGCTGAATGGCCTTCTGGAAGGAAGCACTGCCTATCGTCTTGTTCTGGCTCGGGAGACGGATGGGGCCGTCGCCTTGCAGCTGGACTCGGGCCTGGAAGGCATGACGGTCAACTTGCCGCTGCCCTTGAGCAAGCGGGCGGATGCACACTGGCCGCTGCAGGCCTCCTGGAGTCGGGTTCAGAATCGGAACAGCAGCAAGCGCCGGGAATATGCGCTTGCCGTGAGACTGGCCGAAAGGCTGGAAGCGCGGCTCCTGCATGTAGATGGCGAGAAGAACGCCAGTGGCTTCTTCAGGGCTGGGTTCATTCAGATCGGCGGAAAGGCGGAAATGCCGGCTGATGGCCTGGCAATTGACATCCGTACGCAAGAGTTCGATGTGGACGCCTGGCGCAGCCTGGGCGAAGGTGGGGGCCGAACCAGCCAGCCCGCCGAACAGGCCGGCAAGCTGCTGCCTAAGTTGCGCGACATACGTGTGCAGGCGGATCGGGCGCGCATATTGGGCATGGATCTGGAAAAGTTGACGTTCACGGCCAGGCAGCCCGAAGGCAGCCGCTGGCGGGTGGACGTCAGTTCCACTGAGACGGCCGGCACCTTGTTCTGGCAAGAACGCCGTGGACGGGTCGAGGGCGAGGTCGAGGCTCATTTCCAGCGCCTGGCCGTGGGCAACCCGGGGGGTGCTACTTCGGACGAGGTTGACGAAAATTCCGAGCTCGAGTTGGGAGACGAAGTGGATTTTCCTGCAATCCGTCTCAAGGTCGACAATCTGAAGCTCTATGGTAGGGATGTCGGCTCCTTGTCCGTGGTGGGGCTTAATGATGTGAGCGAGCATCGCTGGAAGCTGGAACAGCTCAGGCTGACCAGCCCTTACGCGAAGCTGGAGGGCAGCGGCGTGTGGCAATTGGTCGGGCCAAAAAGAGGGCTCACATTGCGGGCCCGGGCATCGTTCGATGATCTTGGTGCCTATCTGACACAAGCCGGCTACAAGGATCTTCTGGCAGGCGGCGAGGGGCAGGCGGAAGGGTTCATCGAATGGCGTGACGTGCCTTGGCGTTTTGACCGTGCGCGTTTGAATGGCGGCATCAAGCTTGAACTCGCCAAAGGGCGATTCGTCAATATCGGTTCGGAATCTGCCCGTCTGCTGGAGCTGTTGTCACTGCAGTCGGTTAAACGGCTGGCCAACCTGAACTGGAACCCGGGCGGGCTGCTGAAGCAGGGCTTTCCCTTTGACAGTCTCAAGGGCGATGTCACCCTGCATGAAGGCATCATGCATAGCGAGAACTACAGGATTACCGGGCCGGTAGCGACAATTGTCATCGCAGGGGATGTGAACCTGCCCGCAGAGACTCTCGACATCTATGCGGTGGTTGTGCCAAATCTGGACGTGAGTGGAGCGGCCATTGCGGCGGGCATTGCCGTCAACCCCATTGTCGGGGTGGGGGCTTTCCTCACACAGTGGTTACTCAAGGAGCCCATGAGCCGTGCAATGACGGCGGAATACCGTGTGCGGGGGAAAATTGATTCGCCGGAGATCCGAGAAATCAGTACCGAAACTGTGGGGGAAAAGGGCACCCTGCCGGGACACCCTGTTTCCGAGTCTGGCAGGAATCAGTAGATGCCTTGCTGCAGCATTGCGTCAGCAACTTTGACGAAGCCGGCGATGTTCGCGCCGTCAAGGTAGTTCACCTTTTCGCCTTCACCTGCATAACGCACACAATTCTCGTGGATATCGCGCATGATGGAGTGCAGCTTTTCATCTACCTGTTCACGGGTCCAGCACAGGCGTTGAGCATTCTGGCTCATTTCCAGACCTGATACGGCAACCCCGCCGGCATTACTGGCCTTCCCGGGTGCGTACAGTACACCCGCTTCGATGAATGCGTGTGCAGCTTCCAGACTGGTCGGCATGTTGGCGCCTTCCGCGACGCAGCGCACACCATTCTTGATGAGGATGCGAGCGTCTTCCAGATCGAGTTCGTTCTGGGTGGCACAGGGCAGGGCGACGTCGACCGGGACATGCCATGGCCGTTTGCCGGGTTCATACTGTAGACCCAATTCGCGGGCATAGTCTTCGACGCGGCCACGCTCCTTGTTCTTGATGCGGCACAGAATGGCGAGTTTCTCCGGCGTGAAGCCGGCCAAGTCCACAACGGTGCCTTGCGAATCAGAAACGGTCACCACTTTCGCGCCCATGTGCAGGCACTTCTCGATGGCGAACTGGGCCACATTGCCCGAACCGGATACGGAAACAGTCAGACCTTCCAGAGACTGGCGACTGTGCTTGAGCATTTCCTCAGTGAAGTAGACGGTGCCGTAACCTGTTGCTTCCGGACGGATGAGGCTGCCACCGAAGGTCAGGCCTTTGCCCGTGAAGACGCTGCTGGCGGAATTCGTGAGCTTTTTCATCATGCCCGCCATGAAGCCGACTTCACGTGCGCCCACGCCGATGTCGCCGGCAGGAACGTCGGTATCCGGACCAAGATGACGATGTAGCTCCAACATGAGTGCCTGACAGAAGCGCATGACTTCGGCGTCGCTCTTGCCCTTCGGATCGAAATCGGAGCCACCTTTGCCACCGCCCATGGGCAGGGTGGTCAGTGCATTCTTGAAGGTTTGCTCGAACGCGAGGAACTTCAGGATGGACAGGTTGACTGAGGGGTGGAAGCGCATGCCGCCCTTGTAGGGGCCGATGGCCGAGCTATGTTGGATGCGGTAGGCGCGGTTGACGTTGACCTTGCCCTGATCGTCGACCCAAGTCACGCGGAACTGGATGATGCGCTCGGGTTCGACCAGACGGTCGAGCAGCCCCTGCTCGGCATATTGCGGATTGCGTTCGATGAACGGCCAGAGGCTGGTCATCACCTCCTGGACAGCCTGCATGAATTCAGGTTGCTGGGGGTCGCGGGCCTGAACGCCCGCCAGGAATTGATCTAGTTTCGGTAGTGCCATTCTATTTCTTCATCATGTCGAAAAATTCGGCGTTGGTTTTGGTCGCCCGGATCTTGTCCAGGATGAATTCCATCGCTTCGATCTCGTCCATGTCGTGAATGAACTTCCGCAA
>JAJUFI010000044.1 GCA_029263795.1 Alcaligenaceae bacterium
CAAACCACGACCGCTATCAGCGTACATGCGACGGGCGATAGCCCTGTATTCGGCATGTCCACGGTCATCGTCTCGATTGATGACGAAGGCGGTGGGCCATTTATATCTCTACTCCAACCGTCGGGCGGAAAGATCGATCTGGACTACGAGCAGCTTTTGCTGGTTGTGGATGCTGCGCGGATGCTGATGGAAGGCGTGGAGCCGGACAAATGACCCAATCAAAAAACCGCACCAGCAAGCCCACCCCGCGCCTCTGGCACTGCCCTGTAGGCAGTCGGGTTGTTCTCAAGCCGGACAAGAATCCACCCGAGACACGGGACGGGAAGCCCCTATACCGCACCATCGACCACATCCAAGGCCGTCACGCAGCCATGTCTGACGGCCTTATTGTGACCCTTTGCCATCCCGTAGACCCGGACTGCATGAGGTTTGGGGATGGGGATGGTTGGAGACCGAAATGAAACTGACATACGAACAACGAATTTTTGCCCACCTCATGAGCAACCCAGGCGCGTCTACGAGTGAGATTGCAAATGCGCTGGGCGTATCGCTGTCATATGCGATGACTGTCGCCAAGCGGATGCAGAAAAAAGGGCTGATTACCAGCAAGCTTCGACAGCATTCCGGTAAAACCATGAGGCATTTTTACGCGCTGCAAGAAGATGGGGTTCAGGCTGTATTAACACAGGCGCGACGAATCGGGCACCCATTCGGCATTGCGGCGGCACAGGTGATGGCGTGAACCGCCAGCGGTTTCTTGATGCACTCCCCGGCACCCGCAAAGACATTCAGGAACGCACTGGTCTGAGCAAGACAGCCGTACAGAACTGGGCAACCCGCCTGCACAAGGAAGGCGCAATCTACATCAGCAAGTGGGTGAAACCGACCCCCAATAGCATACCCACCGCCTACTACAGGAAAGGGAAAGGCAAAGATGCTCCCTGCCGACAGCAGCCCTTGAGTAACACAGAGAGGCACCGCCGATACCGGCAGAGGATGCGCCAAGACGGGAGATGGGAGTTCTTTCTCGCCAAAGCCAACGCCAGACGATGGGCCCGACGCGCTGAGGCCGGTCGGCGAGACCCGCTGATGGCAGCGCTGTACGGCCCGGCACGTTATCAACACCAACAGTGAACTTCCCTGTGGACAAGCTGCGGACACTCTCCGCAACGCCTTGATCTGCTTGCATTCATGGCTCAGTGATCAACAAATACCCATGAAGAAACGACGCAAGCCTTACCGGCCACGACCGGTACGGGCGCCTACGATCATCGGCACTCAGACCGTTTGGGCCGCTCCTATGGCCCTGCTGCACCAGATCCGCCACAGCGAGGTATGGACGGTCAATAACGAGGTGGTAATGCCCAGGCTGGACGGCGCGGAGTTATTCAACGCCGCCGAGGTGTTTCGGCTATTCGCGCACGTCATCCTTGAGATCGGAGACTTGCGCGGCCTGGTGATCGACACAACGCCCCTACTGACGCTGGCCAACCGACTTGAAGCGGATATGCCAATCGATGACGGCGCACTCAGGCCGGTGGAGGAAATATTCGAACTCGGCCGGCGGCTGGCCAACACGATCAGCCGCGAACAAGCCATCGAAATCATAGAAGGACACAGGAGCAAACGTGTATCTGAACTACTCGCAAATCGAAGCCCTAATCGAGCAGGGAGCCATGAAGCAGGTCGAGCGTGACTGCATCAACGCCGCCAGCCTGGATGTTCGCCTTGGCCGGGAGGTCATGATGGAAGTCGAGCCGGCACCTGGAGTCGTGATCGACTATCGCAAGCGCCATCCGCTGA
This sequence comes from Alcaligenaceae bacterium, assembly GCA_029263795.1. Taxonomy (GTDB): domain Bacteria; phylum Pseudomonadota; class Gammaproteobacteria; order Burkholderiales; family Burkholderiaceae_B; genus Yanghanlia. The sequence continues at coordinate 1,804 of JAJUFI010000044.1, forward strand.
CGATGAAAACAGTCAACCTACCAGACGAAGGCATCGTTATTCACCCCGGCCAGTTCTTCCTTGCCCACACCATCGAAATCTGCAACTTCCCGGATAACCTTGCCGCCCTTTTCCGCATCAAGTCGAGCATGGGCCGTATCGGTCTGGAGCACATGGACGCCGGGTGGGTTGACCCTGGCTTTCACGGCAGCCTGACGCTGGAGTTCAAGAACATGACGCAGTTCCACAGCATCCACCTACGCCCTGGCGACAAGATCGGGCAGTTGGTGTTTTTGCGTGGGGAGGTGGTGAGCGCGGAACGCTCGTACCGCAGTGTCGGAAACTACAACGGCTCAACTGGCGTTAAGCAGGTTGGGTTTAAGGAGGAATTATGCAAATCCGAATGAAAGACCAGCTAAGCGCCGACGAGGCTCTGATGCTGCTGGAAGTCGCCAACGCCGAAGTGGCAGCCCTACGCCAGCAACTTACCGAGCACGAAGAAACCATCGAGCAGCTAGAAGAAACGAACGCAGCACTACGCGACGAAAACCGCCAACTGAAGCTGGAAATGGAAGCCGTTGGCGCTGGTGGCGTAAGCAGCCAGCGGATCACCAGCACAGACGCCCTGCAATCGCAGGACGCTGAAAGGCTACAGGCAGCGGCGCGAGATATGTTCGTTCGAGCCAGGGAGATCGAAATACTGTACGGCACTAACAAGGAAACCGAGGGTCTGGTGAACGCCGCTATATGGCTGGCTTATCTAGTCGGGCCGTCTGAGCAAAGCATCGACCACGCCCGACGCGCTGAGGGGGAAGGGGAATGAGCATGGGCAAGGTATTCATAAGAGGCGCGGCCATTACCACAATCGTTCAGCTTCTATTTTGGACGCCGGTTTCATCGGTTTTTTTCATTCCTTGGATACACACCAAATTACCTTGGCGTGAGGCAAGTCTTATCGGTCTGTACGTTGGGACTCTGCCTATCCTCGTGTTTCTTGGTGTTCTGATCTTTTGCCTTTTAACGGATAAGACATGACCACACACGACATTGAACTGCCCGCCGAGTTCCGCAGCGGCAATAGTGTTCCGGTGACGGTCGCCACGATCAAGCGGGAGCGCATGGAAGAGATCATCCGCGCCGCCATCGAAGCCGACCGCAAGCGCGGGGGTGAGCCGGTCGGGTACTTCTACCCGTGGGAATTAGAGCGTAGTTTGAAGGCATACCCGAACGGTTTTCCCGGTGCCGTGGCCGTATACGCCGCCCCGCAGCCAATTGAGCCTAGCAGGGGTGTGAATTCAACTCACACCCTTGGAGAGCCGGTGGCGTGGACCACACCAGATGAGCGCGAACCGATAAGCGCACAGCTGAAGGAGTCTCGGCTTGACCTTTATAGCAAGCACTACACGGTGCCACTCTACACCACCCCACAACCCGCCGAGCCTTGTGCATCACTTATGAGCGACAAACCCGCTTGTGGATCAGAAAACGGGGATTGTGATTCACAACCCGCCGAGCCGGTGAAGGTGCCGAGCATGCGCGACCTGATCGCAGATGACGCATACGCCGCGACGTTTCAATCCGTCGGCCAGTATCGAAAAGCCCTACTCGCCCGCTACGGCAAAGGAGCACCATGACCGACCGCGTCGCCGCCGTCCTGAGCGTGACGGCAGAAGACTGGAAGCTGAGCGCCCCGAGTGGGCGCTAGTTTTTTGGGAGTAGGATATGTTTCTCACGCCCGAGGATGTTACCAAGCTGACGGGCAAGGTCAGGCGTCAAGCCCAATGCGAGGCCCTGCGACAAATGGGCATTCCGTTCAAAATTCGTCCGGACGGCACTCTGGCCGTTTTGACTGTTGCTATGGAGGCATCGTTCGGCCATGCGTCCACGAAAAAAGGATCGTCATCTCCCTCCTTGCGTTTACCTCAAGCACGGCGCCTACTATCTAGTCAAGGAAGGTAAATGGCAGCGACTCGGTTCAGACCTGCACTCTGCCCTGATAGAGTACGCATCTATCATGGCGCTGCCAGAAGATGGGCTGTCAGCACTGATCGACAAAGCTTTGCCGGCCATTCTGGAGGGAAAGTCTGAGAGCACCAAGAAGCAATACATCTATTGCAGCAAGCTCTTGAAGGAAGTTTTTTCGGAATTCAGGCCGGAACAAGTGCGCCACGGTGACATTGTTCAGATGATGGACGCCTTTAGCGACCGCAAGACAATCGCAAACCGGATGCTGACGGTCCTACGCCTTACCTACATGTGGGCGCTGGATAGGGGCCTAGTACAGGTAGACCCTACCGTCAGCGTCAAGCGCTTCGCCCAGAAGCCGCGTGACCGACTTATTACTCCGGACGAATACGTCGCCATTTACAGCCGCTGTGCACCCTGGCTTCAGATCATTATGGACCTGTGCTACCTGACGGGCCAGCGGATAGGCGATGTACTCAAGATCGAGTACAGCCATCTGACTGACGAGGGAATATTTATCGAGCAGCAAAAGACCGGCAAAAAGCTGATCGTTGCTTGGACGCCGGAATTGCTGGCTGTCGTAGAGCGGGCCAAGGATGCGAACTACAAGATTAAATCGCTACGCTACCTGCTGTCTGGGCGAGCTGGCACGATGCGAAAGCACAGCAACGTCTGGCGCTACTTCAAAGAGGCTGCCCGCAAAGCTGGCCTAGACGATGTGACGCTGCACGACCTGCGCGCCATGGCCGGCACCGAGGCCGAGCGCCAGGGCGCTGACCCTACCGCCCTGCTCGGCCATACAGACCGACGAACGACGCAGATTTACTTGCGCGACAAGAGTGCAAAGGTAGTTTCCGGGCCTGCGTCGGTGGTCAAGAAAAAGGCTGGATAGAAACACAGTTTTTGACAATGAGTTTTAGACAGTTCTTAGATTCTTAGACAGTGACGTCCTGAAACCCGCATGAATAAAGGCTTTCAGGAACAATGATGTACTCCGTCATACCCTGCCCGGACTGCTTTCTGTCTTTGTTCATCATCTCTGTTCCTCCGTTTGAGCAGCAGTGTGCCGCTCAAGGGAGACCCGGCCAATTCGCGAATGCCGAGACGGACGAAATGATCGCCAGCCCCTTAAACTGGAAAAACGCCACGCCTTTACTTACACCTCATTTCTCCACAGCCGAGCTTTCATGACCTCGCTCAACCTCTTCTCTGAAGAAGAATCACTCCAGCCGCTTCCCCTCGGCCCGCAGGCCGTGCTGCTGCGCGGATTTGCGCTGCCACTTGTTCCGGAAATCCTGCCGGCGCTGGATGCTGTGACGAAAACCTCTCCCTTCCGCCAGATGCTGACTCCCGGTGGGCGCAAGATGTCGGTTGCCCTGAGCAACTGCGGCAGGCTGGGCTGGGTGTCCGATGTTCATGGCTACCGCTATGCGCGTGCTGACCCCCTTACGGGAGCTCCCTGGCCCATCATGCCGGACTGCTTTGTGCGCCTGGCACGTTCCGCGGCGGAGAAAGCTGGTTTTCCAGGTTTTGAGCCCGATGCCTGTCTGGTGAACCGTTACCTGCCGGGCGCGCGCATGGGTCTGCATCAGGACCGTAACGAACGCGATCTCGGCGCGCCCATTGTTTCAGTGTCCCTGGGAATGAGTGCTACTTTCCTCTTTGGCGGCCTCAGGCGCAATGAACCGGCGGGACGCGCCGTGCTGCACCATGGTGACGTCGTGGTGTGGGGTGGTGTGGATCGCCTGCGTTATCACGGCATTCTTCCGATCAAGGGGCCCCCACATCCGCTGCTGGGGCAACAACGTATAAACTTCACGTTTCGCAAGGCAGAGTGAATTCGAACTGCCGCTACTCCACGCTATTCAGGGAAGTGGATCTTGTCCTACACAGCGCTGTTTTTGATTGTTCTGGCTGCGTTCATACACGCCTCCTGGAATTTGCTTGCCAAGCGGGCTGCCCATGCCGGCCCGGCCTTCGTCTTCTACTACAGCGCCATCTCGTGCCTGACATATCTTCCATGGGCAGTATGGCTGGTGCTGGATGGCAGATTCACCCCCAGTCTGGCCGTCTTCCTCTGTCTGGTCGCCAGCGGGCTTCTGCATTTGGCCTACAGCCTGTTCCTGCAGCGCGGCTATCAGGTTGCCGACCTTTCGGTCGTCTATCCCATCGCCCGGGGAACCGGCCCCATGCTTTCGACCATCGGGGCATTCCTGCTCCTGGGCGAAACTCCCAGCACCTACGGAGTATTGGGGCTGATCGCCATTGTTTCGGGAATTGTGCTGATTTCCACCCAGGGTAATCTTGCCAAGTTCCGGCAACCTGAAGCACGCACCGGAGTGCGCTGGGGCACTGTCACAGGTGGGGCGATTGCCGGCTACACCGTGGTGGATGCATACGGAGTCAAGGTATTGGGAATTCACCCCGTCGTGCTGGACTGGTGTTCCAATTTTCTGCGGGTAGCCACCCTCTTTCCCTGGATGCTCAGAAACCGCCACAGCGCGCACGAGCGCATGAAGAAACATTGGTGGCTGGCCATCGCCGTGGGCATGCTGTCGCCCATGTCCTACATTCTGGTATTGCTGGCCCTACGTATGGGCGCTCCTCTCAGCCTGACGGCACCCGCCCGTGAAATGTCCATGATGGTCGGTGCGCTGATGGGCATGTTCATCCTACGGGAAAAAGTCGGCCCGGGGCGGCTCCTGGGCTGCGCGATTCTGATTGCTGGCGTCATCCTGCTGGGCTTGGCCTGAAAACCCCTATGAGGGGCCGGGTGCCAGCCCTGGCACTGCCGGCTGGTGCGCTGAAGTTGACGCCAGCCCGTTGCAAGCCCCTCACCTTGCCGGGCGGGAAAATTTATCCCGCGCTCGTTCCACATCTTCACGCACAAAACAACCTTCTGCGTGGTCATTCACCATTCCCATGGACTGCATGAAGGAATACAGCGTAGTCGGCCCTACAAACTGCCAACCGCGTTTCTTCAATTCGCGCGATAGGGCATGTGATTCGACACATGTCGTGACTGCAGCCGGTTCCCATGCAGTGTGGGGCCGAGGCTCGTAACGCCACAGAAACGCAGCGAGCGACCCTTCCTTCTCCCTAAGCTCGAGCGCCCGTCGGGCGTTGTTGATGGCTGCTGAAATCTTGCCGCGATGCCGGATGATGCCGGGGTTCTGCAGAAGGCGGTCAATGTCGGCCTCGGTAAACGCGGCCACTCGTGCGATATCGAAACCTTCGAACGCCTCGCGGAAGTTGTCCCGTTTCTCGAGTACGGTGCGCCAGCTCAAGCCGGACTGAAATCCTTCCAGACAGAGTTTCTCAAACATGCGTTGGTCGTCTCCGACGGGAAAGCCCCATTCGGTATCGTGATACTGCCGGTACTGCGGCGTGGCCAGGCACCAGCGGCACCGCGGGCGACCGTCGGGCCCGGCAAGTGTCCCATTGCTCATTTGCTCGTCCTTTCAAAATCGATTCCGACTCTACAGAAACGCTTGTGAGACTGGAAGTCGGATATTGTTCGGGGCGCGTTCCCCACAATAATCATTAACACCTAAACTATCGGAAATACAAAAGGAGGAGACAAGATGCGACTTACTTCGACGGCTATGGCGCTGTGCCTCTGTGCAATCTCACCACTCAGTCTCGCTGATTCTGGCCCCTCGCCCGGTTTTTATGTGGGGGCCTTTGGCGGAACGGGGGCATCGATAGCGACCAGTCTGCAGCAGCGTGGCGCTGTGCTCATCAACGAGCGCATTTCGCTCCCGATCCATGCCAAAGGTTCCACCGAAAGCAGCACACGTGTCGGGCTGGGCGGGGCACAACTCGGCTATGAATGGGGCGCAAAGGCCTTGGGAGACGCATGGTCAGTGCGCCCCGCCTTGGAACTGGAGGGCATATACATTGGCAAGCATTCCCCCACCGGGGTGATGCCTGTACGGCCACAAGCCCTCGGTACGCAATATGTCACGGTGCCAACACAGGCGGGTCTGCTTCTGGCCAATGCCATCCTTACCTTCGACACACCCTACTCTGACAAATTTTCGCCTTATCTGGGGCTGGGGGCGGGCGTAGCGCGTGTTTCCATCAAGCGCGCAGATTCTTTCAACCCCATGGAGCCCGGCATTAATCACTTCAATAGCGACCCCGACGCTTCGGACACGGCATTTGCGGTGCAACTGCGGGCAGGCTTCAAGATGCACTTGAACAAGCAATTGCAGCTGTTCACGGAATACCGTTACCTCAGCATCAACTCCACACGCTATACCTTCGGCGCAACGGACTACCCTGGTTTGCACCTGCCCACCAAAGATTGGCGCGTGGACATGGGGCGCCAGAAATACAACTTGTTTGTGGCGGGCCTGCATTACCGCTTCTGACCAATTTTTGACGCTCGGCCTTCTCAAAGTTATCCACGTTCTGTGTGCATAACCCTAGGGATAACCCTCGGACATATCGCGTAAGCGCTTGAAGCAAAGGGAATCGAGGTTCTTTGGTCATGAAAGTGACAAAAACACCACAACGCCCTTACTCAATGTAACAGCCATACGGTTGTCGAATTTAGTTACGTTTTGCTTGCTAGCGGGGCATAATTGGTGCATCATGTCACATCATGTCACAATCATATGCCCCCCTTATCTTCGTAGGCGCAGGGTTGGTTCTTGCCCTGCTTCTTTGGTGGCTCCATCAGCGCTACTGAACATGTGGTAAAACCCGGTGCTTGATCAGTGCCGGTGTGACACGCCGACTGTATTCAGCCTTTGCAACACACACAGTTGCCGGGCGGGGAAAACAATGCGGCTTTTAACGTATCACAGCATTGCGTGGCGCGGGGCCATCCAACTTCTGCTGCTGCCTTTGGCAGGGCTGATGCTCCTTTTCTCGCCAATCCTGGCGGCACAGGAACTACGCATCCTCACTTCTTACCAGGATGACGTCGTTGCTCCGGTGGTGGAAGCCTTCCAGGAGCAGCACCCCGCGGTCAAAATTCGGGTGCTCAACAAGAACACCAACGCTGCGCTGGACGAAATGCTTGCCGGCAACGACAGGCAGTTCGACCTTTTCTGGGCGTCTGCGCCAGAGGCGTTTGTCGTTCTGGAACACGGTGGTCGTGTAGTCGATCTTGGCTACGGCCCTTACGTCGACTTTGCCTGGTCGGCAGTAGGCTGGACCTGGAAAGCGGCTCGTACGGCTGCCGGAGAGTTCCCAGTGCCACAGGACTGGAATGACCTGCTGCATCCCGAATATGCTCAGGGCATTGCCATGTCCCACCCCATGCGATCCGGCACCATGCATTCGTTGATCGAAACCATTCTGCAAGACCGCGGTTGGCAGGCTGGCTGGGCATGGGTGCTGGAACTTGCCGGCCAGCTCAACACCATTTCTGCCCGCAGTTTCGGAGTATTGGAAGGGGTGGAAAAAGGTGACTTCAAAGTCGGCCTCAGTATTGATTTCCTTGCCCTGACGCGTAGCAATAACGGTTTGGTGTTTCGCTACGGGCGCCCGGTCATCATGATTCCGGCGCGTATCGCTGCACTGCAGGGTGGTGCTCAGCCCGAACTTGCCAAAGCCTTCATCAAATTCCTTCTGTCCGAGCAAGGCCAGCGCATTTTGCTTCGCTCCGACATCCGGCGCATACCAATTCACCCGCGTGTGAGGGCCGAGCTTGAAGAATCCCTCCATCCTGAGGTGCGCGCTGCCCTCAACTTCAGTTGGTCCCGCTACGACCCCCAATTGGCGGCTCGCCGCTATTGGGAAGTGAATCAGATCTTCGAAGCCTTCGTAGCGCGCGATCTGCTTCTGCGGCGTGAGCTGTGGAGACGGCTGCGTACGCTTCAGCATGCCGCTCCAGCTGAAACCCGGCGAATTCGCCGGCTTCTGACCTGGATGCCTCTGACCGAACATCAGGCACGCAGCACACTGAAAGATCGTGCCACCCTGCTCGAGTGGTCTGCCCGTTCACACGCGATTCTGCGGGATGCAGAAGCCCTTATCCGACGCCTGGAGCAGCCATGATGCGCTGGCCCACAAGCATTCGAGGGCGCTTGGTCGCCGCCCTGGTGGTGGTGACCCTGATAGCCACTGCTGTACTGGGCGTGGGAATGGCCGTGATGCTTAGGGCGGAGCGCGACTTTCGCTCACTTGCGCGGGACCGCATCCCCGCTGTTGCCCTGGCGGGAGAACTGGCAGAAGCCACGAGTCAGCTGGCTGCCCTGGCCATGCAGTTGGTGGCGGAGCCAGTCATGCCTGCCGTGTCCATGAAGCGGGCCATCGACCACGCAGCACTTGGCGTGGAAGCGGTGCTGCGCTCCCCTGTCCTGCTGGTGGCGCCGGAACGTGCGGCAACGCGCACCGCCATTGAGGCGGCAGAACGGGACCTGCGCGGCGCCCTGCTCGAATTCAGCCAGATCAGTGCCGAGCTCGCTCGCCTTGCCGAGGCTGAAGCGCGCATGAATATTGAGCTGCGCTGGATCCATACGGATGTCCAGGACCAGGTACAGGGCATACTGAGTGATCTTTCCTTCAACATGGACACCCAGCTGGCCACCCTGGTCAGTGGAAATGACCCGGCGGACCGGGCCGTGGCAGAACAGTCGCTCTCGCAAGACTGGCTGTTGCGCGACCGCATTCAGAAGATAGGGGCTGAGGCGGCCACGCTGACCGCTTTGCTGCTACAGGCGCGCTCCGCCGACAATCTGAACATGCTGGAACAAACTCGCGGCCTCGGGCGCGACACCCTGGACAATCTCGCCCTCGCCCAGCTCAACCTGCCGGTTCGTACAGATGTGGGGCTGCTTGTCGCCGCCCTGGAACGCCTCAAGGCCCTTGCGAACGACGAAGGAAACGTTTTCACCCAGCATGCCGGGCGTCTGGCCCTGCACCGTGCAGCCGTGGAGAAGCTTCACACGGCACAAGCGAGTCTCGCGGAAATGCAGGCCGCCCTTACCGATCTGGGCCGGGCTGAACGAATTGGAGCACAGCGCAGCGCTGACGCTGCGGCGGCGGCCATCCGGCAGGGTTCCCTGTGGCTGGGCCTGGTTACCCTGCTCGGTGCCCTGGCCACGGCCGCAGTTCTGGCCCTGTTCGTACACAGGCGAATTCTCGTGCGCATCGAGGCGCTTTCGGCCGATTTGCGCCGTATCGCAAAAGGCGACCTTTCCCCGCCCGTTAAAGCTGAGCCAACCACCGTTGCCGAGCTTGCCCGTGATGGCGACGAGATCGCCGACATGGCCTTGGCAGTCGATGTTTTCCGACGTTCGGTGCGTGAACGACAACAAGCCATGGATCGGCTGGAGCGCACCCAGCGTGATCTCGTGCAGGCAGGAAAGATGGCCGCGCTCGGGCAGATGTCTGCCGCGATCAGCCATGAAATAAATCAACCGCTGGCAGCGATCGGACATCGGCTGCACAACCTTGCAGCGGCAATTCCCGAGTCACGGCCCTCCATAGAACGCATCGAGGCCCTGCTGGAACGCATCAATCGCACCATCAGCCACCTGCGTCGCATCGCCCGACGCTCCGCACATCGCAATAGCTGCGTGAATCTGAATGAACCTTTGCAAGCGGCCCTGGAATTGCTGGAACACCGACTGCAGGACGAAAGCGTCTCGGTTCACTGTACGCCCTTCGACGACTTGCGAGTGGCAGGTGACGAAATTCTGCTGGAACAGGTGTTTCTCAATATTCTGGCCAACGCCCTGGATGCGATTGCCGCCCGTGAGAACCCGAGGGAGCCCGGTCAGCTCCACATAGAACATGACGGGAATGACCCCGTCACTGTGTGCATCCGAGACAATGGTGTGGGCCTGGGTGGACTGAGCGGGCAGGAACTGACCGACCCGTTTGTCACCACCAAGGACCCTGGTAAGGGGCTGGGACTCGGTCTATCCATCGCATTCAATGTCATGCAGGACATGGGTGGCCATCTCGAGATCGAGCAGCACCCCGAAGGCGGAGCTATGGTACGGTTGCGCGTGAATCGCTGGAAGGAGGATATCAGTGAGTGATCAGCCCCAGGTCATGCTTGTGGAGGATGACGCCGATTTACGCCAGGCAACTGTAGAAACTCTGGAACTTGCCGGTTTCCGGGTATTGCAGTTCGCCGCGGCCGTGCCGGCACTCGCTGCACTTCGGCCGGATTTCCCGGGCGTGATTCTTTCCGATCTGCGCATGCCCGGCATGTCGGGACTGGACTTCCTCGATCAGGTGCGGGAACGAGCTCCCGACGTCCCCTTCATACTCATTACCGCGCACGGGGACGTTCCCGCAGCGATACGTGCCATGCGGGCAGGTGCACACGACTTTCTGGAGAAACCCTGCCCTCCCATGCTCATGCTCGACGTTCTCCGGCGGGCTCAGGCCATGCGCAGCCTGCAGCTGGAAAATCTGCGCTTGCGTGACCGGCTGGACCGGGGCGGCGCGCCGGAAAAACGCCTGATTGGCCGTTGTGCCGCCATGGAGCAATTGCGCCACAAGCTGCGGACCTTGTCCGGCTTGAAAGTGGATCTGCTCATTGCGGGTGAAACTGGCACCGGAAAGGAACTGGTTGCGCGGGTACTGCACGACCTTTCCTGTGGGGCTGACAGCCCTTTCATAGCGGTCAATTGCGGTGCCTTGAGCGCTGAACAGGTGGATCGCGAGCTGTTCGGCTCCGGTGACAGCCCAGGGCTGATTGCCCGTGCCGAAGGCGGAACCCTGTATCTGGATGAACTGGAATCCATGACCGAAGCGCTCCAGGCGAGGCTGTTGCGGGTTCTCGATGTGCGCGAGATCACGCCTCTGGGCGAGGCACCCCGTCAGGTGGAACTGCGTGTTCTGGGCAGTGTGAAAGGGTCGCCCGACACCCTGCTGGCCGAAGGAAGGCTGCGGGCGGACCTCTACCACCGGTTCAATGCGGTACTGCAGCTGCCTCCCCTGCGCGAACGCGGCGGAGACGCTGAACTGCTGGTTACCCATTTTGCCGCCGAGGCCGCCGCCCGGCACGGGCTGCCCAAGGTCCACATCGACGAGGCTTTGCGCCGCCGCATTGCCTGGCATGTATGGCCGGGCAATGTCCGCGAGGCCCGCAATCTGGCCGAGCGTCTGGTCATCGGCCTGGACCCAGGCCTTCCACAAGAAGGCGAACAGCCAGGCGCAGAAGTGCGACCGGACTTCGACGCGGCTATGGAAGAGTTCGAGGCCCGCCTGCTTCGGGCGGCACTGATGGAAACGGGCGGAAGGAAGACCGAGGCAGCCAAGCTTCTGGGGATTCCTCGCAAGCGGCTCTACCTGCGCCTGCGCCATCACGGAATGTTGAACCCCGCGGAATGAGTCAGTAATGACACATGCCACGTGTCATGCTTGACACGTTTTTCTTGTTTTAAAACAATCACTTGCATCATTTTCAGTAGTAATGCATAGTTCGCCCGTACTGTCGGTGACGCGGCGGGATCTGTCGCGCCCTAACCCCTGTACTCAAAACAGTTCCTACAGAACGGGAGGAGTTCATGAAAAAAACTTTCGCACTCAGCGCGGCTGCAGCCGCCCTGCTTATGTCGTCGGCTATGGCCTTTGCCGACACGGTGACCGTGGTGACATCGTTCCCGCGCGATATGACCGACCCTTTCAAGGCGGCCTTCGAGAAAGCACATCCCGGCACCACGCTGGAAGTGGTCAGCCGCAACACCAACGCAGCCGTGTCCCACCTGAAGGAAACGCGCAACGCCAACACGGTGGACCTGATGTGGGCTTCCGCTCCGGATGCGTTTGAAGTCCTGAAGGCGGAAGGCCTGCTCGAAAAAGTGCAGATCAATGCCCAGGGAATCCCCGACACCATCGGCGGCTACCCAATCAACGACCCTGAGGGCAATTACTTCGGCTTTGCAGCGTCGGGTTACGGCATCATGTACAACACCCGGTACATCAAGGCCAATGACCTGCCGGTGGCCAAGGAGTGGGACGACCTCAAGCGTCCTGAATACAACGGCCACGTGGCCATGGCGGCACCTTCCCGTTCCGGTACCACGCACCTGACGATCGAAACCCTGCTTCAGGGTGAAGGCTGGGAAAAGGGTTGGGCAACCTGGAAGTGGATCTCCGGCAACATGAACACCGTTACCGAGCGCAGTTTCGGGGTGCCTGATGCCGTCAATTCAGGTTCCACCGGATTTGGCATCGTGATCGACTTCTTCGGCCTGGCGTCCAAGGCATCCGGCTTCCCCGTCGAACTCGTCTACCCCAGCGTTACAGCAATTGTGCCGGCCAATATCGGCATCATCAAGAATGCCCCGAACCTGGAAGGCGCGAAGAAATTCGTGGAGTATCTGCTGTCGATCGAAGGCCAGAAAGTTCTGCTGAACCCGGCCATCATGCGTCTGCCGATCAACCCCGAAGTTTACAAAGATGCGCCGGAAGGTTTCCCGAACCCGTTTGACAAGGACTTCGCTCCGGGCGCCATTCAGTTTGACGTCGACAAATCCGGTGCCCGGTACAACCTGGTGAACTCGCTCTTTGACGTGTTGGTGACCTATCGTCTCGACGACCTGCGCGCTGCAGTTGCCGCAGTCCACAAGGCCGAGGCAGCTTATGCCAAGAGCAAGAACTCGGAAGCGGCCGAGCTGATTTCCCAAGCCCGTCAGCTTATCGAAGCCATGCCGATCACGGAAGAGCAATCGCTTGACCCGTCCTTCACGCAGGCCTTTACCACCTCCCGCACCAAGCCTGACACCAAGGTGGCAGGTCGTCAGGCAGAGATCGAGCAACAATGGGACACATTTGCGGTGGAAAACTACCGCAAGGCCCGCGATCTGGCCAACAAGGCAGCCGCACTTTGATTCGGCACCTCAAGGAAGCCTGAAACCGGCAGCAGACATTCGCACCTGGGCAAGTCAAGTATCCGGGTGCGGTCTGCCGCCGCAACTTCAGTGTTTCACGGGCGTGGGTACACTGCCCCCGTCCGCGCCTGCCAGATCCTCAGAGGACAAGTATGACGGATTCCACCATTCCCCAGGGCACTGCCACGCGCAGCTACACACTGTTTCCGCGCCTGTCGGGCGCCGCAGTGGCCGGTATCCTGATCGCGATCTTCCTGTTGGCCTTTCTGATCCTGCCTGTGGCGCAGGTGATTTACGTGGCCTTTCTGGATGCCCGTACCGGCGTTTTCACGTTTCAGAATTTTCAGGACTTCTTCAACACGACGCTGTTTCGCGAAAGCTTCGTAAACTCTTTCTACGTGTCGGCCATGTCTGTGGTCGTGGCGACAGCCATCGCCTTGCCGCTGGCCTACATCACTACCCGCTTCAATTTCGCGGGTACCGCCACCATTCAGGCGCTGGGCATCATTCCCTTGATCATGCCACCGTTCGTGGGTGCGGTCGCCATGTCGCTGCTATTCGGCCGCAATGGTTCGATCAACCTGCTGTTGAACGAATATTTCGGTTTCCGGATACCGTTCATGGAGGGTTTGAACGGGGTCATTCTGGTGCAGTCCATCCATTACTTCCCGTTCATCCTCATCAACCTGTCGGCCAGCCTGCGCAACATCGACCGCTCCATGGAAGAAGCCGCCCAAAACCTCGGCTCTTACGGAATGCGGATGTTCCGCCGCATCGTCTTTCCACTGGCAATGCCGGGTTATCTGGCCGGTGCTGCCCTGGTGTTCATCAAGGTGTTCGACGACCTGGGCACTCCCCTGCTGCTGAACGTCAACAACATGTTGGCCCCACAAGCCTATCTGCGCATCACTGGCGTCGGCATCAATGACCCCATGGGTTATGTGATTTCCTTCATCCTAGTGGCGTTTTCGGTGTTCTCGCTCTGGGCCTCCTTCCTGTTCATGCGCGGCAAGGATTACGCCACCGTTCAGAAAGGTGGCGGAGGCCTCTCGCGCCGCGACCTGAAGCCGCGCGAAAAAGTGCTTGCCTGGGCCGTCATTCTGCTAATTCTGGCCCTGGTCCTGTCTCCTCACCTGGGCCTGTTGCTGCTGGCTTTCGGCACAATCTGGTCGTTTTCTCCGCTCCCTGACGGTTTCACGGTACAGCATTTCGGGACCATCTTCACCCAGTCTTCGCAATATGTCTGGAATACCTTGGCTTACGCCGGCACAGCTGCCGTCCTGGATGTAGTCCTGGGCACCGCCATCGCCTACATAGTGATCCGCACCAAACTGGCCGGCCGCAAGTGGCTGGACTACATGGCCACGGCGGCGCTGGCGGTTCCTGGGGTGGTGCTGGGCATTGGCTATCTGCGGATGTTCCACAGCGTTGAGCTGCCCTTTGGCCTGGGCCAAATGTCCAGTTTCTGGGGCGTCATCATCATCGCGCTTGCAATACGGCGCCTGCCCTACGCTCTGCGCGCCTGTATGGCTGCGCTTCAGCAGGTGGCGCTGTCTCTGGAGGAGGCTGCGGAAAGTCTCGGCGCCTCGCGCACCAGCACGATACGCCGCATTGTCGTGCCCCTAATGAGCGGAGGAATTCTGGCGGGGTTCGTGACGAGTTTCGCCACGGCAGCTGTGGAACTTTCTGCAACCATCATGCTGGTCGCGCGCTCCTCGGATGCGCCACTGGCCTACGGTATTTACCTATACATGCAGTCGCCTGCCGGGCGCGGCCCTGGCGCGGCACTAGGCATTCTTGCCGTCGTCATCGTGGCCCTGGGCACCTACCTCTCGCAGCGCATCATTGAACGTGAGCGCGCACGTCAGGCTTCCGTCGGCGAACAGCACTAAGTTTCGGAGACATTGAATGAGTCAGAAAAAAGTAGGGATTCGAATCGAGGATCTGCACCTTTCCTTCGGTGACACGAAGGTTCTACAAGGTATAGACATGGTGATCGAACCCGGCGAGTTCTTCGCTTTCCTGGGGCCCTCGGGTTCCGGGAAATCCACGCTGTTGCGCGCCATTGCCGGCTTTGGTCCGACACCCAAGGGCAGAATCATGATTGGCGACCAGGATGTCGCCTCCCTGCCCCCCTGGAAGCGCAATGTGGGGATGGTGTTCCAGTCCTATGCCTTGTGGCCACACATGTCAGTGCGCAAGAATGTCGCCTTCGGCCTGGAAGAGAGAAAAGTGCCCAAGAGCGAGATCGGCCCCAAAGTCGAGGCGGCGCTCGAGACTGTGGGGTTACTGCATCTGGCGGACCGTATGCCCGCACAACTTTCGGGTGGACAGCAGCAGCGTGTGGCCCTGGCCCGGACTATCGCCATTGAGCCACAGGTGCTGTTGCTGGATGAACCGTTATCGAACTTGGATGCCGCCCTACGTGTCCAGATGCGCCGCGAGCTGCTCACTTTGCAGCGCAAGCTGGGGCTGACGACAATTTTTGTGACGCACGATCAGGAAGAGGCGAATACCACTTCAGACCGTATGGCAGTGTTGGACAAAGGAGTGATTCAGCAGATCGGCACTCCTCAGGAACTGTATGACAGCCCCGCCAACGCGTTTGTGGCGGGCTTCCTGGGAACCGCCAACATTCTCAAGGGACATGTCGAGGGAAATGCATTTGTGACGGCCGGGGGTCAGCGGCTGCCTATCGCCAGCCCCGTTCCCAATGCAAGCCGTATTGTGTTGCGGCCCCAGAATATACGACTCACTACCGGGTCGGGCGATATCCCGGGAACGGTTGCCCACAGGGAGTTCCTGGGCAGCCAGATCCGTTATCTGGTGGATACGCCCGACGGCCAGATCATCGTGGATACGCTGCACACCACAGGGGCCCCGCCGCATGGCCCAGGTACAGACGTATACATCAGCATAGACAGTCACAGCGCACCCTTGCTGAATGACTGACGAAGGCATGAATTGGGGCAGCTGCAATCAGCAAGCTGCCCCCAAACCTAAGCACATTGCGGCTGGACCCAGATTCTGTTGTCTCAGAAATACAGGGTACGGGCCTACAAGACTGCGAGTTCGCCATCTCTAACGCCCACAGCTATGCTGGCGACCTGCCCTTTGGCGGCTCGTATTGTGTCGCGTATGAAGCCAGCCAACTCTTCCGCTCCACGGTCCAGAGCACCGATTTCAATATTGATGCGCTTGACGGGCGCTTCGAGATACAGGACGCAGCCGCCGTGCTGCGGCAGATTGTCATAGGCGACTACGCGCCATTCGATAGTGCGCGCCAGCTCCTTGGCCTCCTTGTCATAACTCATGAAAATGTTCCGCGCTTATTTGTGACTGCAAACTTATAAGGGTAAAGCAGTTTAGCAAGTTGCATTCCATTGACAAGTGTTGCGTGGCCTGAGCCATGCCCTTATCAACATTAATCGTTAACAGGGCTGTGGAAAGCCTGCGGATAATTTTCATAACCCATTGAATGGCCGTTGTTTTTCTTCTTCTGGTCAATCAATGATCTGGCTGAAAAAAAAGTGCCCGGCACGACCTCGGGGCAGAATTGCCGGCGGCAACGCTGCCTGCACAATGAAACCGGCGGGATTTCAGGTGTCAGCCACAGGGACATTCAGACATA
>JAJUFI010000132.1 GCA_029263795.1 Alcaligenaceae bacterium
CATGACCGCATCGGCATCCCGAAGTGCAGGAATGGCTCTGGGAGATGTGAACGAGGTGGATTCAATCTTCGTGAAGCCGCATTCGGACAGGGCGTTGATCAGGGCTATCTTGTCGACCGTTTCGACAAATGCCGCTTCGTTTTGCAAGCCGTCGCGGGGTGCGACTTCCTGAATGTATATGCGTCCTTTACGTGCGCTCATGCCTGCCCCCTTAAACTACGCCCTGCTCGCGCAGGGACTGAATGCGTGATTCGTCGATGCCCAGACTCTTGAGAACTTCCTCGGTATGCTGCCCCAGCAAAGGTGCCTTATGACGGATTTCGCCCGGAGTTTCGCTTAGCTTGGGCACAATGCCTGGCACCAGGACCGGGGTGCCATCCGGCAAGGTGCTGTCAAGAATCATGCCCCTGGCCTGGAAGTGGGGATCCCGCACGATATCTTCTGCATCGTAGACATGGCCCACAGGCACATGATTCAAGTTCAATGCCTCCATAACTTCATCCAACTCATGTTGTGAAGTCCATTGGGCGATTGCCTGATCGATTTTTTCCACCTGCTCCACCCTGCCGGCATTGTTCTGCAGCGCAGGATCCTCAGCCATGTCTGGCCGACCGATGACGTACATGAGGCGCTTGAAGATCCCGTCGCCATTCCCTGCGATCAAGACATACTTCCCATCTCGGCACAGATACGCATTGCTGGGGGCGATTCCGGGAAGGCTGCTGCCAGCAGGCTGGCGCACATGGTTGAAAACCGAATACTCGGGGATCAGGCTCTCCATCATGTTGAAGACTGACTCGTACAGCGCCACGTCAATCATCTGCCCTTTGCCACCGTTTTGTTCAAGAGAACGCAAGGCCATGAGTACACCGATCACGCCATGCAGCGCAGACAAGGAATCCCCAATTGATACCCCGACGCGCACCGGCGCCCGGCCGGGTTCGCCAGACAGATGACGCAGCCCCCCCATGGCTTCTCCGATCACGCCAAATCCGGGGCGATCGCGGTACGGCCCGGTTTGTCCATAGCCGGACACGCGCAACATGATGAGCCGGGGGTTAATGGCTCGCAGATCTTCCCAGCCTAAACCCCACTTTTCCAGCGTGCCGGGTTTGAAGTTCTCGATCACCACGTCGACCTCGGCCACCAGGCGGCGGACGATGTCCTGTGCATCAGGATGCTGCAGATCGAGCGTGACCGACTTCTTGTTGCGCGACTGGACTTCCCACCACACCGACGTACCTTCATGCAGCAGACGCCACTTGCGTAGGGGGTCGCCCTTAAGGGGCTCCACCTTAATCACCTCTGCGCCGAACTCGGCCAGCATCTTGGCAGCGAACGGGCCCGCAATCAGCTGGCCCATTTCCAGAACCCGTATTCCACTCAATGGCTTAGTCATTGCCCTTCCCTTTCCGTGATGCCCGATCTTTCCCAGCCTTTCTGTGCGGGTCGGGTTAAAGCTGCCGCCCCGTGATCAAATGTCCTGCCCGATTTCCTATCATCATGCTCGCCGCACACACATTGGCCGAGGGGATGGTGGGCATGACGGACGAATCAGCGATACGCAAACCCTCGACCCCATGGACGCGCAGCGCCTGATCCACCACCGCATTCTTATCGCTTGAGGGGCCCATGCGTGCCGAACCATTGAGGTGATACGAAGACACCCCAATACGCTTGGCAAAATCCAGTAATTCATCATCCGAGTCGCACATCTTTCCCGGTAGCGTCTCTTCTTCGAAATACTGGGAAAGCGAAGCTGAGCGAAGCAGGTCGCGCGCGATTCTGATGCCGCGAATCAGTACCTGCTGATCGTCCGGGTGCTCAAGATAGTTTGGTTGCACCACTGGCGGCGCCCAGGGGTCGGCAGACTTGATGCGCACGTGGCCCCGGCTCTTTGGTCGATGTTGCCAGACCCCGGCCGTCATTCCCGCGAAATTGTCCAGGCGACCCACATACCCCTGCTTATAGCTGGCGGGCGTGAATACCCCCTGAAGATCGGCGCGATCCAGGCCGGGCGAAGATTTCCAGAACCAATGCACCAGCGAGGGGCTCAAGCCCAGGATGCTCGGCCTTTTCCGCAACCAGTTGAAGACCTGGCCGCCCAGGCGCAAGCCGACAGCGAGCTCATTGATGGTCTTTTCATTTCTGACCTTTGCGACGACCCGTACTGAGAAGTGATCGCTGAGGTTTTCACCCACACCCGGAAGGTCGTGAACGACTGGAATACCCAATTCCTGCAGCATTTTGGCCGGACCCAGACCAGACAGTTGGAGCAGTTTAGGTGTGTTGACCGACCCGCAGGAGATGATGACTTCTTTGTTGGCGAGCACTCTCTTGCGTTGGGATGGCTGGGCGGGATTCGCATACTCAACGCCGATCGCACGTTTACCGTCGAACAGAATGCGTGTCGCCTGCGCGTGGGTCTTAATGTGCAGATTGCGCCGATGCCGTATGGGATGCAAAAAGGTTCGCGCCGTGCTCATGCGGAATCCCTTGTGTATCGTCCGCTGAAAATACCCCACGCCTTCCTGAGAGGCGCCGTTATAGTCTTCGGTACGCGGCATGCCATATTCGACAGCACCGTTGATGAACGCTTCGCAAATGGGGTGTATCCAGTCGATATCGCTGACGGGCAGCTCGCCGCTGCGACCGCGGTAGGCGTCATCGCCCCCACGGCGCTGCTCCATGGATTTGAAGTACGGCAGCACATCCGCATAGGCCCACCCAGGGTTGCCCAGCGCCGCCCATTCATCGTAATCCGCTGCTTGCCCTCGGTTGTAAACCAGACCATTGATGGAAGTTGAGCCGCCAAGGGTCCGCCCCTGCGGAATGGGAATGCTGCGACCGTTGGTGAGTGCTGTCGGTTCGGTCCCGAACTGCCAAGCGTACTTGGGGTTGAAGATGACCTTGATAAACCCCGCAGGCAAATGCAGGTAAGGGTGATTATCTGGAGGGCCCGCCTCAAGCAAGCAAACACTGGCGTCCGTGGCGCTCAGGCGATTCGCAACGATCGCACCGGCCGCACCAGACCCGACAATCACATAATCGAAGGTTTCAGAAGAATTCATAGTTACCTGCCGATATATTCCGAGCCGGAGCTCAAGCTTCGTTGGGGAGTCACCCAATACTAAAAATCAATTTATCAGCCCAAACCGGCAGGCAACAGCTGTAAATTATGAGGTTGCCATCGTGAAATGTGATGGCAGACGTGATACCTGCCCCAAGGCGTAGAGATGAATCTTGATCCCGTATCCCTGCAGCTTTTCATTCGCACGATCGAAGAAGGGACGATTGCCCGCGCCGCGGAGAAGGAACATATTGCTGCCGCGGCCATCAGCAAGCGCATCAGCGACCTGGAAGCTGCCCTTAAATCGGTGCTCATAGTGAGGACCAACCGCGGCGTGGTTCCGACGTCCGCGGGGCTCGCACTTATCACGATGGCACGGCGAGTACTGCATGACCTGAACGAGATCTCCGTGCAGATTTCCGAGTACTCGAGCGGCGTTCGCGGGCTGGTGCGCGTGTGCGCCAATATCTCCGCCATCACACAGTTTCTGCCGCAGGACATCAAGAGCTTCCACAACCTGTACCCGGACGTCCAGATTCACCTCGAAGAACAGATTAGCCCGACCATCCTGAAATCCGTTCAGGACAACGCCGCCGACATAGGCATTTTCTCCAGTTCCTACGCGTACGAGCGAGTCAAAACGCTGAGCTACAAGCAAGACAGACTGCTTTTGATCGTGCCCGTCGGCCACCCCCTTGCCACGAAGGACAGCTGCACACTGACGGATATCCTGACCTACAACTTCATCGGCCTGCACAGCGGAAGCAACATCAACCACATCATTTCCAGCGCGGCCAGCACTCTACGTCGCAACGTCAACATGACGGTACAGGTCACCGGGTTCGATACCTTGTGTCTGATGGTCGAATCCGGGCTCGGCTTGGGCGTCATGCCGGAACGGATCGCCCACCGATACGCGGCCATTTTCGACGTCGTGCCATTGCCAATTGCAGAGCCCTGGACCGTGCGCCACCTCGACATCTGTGTGCGCTCGCTCGATTCCCTACCTACGGCGGCGCGCCTATTCGTAGATCACCTCCGAAGAGGTATTCCCGCCGATTAAGTTAGTATGTGCACAAAAATGTAGATGGGTCGCAAGACGGCCGCATGCGAACTATGCAAAGAAAGGAGACAATGATGGGTTCAGGAAGCGCTCATAAACCACGGGAATTCACGCCATGAAGCCCGTGCTTTATCACAGCGTCAGCGCCCGTTCCTTCCGCCCGCTCTGGGCCATGGAAGAGCTCGGCATGGAGTACGAGCTGCACATAGTGCCGTTCCCGCCGCGAGCGGTGCACCGCGAATACCTGGAAATCAATCCTCTGGGCACCGTACCCGCCTTACGCGTGGGTAACACGTTGATGACTGAATCGGCGGCCATGTGTCAGTATCTGGCCGAAGCCCATGGCGGAGGCTCCACCCTGGCGCTAACGCCCGACGAGCCCGAATACCCAGACTATCTGAACTACCTGCATTTCGGTGAAGCGACGCTCACCTTCCCTCAGACACTGGTGCTGCGCTACCGCCATTTCGAAGCGCCGGAGCGCCGGTCGCCGCAGATTGTCGAAGATTACGCCCGCTGGTTCCTGGGTCGCCTCAAAGCACTGGATGGTCGCCTGCACTCCAGGCCTTTCCTGTGCGGGCAACGCTTCACCATGGCGGACGTCTCTGTGGGGTATGCGATGCTGCTGGCAGAGCACCTCGATTTACTCTCCCAGGCGTCAACACAGATTCAAGCCTATTGGCGTTCTCTGCAATCCCGGCCGGCGTTTCAGCAGGCACTCAAGATTGAACATGATGCAGCAGTATCGCAGGGCGTCTCGCCCCTGCCTGCACCGGCCCATCGGCCATGGGAGCAGCACACAGATACAGGCTCAGCACAATAAAAACGGAGGCAAAGTACATGATTCCCATTACGGACGATACAACCATTGGCCAGGCATTTGAGGCTGCGGTGGGCAAATATGGGCCGAATCCGCTAATGATTGTGCCGTCCAACCCTGAGCGCGCGTACTATCCGGAAGGCATCACCCTGAGCTATGAAAAGGCCGGCCATACCGTGGCCGCACTGGCGGCTCAATACCGGCAGGCTGGCTATGGTTACCCCCATCGTATTGGCCTGCTGCTCGAGAACCGCCCTGAGCACATGCTTCACAAGATAGCGATGAATTCGCTGGGCATCTGCTGTGTGCCGGTCAATCCGGATTACAAAGCTGGCGAACTGGCCTATCTCGTGGATCATTCGCAGGTCGATCTTCTGATTGTGCTGAACAGCCATTTGCCTCTGGTGCGAGCGGCGCTGTCACAGTCCTCGCACCAACCGCCGGTTCTGACACTCGACGACTTCCCCAATGCTCTGCCACGAGCTTCAGGTACGCGCCAGGATGTCCCCGTACATGCGAGGATGCCAGCCAGCATTCTGTACACCTCTGGTACGACTGGGCGCCCCAAGGGCTGTGTGCTGTCACATGAATATGAATTGGCTGCGGGCGCCTGGTATGCGAACCACGGTGGACTGGTTTCAGTGCAGGTCGGCAAGGAAAGGCTCTATAACCCCTTGCCGCTATTCCATGTGAATGCGTCGATTCTCTCCTTCTTCTGCATGCTGCTTACCGGCAATTGCCAGGTCCAGAGCGATCGTTTCCGGCCGACGCGCTGGTGGGGAGAAATCCGTGAAACCAAAGCGACCATCGTGCACTATCTGGGTGTGATCGTCTCCATGCTCATGAATCAGCCCCCCAGCGAAGATGACCGCAACCATTGTGTGCGTCTGGGGTATGGAGCCGGTGTCGAGCCGCAGTTGCACGCGGCATTTGAAGCGCGTTTCGGCTTCCCACTAGTAGAGCTGTGGGGCATGACCGAAATGGTCCGCACTTTCAACGACAACATTCCCCCTCGGAAGGTCGGCACCCGGGCCTTCGGAAAGTCATCTCCTGGGTTGGAGGCCCGGGTAGTCGACGACCTCAATCGTGAAGTGCCTGACGGTACGCCTGGCGAACTGGTGATCCGGTATTCCGAGGAAGAGCCACGGAAACACTTCTTCCTCGGCTATCTGAATGATGAAAAGGCGACCGAAGCTGCCTGGGAGGGTGGCTGGTTCCATACTGGCGACGTCGTGTTCCGAGACCCCGAGGACGGCATGCTGCACTTTGTCGACCGTCGCAAGAACATAATTCGCCGCGCCGGTGAGAATATCGCCGCGGCCGAAGTCGAAGCGCATCTTTTGACGCACCCCAAGGTGGAGCAAGCGGCCGTCATGGCCGTAAAGGATGAGATACGCGAAGAAGAGGTGTTGGCCTGCGTTGTGATCAAGCCTGAATACCTTCCCGTCTTGCCTCGCAACAGCGCCGAACAACAGGCTGCCTCGGAGGCCCTGGCTCGCGAGCTGTTCGACTTCTGCCTTGAAAGCCTTGCGTATTACAAGGCGCCCGGCTGGGTCTGGCTGACAGACCGTATTCCCACGACTGACACGCAGAAGATCCAGAAGCACAAACTGTTCGCCGCGGGCACGGACCCGCGCACCGTACCCGGCATGCTGGATATGCGGCCATTAAAGCGGCGAAGTTAAACGGTAGACGCTGCGTGATACCACACGCGCCGTCTACACGGGAGGCTCATGCTTTCAAGGCATGCGCGTCGATCTCACGCAAACAGTCTTCCACCGTACCAACCACGACATTCACCGAACACGCCAGCATCAGGTTGAGGTTCATGCCGAAGTCCTCCACTGAATAGCCAAGGCTGTCCACATGCCCGCGCCCGCCTGGCAGGCGCTGTACAGCTACCTGCTCGACCAGGGAATCGGAGCGGCTGGTATAGGCCCACACCGGCTTGCCCAAGGCCACGGCATACCCTACCTCAAAGACCGTGCCCGAATCCGGCTCTGCGCCACGAAAGGCATTCAAGTTGGCCACCACCAGATCGCAGTCGCGCAGCGTCGCCAGATTGTTGCGGCAGATCCAGCGCGCCTGTTCCTGGGGCGGCAAGTTGCGGGGC
>JAJUFI010000056.1 GCA_029263795.1 Alcaligenaceae bacterium
ACAGTCATGGAGCCAGGCTGCCAGGAAAAATGCGTAACGCTCCTCTTCCCTCTTCCGTTAGCTTGAAATCGGCATAACGCCCCGTTGTTTCGTCATTCATGCGGTTGGCCAGCATGATGGCCAATTCCGGCACACGCTCACGCCCTCGCAAAAGTGACTGAAGCGGCCACATCCGCATGCGCTGCAATCAACAGGGTCGAAGCCGCGTGCCGTAGCGCTGCGGCCGCCTTGGAACAGCACGACGGGCAGTCTTCAGAATTGGTAAACCGGATTACAACCCTTCGCACCACAAGGGCAATGCTGGTCACCCGTGACGCACTGAATGCCGCTAGCCTGTTCTTGAAGACCGGCGGGGATGGCGTCCCCGTATCGGACGAGGGGGGCGACGCTTTGGGGCGCGCTCTTGTTAGCTTGGTTAACGTCATGCCCGACGAAGGGAAACGCCTTTCGGACGATTGGGGCCGATCCATACGTGATGCGGCCGAACGATTAAATAGGCTGTTATCCCCTGCCCTTCACCCGTTCGTATCCGGCAAGTCTTGACGCCGAGATTTAGTGCTGTGGATGTTCAGCATCTACCGCCGGTCGCCAGCACCCCACGCGTTGAACATCCCCTAACCACCATGCCAACTAGTTACTAACTGTTTCATTATGGGTTAGTCTAAGAGTCGGCCTTACGAAATTGGGGGCGTCATCCCGACACACTTAGGTGTCACGACATCAGAAGGACATACACCATGCGTAATACGCTACTGGCGATTATCACTGCCAGCACCTTAACAGCTTGCGCTACAAACTTTGCTGACAAAGACCCGGCGAGCGTAGCCGCGGCAGTTGTGAAGCAACAAACGAAATTCGACCCGAACCCCGTATATATAAGTCCCAACATGGAAGAAAGCGGCCTATTGTCTTCACATCATGTTCGACTATTTCGAACCGAAGGCTCAAATGGGCTCGTTACAGGTATATCGGTCATGTTCATATACACAGGCGGGGGGTGGGCCTTCTATGAAACCGCCAGTATGGAAGGAGGGCGAACCCTGGAGTTAGAAAATGTTGATCGCCAGGTTTTTGCCTGTTCCAGCGGCACGTGCACATACAAAGAAACTACGCACGCAAGGTTACCTGTCGGGTATCTTGAAAGTGCGGCGGAGTCAGGGTTTCAGTTGCGCTATAACGCAAAACGTGGAAATACTGTCGTGACCGTCCCACCGAACTTTATCAAGGGGTTTCTTGCTGCTATACCAGCAGAGAACCCCAACCGTCCGTCAGACAGTGCCGGTGGGCCCACATCGAAGGTAAGCACCAGCAACTGATAAGTGGTCTTCCGAAATTTAGCCCAACGGACGATGATCTAGGCATGACAAATAGATTGCCGGACCAAGCACTAGGTCAGTGAAACATTAAGCATCTCGCAGAGGTGCTTTTTTATTGCTTGGGGGTTGCTCAGGTAAACACGTCACCGTTGCATGGGTGCAACGCACACAGCGCTTAAAAGAGTGTGGGGGGAATGTGGGGAAAAAAGCTACCAACCCTTTGAAACCTGCATGAAACGGGGGTTGGTGGCGGACAGGGGGGGATTCGAACCCCCGATACGCTATTCACGTATACACGCTTTCCAGGCGTGCGCCTTAAACCACTCGGCCACCTGTCCTAACTACATGTTTCACAAAAAAATGCCGCCCTCATGGTTGGTTTCCCAGGGGCAGGCATAGTTGAACCATGCGAAGTCAGCCATTATAGCATGGCAAAAAACTTTCTCAAGCCGGACATTTCAGGCGGTAACGGAGCGGGCACCGAGAAGGCGCTCGCAATATCGGGCGATCATGTCGACCTCAATATTCACCCGTGCTCCAGGCTGCAACCCTTTGAGTGTGGTGACTTGAACCGTGTGCGGGATGAGGTTGATGCCGATTTCGCAGCCTTCGGGTTTATCTTGCACGGAGTTCACTGTAAGACTTACGCCATTGACGGTGACCGAGCCCTTATAAGCCATGTAGCGACCCAGCTCACTGGGTATCTGAATCTGCAGTTTCCACGATTCCCCCGCCTGTTCAAAGGCGGTAACGGTGGCGGTACCGTCCACATGGCCCGACACCATATGCCCGTCCAGGGTGTCGCCCAGGCGCATGGCATGTTCCAGATTCACATCACCAGGCGCATGCAGGCCAACCGTGCGGTTCAGGCTTTCGCGCGAGACATCCACTTTAAAGCCATCGTCCTCAATGGCCACAATCGTCATGCAGGCACCCTGGATAGCGATGGAATCGCCCAATTTGCTCTCCGGGCGCAAAAACCCGGGAGCCTGAATACGCAGCCTGACCCCTGCATCCTTTCCTTGTGCGAGCGGAGTGACCTCGGTAATGCGGCCGACGGCCGTGACTATGCCAGTAAACATGTACTTCCTCGGATGATGTGGATCAGTGTGCGATATGGTTCTGGGCAATTTTGCCCACTGCCTGAGCCAGTTCAGCCCAATGGCCTGGATGTCGCAGGCGCAGGCGCATGTCGGTTCCGACCGGCAAAGCCTCAACGAACTCAAAGCGTTCGGCGGCGTCCAGCTTGGCTACCGATGGCATTTCGGCCATGCCCCTGCCCTTCCCCAGCAACAGCGGCGCCATGTACACCAATAATTCATCGATACAGCCAGCTTCCAGCAGGGCACCGGAAAGCCGCGCACCGGCTTCCACGTGCACTTCGTTCACTTCATGGGCCGCCAGCCAGCGCAATACGCTGGGAAGATCGACCCCAGCTGGTGTACTGGGCATGACGATGACCTCGACGTTGCGCTCGGCCAGCCGTGCCGCCTTTTCTTCATCGATACGGCAGACAAACAGCAGGACTTTGCCCCCGTCGAATAGCCGGATGTCCTCATTCACTTCGAAACGGGCGTCGATGAGCGCCCGTATGGGCTGACGCGGTGTTTCAACCTCGCGCACATTGAGCTGTGGATTGTCCGCGCGGACAGTGCCAATGCCGGTGAGCACCACGCAGCTGCGGGCCCGCCAGTGATGGCCGTCCGCCCGAGCCAATGGCCCGGTGATCCATTGCGACTCCCCTCCCAGCAGGGCGGTGTGGCCATCCAGCGAGACCCCGGCTTTCATCCATACCCAAGGTTGCCCGCGCGTCATGCGCGACACAAAGCCCACATTCAGGGCCAGCGCCTCTTCTGCGCACACCCCGATGGTGACGGCGATGCCTGCCTCGCGAAGGCGGGCAATGCCGCGACCGCCGACCAGAGGGTTGGGGTCGCAGAGCGCGATCACCACACGGCCCACCTTTGCAGCAAGGAGAGCGTCCACGCAGGGCGGGGTACGACCATGATGGCTGCAGGGCTCAAGCGTCACATAGACCACTGCGCCCCGGATGTCGTTGCCTTTGGCCTGTGCATCGCGC
This sequence comes from Alcaligenaceae bacterium, assembly GCA_029263795.1. GTDB lineage: Bacteria > Pseudomonadota > Gammaproteobacteria > Burkholderiales > Burkholderiaceae_B > Yanghanlia. Next base: position 3,397 of record JAJUFI010000056.1, read on the forward strand.
AAAGCCACCACTTCGGCATGAGGCCCTCCCACTTCCTGAGTGGCACCCTGGCCCAGAATCTTGTCATCACGAACAATGACGCAACCTACGCGCGGGTTGGGAGCTGTCAGGTAAAGCGAAGTTTCCGCCAGCGCCAGTGCATGCCGCATCCAACGGGCATCTTCTTCCACCGTGACCGTCATTCCTCGACCCCCGGAGCCTGGAATTCAGAAATGGCCTTCACGAACTCGCCAACGTCCTCAAAGCTGCGATACACCGAAGCGAACCGCACATAGGCAACCTGGTCGAGCTCACGCAGTTCGGCCATGACGAGGTCGCCGATGAAACGCGACGTGACTTCCTTCTGCCCGCTATGCAGCAGACGATCACAGATGCGCTCGACAGCTGAATCCATGAGGTCCATGCTCACCGGGCGTTTGCGCAGGGCCAGCTTGAAGCTGGCCTGCAGTTTGGCGAGATCGAATTCGACCCGCGTTCCGTTGCGCTTCACCACTGCCGGCATGAGCAGCTCGGCTCTTTCGTAGGTGGTGAAGCGGCGATCGCAGGCCGGGCAGCGGCGCCGACGACGGATGACGTCGCCCTCGTCCTGCACCCGGGTGTCGATCACTTGAGTGTCGGCGCGATTGCAGTAAGGGCATTTCATGGCCGGACCGCCGCAGTGTGAATCAACGGTAGACGGGGAAACGTGCCGTCAGTTCGTTGACCTTTTCCCGCACAGCGGCAAGATTGGCTTCGTCATGGGGGTTGTCGAGAACGTCAGCAATCAGGTTGGCGGTCAGCTCGGCTTCAGCCTCCTTGAAGCCACGAGTCGTCATGGCCGGGGAGCCCAGACGAATGCCGCTGGTGACGAAGGGCTTTTCAGGGTCGTTGGGAATGGAATTCTTGTTGACCGTAATGTGCGCTTTGCCCAGTGCGATTTCGGCGTCCTTGCCGGTAATGCCCTTGGCTCGCAGATCGACCAGCATGACGTGGCTTTCGGTGCGGCCCGACACAATGCGCAGGCCGCGCTTGACCAGAGTTTCGGCCAATACCTTGGCGTTCTTCACGACTTGCTGAGCGTAATCCTTGAACTCGGGTGACAGCGCTTCCTTGAAGGAGACTGCCTTAGCTGCAATGACGTGCATCAGGGGACCACCCTGGATGCCCGGGAAGATGGCGGAATTGATGATTTTTTCGTGCTCGGCCTTCATCATGATCACGCCGCCACGAGGCCCACGCAGGGACTTGTGCGTGGTGGATGTGACGAAGTCGGCATGAGGAACCGGGTTGGGGTAGACGCCGCCGGCGACCAGGCCCGCATAGTGAGCGATGTCGACCATGAACAGTGCCCCATTTTCACGCGCGATGCGGGCCATGCGTTCGAAGTCGATGCGCAGGGCATAGGCCGAGGCACCACCAACGATGAGCTTGGGCTTGTGCTCACGGGCGAGACGCTCGAGTTGCTCGTAATCGATCTCTTCCTTCTCGTTCAGCCCATAGGAAACGAAGTTGTACAGTTTGCCGGAGGCATTCACGGGCGAACCGTGGGTGAGGTGACCACCTTCGGCCAGGCTCATGCCCAGCACGGTATCACCCGGCTTGAGCACCGCCATGTACACCCCCTGGTTGGCCTGCGAGCCTGAATTGGGCTGTACGTTCGCCGCTTCTGCGCCGAAGATCTGCTTCAGACGGTCAATCGCGAGTTGCTCGACGATGTCGACGTATTCGCAGCCACCGTAATAGCGCTTGCCGGGGTACCCTTCCGCGTATTTGTTGGTCAATTGGGTGCCCTGGGCCTGCATGACGGCCGGGCTGGTGTAGTTCTCGGAAGCGATCAGCTCAATATGCTGTTCCTGGCGCTCGTTTTCTTTCTGAACGGCGGCCCAGACTTCGGCATCGACCTGGTCGAGGGTGCGGGAGCGGTCAAACATGGGGCGATCCTTGCAATTCAAGACATGAATAGGCCATTTTAGCCTTTTCCCCTGCAATCAGCTCCCGCTTCTGTCGGGCTGATGGAATCAGCCGGGTATGAGGCGCGGGTTCAAGGTATAGAGCCCGGTAATCGATGCCTGATCGAGTATGTGCCCCTGCATGGCATTTAGAACTTCCTTCGCCGTGAAGCGACCTTCGACAGGCAGTTCCTGCACATCAAGCGCATAGACGGTGAAGACGTAGCGGTGCACGAGTGCGTCGTTCCAGGGCGGGCACGGGCCATCGTAGCCGAAGTAGTCGCCGCTCATATCGCGGTCGTTCGCAAACCAACCGGTGTAATCATTCAGGCCCTGGCGTGTGCCATCCAGTGCCAGAGGGCCCGCCTTGCCACGCGGCGTGATGCCATTGGAATACGACCCTTCGGCTATCTGAGTGGTGTGGGCAGGAACGTCGACGAGCACCCAGTGATAGAAATCCACCCGCGGCAAGGTATCTGGTATCTCGCGGCCTTCCTGATTGACGTCGTCAGGCTTGCTGGGAACGTCGGGGTCGTGACAGATGACCACGAATGACTTCGTGCCTTCCGGCGCGTCTGACCATGCAAGATGTGGATTCGCATTGCCGGCCAGGGCCACGTGCGCATGCCCGTCTGGCTTGGCGAAGGCATTGCGCTCGGGGATGTATCCCTGATCGACAAACGATTCACTGATAAGCTTCATCGCAAACTCCTGAGAATCACTCTGTTAGCGTTACGCGGGCAAATTTACGCTTGCCCACCTGTACTACATAGGTTCCAGCCGGCAACTGCAAGGATTTGTCTTCAATGCGTGTGCCATCCACGCGCACCCCACCCTGCTCTACATTGCGCTGAGCCTCGGCACCCGAAGCAGTCAGCCCGGCTTCCCGCAACACCTTGAGTATACCCATGGGGCCCTTGCCTACTGTCACTTCCGGCATGTCTTCCGGAATAGCGCCGTCACGGAAACGGGCTTCGAAGGAAGCAAGCGCATCAACCGCCGCCTTGCGCGAATGGAAACGCTCCACAATTTCCTGTGCAAGCGCCACCTTAACGTCGCGCGGGTTCAGGCCTTCCTTGACCTGCTGCTGAAGACGCTCGATCTCCTCCATGGGCTTAAAGGAAAGCAGCTCGTAATAACGCCACATGAGCGTGTCGGAGATCGACATCAACTTGCCGAACATGGAATCGGGCGTTTCCGTGATGCCGATGTAGTTGCCCTTGGATTTGGACATCTTGTCGACACCATCCGTTCCTTCGAGCAGCGGCATGGTCAGGATGCACTGCGATTCCATGCCATATTCCTTCTGTAGCTCGCGCCCGACCAGCAGGTTGAATTTCTGGTCAGTGCCACCCATTTCCAGGTCGGCCTTGAGCTCGACGGAGTCATAGCCCTGCAGCAGAGGGTAGAGAAACTCATGGATGGAGATGGGAACGCCGCCCTTGAAGCGCCGTGTGAAATCCTCGCGTTCCATCATGCGCGCCACGGTATAGCGTGAAGCGAGTTTGATCATGCCGCGCGAACCGAGTTTGTCGCACCATTCTGAGTTGTAGCGGATCTCCGTACGGGCAGGATCGAGAATCATGCTCGCCTGCTCGTAGTAAGTTTTTGCGTTCTCGTGGATCTGTTCCGCCGTGAGCGGCGGGCGCGTCGTATTGCGACCGCTCGGGTCTCCGATCAGCGCGGTGAAATCGCCAATCAGGAAGATGACGGTATGGCCCAGGTCCTGCAGCTGGCGCATTTTGTTCAGCACCACAGTATGGCCCAGGTGGATGTCAGGCGCAGTGGGATCGAGGCCGAGCTTGATACGCAGGGGCTTTTTCTCTGCCCGGCTGCGCGCCAGCTTGCGTACGAACTCGGACTCAACCAGCAGTTCGTCGCAGCCACGCTTGACCACTTTGAGATCGTGTTCCACTTCCGGGGTGATGGGGGCTTCGTTTGGCGCCATATTGAAAAGTCTGGGAAGACAGATGGAAAGAATAGCGAAGTGAGGCTAAAAAGTGCAAAAAGTCTCGAAAACCTTCCGGTAATCGGATAGCATAGCGTGCTAAATGCAACCCTGCATTCAGCCAGGGTAATGCATGCCGGCAACGCAGCATCTTATCATCCAGGTTTTCCACCCATGTCAGAGAAAGGGATCCCCGAAGCCCCCTCCTTGCGTGCGGCAATGCACGCTCACCGCAAACCGTTCCACTTTGTTCGCAAGGGACTGATGCTTGTGGCACTTGGCCTGTTTGCCACCGCAGGCGCTCTTGCGGTCGTTGAGCCCGCCGAAAAACCGGCGGTCTATACCGAGCAGAGCGTTCTGCCGCTTCCGAAAATCGAAGTTCTTTCGGAAACTGCCAGCAGCGCCCCCTTCATCAATGAAACGGTGATCCGCCGGGGCGACACGCTGGCGGCACTGCTTCAGCGGCTACATGTGCAAGAGTCGGGCCTGCAAACCTTCCTCATCCAGGAGCCCGCTGCCCGGTCGATTTACAAGCTATACCCCGGGCGTATTGTCCGTGCCGCGCTCGACCACGAAGGCAATCTAGTTTCCTTGCGATACGACCACACCCCCGGCACTCGTGATGGCAGTCAGTTCGTGAGCCGGTGGCTTGAAGTGACGCCGGATGGCAAAGGTGGCTTCCAGGCCGCCGAGCACGAGCAGGTGGCCGACACCCAAATCCGCATTGCAGAAGGTGAGATTGTCAATTCGCTGTTCGGCGCAACCGACGCCGCTGGCATTCCTGACCACATCACGCTGCAAATGGCGGAAATCCTCAGCAGCAAGATCGACTTTCTGCGCGACCTGCGCAAGGGTGACCGCTTCCGCGTGGTCTATGAAACCTATGCCAGTGAAGGCCGCGATGTCGGTGCCGGGCGGGTTCTCGCGCTGGAGTTCCTCAATAAGGACAAAACATACGACGCCGTCTGGTTTGCGCCGGATTCCTCATCCGGTGCCTACTATGACTTCGAAGGCCGTAGCCTGCAGGGCGCTTTCCTGCGCAGTGCACTCAAATTCACCCGCATCAGCTCAACTTTCGGTGGCCGACGCCACCCGGTGCACGGCGGCTGGAGGCAACACAATGGCGTTGATTACGCCGCGCCCAGCGGAACGCCCATCCACGCCACTGCCGACGGCGTCATCAAATTTGCCGGTTGGCAGAATGGCTATGGCAACACCATCATCATCGAGCACCACAACAACATCTCGACACTCTACGCCCACCAGAAAGGCTTTGCCAAAGGCATAAAAAAGGGCATGAAAGTCCGGCAGGGCGATCACATCGGTTACGTGGGCTCCACTGGCTGGTCCACGGGCCCTCATCTGCACTACGAGTTCCGGGTGAACAACAAGGCAGTGGACCCGCTTTCCATCGACCTGCCCGTTGCCCGTACATTGAGCCCCGCCGAGCGCAAGCAGTTCGACACCGTGCTTGCACAGTACCGCGACCATATTCAGCTGCTGCGCGGCGATGGCGTGGCCGGCAATTCCGAAGGTGACACCCTGGTGGCCAGCAATTGACGGCAGCATGAGCAAACCGCTTGACGGCCTGTATGTGGGGCTGATGTCCGGCACCAGCCTTGATGCGGTTGACGCAGTGTTGTTGCAGATCGGCAAAGGTGGCCATGGGCAAGTTCTCGCCGGTGAATCACTTCCCCTGCCCGCTTCTCTGCGGGCAGAGTTGCTGGCACTGAATACGCCGGGCCACGATGAACTCACCCGCGCATCGCTGGCATCTGTGGAACTGGCGAAGCTGTACGCTGACGCCGTGGAGAAATTGCTGGCAAGCAGCGGCAGGGCCGCAGCCGACATCATTGCCGTGGGCGCGCATGGCCAGACGGTGCGTCATCGCCCGGGGTCGGGCTATACCATCCAGCTGAATGCTCCCGCCCTGCTCGCAGAGCTTTGCGGCATCGACGTGGTTGCCGACTTCCGCAGCCGTGACATTGCTGCGGGAGGCCAGGGTGCTCCCCTGGTGCCAGCCTTCCATGCCGCACAATTCCGAACTTCCCATACACGGGTGGTGCTCAACCTGGGCGGCATTGCCAACATCACCATACTCGGCTCTGACGGGCGCATAAGCGGCTTTGATACAGGCCCGGCAAATATGCTGATGGATGCCTGGGTGCAACGATGCAAGGGTCTGGATTACGACGCCGACGGTGCCTGGGCCTCCGCCGGCCGTGCGGAAGAAACCCTGCTGGCCTGCATGTTGCAGGATGGCTGGTTCAGCCGCCCGCCACCAAAATCAACTGGGCGGGACGACTTCAACATGCACTGGTTGGAGGGGAAGCTTGCGGCGGCGTACGGAAATGATCCGGCTGGCTGGCCGGCGGAAGAGAACGTTCAGGCAAGCTTGCTGCAGCTGACTGTCCGAAGTGTGGCTGCCGCCATAAGGGATCACGCCGCCGATGCTCAAGAGGTGTTGGTATGCGGCGGAGGCGCTCGCAACCGTGCTCTCATGTCTGCGCTGAGCAGGCATCTGCCGTGCAGCGTCGTGCCGACTGATGTTTACGGCCTGCCTGGGCAATGGGTGGAAGCCGCCGCCTTTGCCTGGCTGGCCTGGTGTCATGAAAATCGGGTGCCAGCCGGCCTGCCCGACGTTACAGGTGCGCACCACCCAAGGGTACTTGGCTGCAAGTACCCGGCATGAGGGTGTGTGAACGGCAGCGCGGCAGGGTCAGGGCGCGAAGGAAGACCCGCAGCCGCAGGTAGTGGTGGCATTGGGGTTACGGATGACGAACTGTGCGCCGTCGAGGTCGTCTTTATAGTCGATTTCCGCACCCACCAGATATTGGAAGCTCATTGGGTCGACCAGCAGTTCGACGCCTTCTTTGACGATGGTAGTGTCGTCATCATTGACGGTTTCATCAAAGGTGAAACCGTACTGGAAACCCGAACACCCCCCGCCCTGCACAAACACGCGCAGCTTGAGCTGCGGATTATCTTCTTCAGCCAGCAGCTGCTTCACTTTGGCTGCTGCAGCATCAGAAAAGATGATGGGTGAAGGCGGCGCCTGAAGATCGACAGATTCGATGATATTGCTCATGGACAACTCCGGCAGGATGAAAGCCTGCACAAACAGATTCTTTTAATACTATAGCATTCGGCCCACAGGCGGATGGACACAGGTCAGTCATGGCCGGCAAGTTCCATCCGGCGCGTAGCGCGTATATTGCGCCCTTCCAGCACATTGACCGTGAGCGCACGGGGCTCGAAACCTGGCGGCACAGCGAGCACCCCACTGCCACGTTGGAAATTTTCCAGTTCGACCGCAAGCAGCTCATTCGCGCCGGCATCGTTCTTTTCTTCTTCCCCCGCAAGAAACGGCTGGAGTTCGATGCTGACCTGCTCGCCATCACGTGTGCCTTCGGCGAGAAACTGCAACTTGCCCTGAAAGGGCTTTTCGTTGGAGCCACTGCGCATGAGCAGGACCCTGTAAGACAGATGGGGGCCCACCCGCTCGGCATCAAGGCTCCGTATTGTTACAGCACCTTTGGGCCCAGGTGGAATCAGCTGCTCGTAAAACGCCAACGCATCCTTGGCGCGACCCAGCTCTTCCTGGGTGGAACGCAATGCGGATTCCAGGCCGCGACGAGTACTTTCCTCTACAAGCAACTGCCCTTGCAGAACGACTGCCGCTCGCCCCGATTCATTAACACGTTCCTGGAGGCTCGCGCGTTCGCGTTCCACGACTCGCAGCTTGGCGTGGGCGGCCTCGAGGGCCGGCCTTTCAAAACCAAAATGCGCAACCAGCCCACCGATCAACATGCCACAAGCCAGGAGCGCCACACTGGATGCGAGCCGCAGCCAGATTAGGCGTACAGGCGGGCGCCCATGCCCGTGAAGCGTGTTCGCGGTGTCCCCTGCCCTGTGCACTTGTCGTGGCTGCTCCATAGCCCATTCAGACCCGGAACCGCGGCAGGAGTTCCCGCGCCCCAGCGTTACGGAAGGATGGCGACTTGATCGAGCCCTGCGGTTTCTGGAAGGCCGAACATCAGATTCATGTTCTGGACTGCCTGCCCGGAGGCACCCTTGGTGAGATTGTCCTGAACCACCAGAACAATCAGCTGGTTTCCGCCCTCGGGCCGGTGCACGGCAATGCGCAGGAAGTTGGACGCCCGCACACTGCGCGTTTCAGGCAGACTGCCCGCGGGCATGACATCGACAAAGGCCTCGCCAGAATAGAACTGCTCATACAGGGCCTGGAAGTTGGTTTCCCGGGCCTCCGGCTTTATGCGCAGATACAGCGTGGAAAACATGCCGCGAATCATGGGAACCAAATGCGGCGTGAAGGTCAGCCCCACGGGCCCGCCGGCAAGCAGTGCGAGCTGCTCGGAAATTTCCGGATGATGGCGGTGGCCCGACACCCCGTACGCCTTGAAATTGTCGCCGGCTTCAGAAAACAGGGTGGCCACTTCCGCTTTGCGACCGGCTCCCGATACCCCCGACTTGCAGTCGGCAATGATTCTGTCAGTTTCGATCAGCGACTGGCCGCCCTTGAACAGAGGTGCCAGCCCCAGAAGCACAGTAGTGGGATAGCAACCAGGGTTACCCACGACGCGCGCCTTGGCAATGCGTTCGCGATGCAGTTCCGGAAGGCCATAGGCTGCGTCCTTGAGAATGTCGGGGCAGCTGTGCGGCATTTTATACCAGCGCTCGAAACTTGCCAGATTTTGCAGCCGGAAGTCAGCCGCAAGATCAATGATGCGAACGCCGGCCGCCAGCAGGGCTTCAGCCTGCGCCATGGCCACACCATGCGGCGTTGCAAAAAAGACGACATCGCATTGCTCAAGGCCTGCGGAATCCGGCGTCTGGAATTTGAGATCCACGCGGCCTCGCAAACTGGGATACATGTCGGCCACGTGCATGCCGTCTTCCTTACGTGAAGTGATGGCGCGCAGTTCAACATTGGGATGTTGGGACAGCAGGCGCAGCAATTCCACCCCTGTGTAACCCGTACCCCCGACGATTCCGACCTTAATCCGCGTATCCGCAGCCGATGCCATGGCAAATCCTGAAAGAAAAGTGTTGGTAGTTATCCAATTATATGCAGAGCAACGAATTATCTGCCTGCAAGTTTGCTCTGAAGCAAAGAAGCACAAAATGTTTCACGTTTAAATGGAATCACGCCAGAATACTTACTTCTCTTTTGATGGAGCCCAATCATGGAACGACGTGCATTTCTCAAAAACGCAGGCATCGGCGCTGTATCCGGTTCGTTGGCTGCCGCGGCAGCCGCTGCGGCTCCAGCCATGGCTGCCAGCTCGGCTGGTCAGGCAGGTGCCAAGGCAGTGAGCCTGACGCCTCCCCCCACCACGTCATACACCCCTGACGAAATCGCCAAACTGCCTCGCGTTAAGGTTGATCTCGTCGCTCCCCCGTTCGTGCACAAGCACGAACAAATTGCCTCCGGTGGCCCGAAGATCTACGAATTCCGCATGGTCATCGAAGAAAAGGAAATGGTGATCGATGACAAGGGAACGACCATCTGGGCCCAAACCTTCAACGGCAGCATGCCCGGCCCGACCCTGCTGGTACATCAGAACGACTATGTCGAACTCACCCTGGTGAACCCCGCGACCAACCACATGCCGCACAATATCGACTTCCACGGTTCCACAGGTGCGCTGGGTGGTGCCGCGCTGACCAAGGTCAACCCTGGCGAGGAAGTGGTGCTCCGCTTCAAGGCCGACCGTGCAGGCGCGTTCATTTATCACTGCGCTCCGGAAGGCATGGTGCCCTGGCACGTCGTCACCGGCATGAACGGCACTCTGGTGGTGCTGCCGCGCGATGGTCTGAAGGATGCCTACGGCAATACTCTGCACTATGACCGTATCTACACCATCGGTGAGCACGACCTGTACGTTCCCAAGGATGAGAACGGCAAGTACAAGAAGTACAACAGTCTGATCGAGAGCTACGGCGACACCACCGAAGCAATGCGTACGCTCATTCCCACCCACGTGGTGTTCAATGGCAAAGTGGGCGCACTCACGGGCGAAAACGCTCTGAAGGCCAAGGTTGGTGAAACAGTGCTCTTCATTCATGGTCAGTGCAACCGCGACACACGCCCCCACCTGATCGGTGGCCACGCAGACTGGTTCTGGCCGCTGGGCAAGTTCTCGAACACGCCCGTGCGCGATATCGAGACCTGGTTCATTCCTGGAGGCGCATCCGCTGCTGCGATCTACACCTTCAAACAGCCGGGCGTCTATGCCTACGTGAACCACAACCTGATCGAAGCCTTCGAACTGGGGGCCGCTGGCCATGTAGTGGTGGAAGGTGAGTGGGACCACGACCTGATGACTCAAGTCGTAGCACCGCGCCCCATCAAGGGCTGATTGGCCGCGACTCAGTCCTGGTAGTAAATCGGGCCGGTACCTTGCAGAGGGTACCGGCCCATTTTTTGTCATCTGAGGGCATCCGGTACCTGGTCCGTGCTGGTCTGGCTAAAAAAAACCCCTGGCCGTGACCAGGGGTTCTTGCAGGCTGGGCGCCAGGCCCACAGCAGATATCAGCGCTTGCTGAACTGCTTGCGGCGACGTGCCTTGTGGAAACCGACTTTCTTACGTTCCACTTCACGGGCATCGCGAGTAACGAGGCCAGCGCGCTTGAGTTCAGGCTTCAGGGTCTCGTCGTAGTCGATGAGAGCGCGAGTAATGCCGTGACGCACTGCGCCGGCCTGACCGCTTTCGCCGCCACCGTGCACGTTGATGTGGAAATCAAACGATTCGAGGTGGTTGGTGAGAGTCAGGGGTTGACGCACGATCATGCGGCCGGTTTCGCGGGCAAAGTATTCATCAACAGGCTTGCCGTTGATGATGATGTTGCCCGAACCTTTCTTCATGAACACACGCGCGACCGAAGTCTTGCGGCGGCCGGTGCCATAGTTCCAATTACCGATCATGACCTGTCCTTAGATATCCAGAGGTTTGGGCTGCTGAGCGGTGTGCGGATGCTCGGCGCCAGCATAAACCTTGAGTTTCTTGGCCATGGCGTAACCCAGCGGACCCTTGGGCAGCATGCCCTTGACAGCCTTCTGGAGCGCACGACCCGGAAAACGCTGCTGCATTTTCTCGAAGTTCGTTTCGGTGATACCGCCGGGGTAGCCCGAGTGACGATAGTATTTCTTGTCGTGGGCTTTAGCGCCGGTAACAACGATTTCGGCAGCGTTGATCACGACAATGTAGTCGCCGGTGTCAACGTGAGGTGTGAATTCTGGCTTGTGTTTTCCACGCAGGCGACGTGCGACTTCGCTGGCCACACGCCCGAGGACCTTGCCCTTTGCGTCGATCACGTACCAGTCACGCTTGACTTCATGCGGCTTGGCCACAAAGGTCTTCATGATGGTTCCTAATAAAGTGATAAGGGGTTTCTTTCCCGGCTGACTACCGCCAGCGCCAAAGCGTTGTCACCCGCCCGTGCGCATCCGGCTGATGCCAAATCCCGGAAAAGCCTTGAATATTAACACGAAACCACCCAGAACGGGTGGCTTCGTTTGTCAGCCCCACAACAGGGGCCATGCAACCTCAAGGCGGGTGAAGCAGCCCCCTTACGGGGGCCAAGCACCCTACCTGCGCTGAGCAGCGAGAGCTGCGCCCAGGTAGTTGTCGTATGCGCCTTCTGCAACACGGTGCCACGGGGCATTGTTGTCGCGGAAGCCCATGTAGCTGTCGTAGATCTTCTTGAAGCGCGCGTCGCGGTCGCAGAATTCCTTGAAGAGCTCGTTGGATGTCTTGAAGGCTGCATCCATGACATCGCGCGGGAAGCTG
>JAJUFI010000221.1 GCA_029263795.1 Alcaligenaceae bacterium
ACGGCCACTGACGTGCTCAACGGTTTCGTCGTGTGGATGGCGCTGCCGGCCCTGCTCTTCCAGGCCATGGCGCAAATCAGCTGGAACGAACTACGCCAACCTGGCTTCATTGCCGCCTCGGCAATTGCCATGGCGCTGGTTTTCATCGTCTCTTTCCTGGCTGACCGCAAGGAAAAGCGCCGCCTGGCCGATGCCAGCATCGCCAGCCTGGCCGCGGCCTACGGAAATGCCGGCTACATGGGCATACCTCTGTGCATCATGGTGCTGGGTGAAGCCAGCCTGCCGGCCGTCATCGTCATCACCCTCCTCACCGCCTGCGTACTGTTTGCCTTCAGCATCATATTGGTCGAACTCGACTTGCAACGCTCCACCACTCTCGGTGCCACCCTGCGCAAGGTCGGAGTATCAGTGGCGCGCAACCCTCTGGTGTGTGCCCCCGTGGCAGGCCTGGTGGTTTCCGGCTTGGGCTGGACTCTACCTTCACCGGTGGTGCAATTCACCACGCTGCTGGGCGCAGCCGCCAGCCCCTGCGCGCTGGTGACCATCGGCCTGTTTCTTTCCCAAGGAAGCACCACCCGACATCGGGGCACCGTATGGCGCATCGTCTCACTCAAGCTGCTCGTGCACCCCTTGCTCGCCTTCATTCTGGTTACCTGGGTGTTCGACGTCCCCCCCATGTGGGCGAGCGCCGCCATATTGCTAGCCGCGCTTCCGGTTGGCACCGGACCGTTCATGGTGGCCAAACTCTATGACCGCGAACCTGCCGTCACCTCAGAGGCCACACTGCTTTCCACCGTACTTTCCGTAGTGACCGTGTCCATTCTCGTCGGCTTGCTGTAGTCGCATAGCAGATTGTTTTCAAGACAAACTATTAAGCAATAGGGCTCTGTTTTTGCATCATCTTATACTTTTTGTATAAGGTATTGTGACCTTCAGTTTATTGGAGGCAACCCTTCCGCCATGGATAATAGGTCCATGCCCTGTGGCTTCGCCATCCAAACATAATTCATTGAGGATTCACCATGTCAGAGCGCATTTCCCGGCACCGGCTGCAGGTTGCCGCCGAGTTAGTTGAGTTCATCGAGTCTGAAGCCTTGCCCGGTACGGGGGTGGATCCCGATGCGTTCTGGGCCGGCTTCGATGCCTTGGTGCATGACCTCGCCCCGCGCAACCGCGAACTTCTTGCCAAGCGCGACGCACTCCAGGCGCGGCTGGATAAATGGCACCGCGCCAATCCCGGCCCCGTCAAAGATGCCGACACTTATGAGGCCTTCCTGCGCGAGATCGGCTACCTGCTGGAAGAACCGGAATCCGTCAGCCTGGCCACCAGCAACGTTGACGTCGAGTTCTCGCAGCAGGCCGGCCCGCAGCTGGTCGTGCCGGTCACCAATGCCCGTTACGCTCTGAACGCCGCCAACGCACGCTGGGGCAGCCTGTACGACGCCCTCTACGGCACGGACGCCATCTCGGAAGCTGACGGTGCAGAGCGCGGCGGTGCCTATAACCCCGTGCGCGGTGCCAAGGTGATCGCCTTCGCCCGCAAGTTCCTGGACGACACCATTCCCCTGCAGCAGGGTTCGCATGCCGACGCCACCGCCTATGCCATTGCAGCAGGCCGGCTTGAGGTCACACTGCAGGGCGGTGCCACAACCACCCTGCAGAACCCTGCGCTCCTGCAGGGTTATCGTGGTGAGCCTGGTTCTCCGGAAGCCATCGTCTTCCGCCACCACGGTCTGCATTTTGAAGTGCAGATCGACCGCAGTCACCCCATCGGCTCGCAAGACGCCGCCGGTGTGAAGGACGTGCTGCTGGAAGCCGCGGTGACCACCATCATTGATTGCGAAGACTCCGTTGCCACCGTAGACGCCGAAGACAAAACCCTGGCTTACCGCAACTGGCTCGGCCTCATGCAGGGAACTCTATCTGAACCGGTCAGCAAGGGTGGCAAGACCTTCACGCGCACCCTGAACCCCGACCGCCAATACACGGGCCTTGACGGCACGGAACAGACACTGCCCGGTCGCTCGCTCATGCTGGTCCGCAATGTCGGCCACCTCATGACCAACCCCGCCATCCTCATGGGCGACGGCCAGGAAATTCCCGAAGGCATCATGGATGCCATGATCACCTCGCTGGTCGCCATGCACGACCTCCAGCGCCGTCAGAATTCGCGCGCCGGCTCGGTCTACATCGTCAAGCCCAAGATGCATGGCCCGGAGGAAGTCGCTTTCGCCAACGAAATCTTCACCCGCGTGGAGCAGGTGCTCGGCCTGGAGCACAACACGCTAAAGATGGGCATTATGGACGAAGAGCGCCGCACCAGCGTGAACCTGAAGGCCTGCATTGCCGCTGCGCGTGAACGCGTCGCCTTCATCAATACGGGCTTCCTGGACCGCACCGGCGACGAGATCCACACTTCCATGGAAGCCGGCCCCATGGTGCGCAAGGGCGACATGAAGAAGACCGTCTGGATCGATTCCTACGAACGCAACAATGTGCAGACTGGCCTGGCTTGCGGGCTGCGTGGTCGCGCCCAGATCGGCAAGGGGATGTGGGCCATGCCCGACCTCATGGCCGCGATGCTGGAACAGAAGATCGGCCACCTGAAGGCCGGCGGCAATACGGCCTGGGTACCTTCGCCCACCGCGGCCACCCTTCATGCTCTGCACTATCATCAGGTTGATGTCCAGGCCATCCAGCAGTCCATGGAAGGCCGCTACGAGCCCCTGCTTCGCGGAATCCTGACCATCCCCGTGGCCACCGACACCAACTGGTCTGCCGAGGAAATCCAGCAGGAACTGGATAACAACGCCCAGGGCATTCTGGGTTACGTCGTGCGCTGGATCGATCAGGGTGTGGGCTGCTCCAAGGTGCCCGACATCCATGACGTCGGCCTGATGGAAGACCGCGCCACCCTGCGCATTTCCAGCCAGCACATGGCCAACTGGCTGCGACACGGCGTTGTCTCGCGTGAGCAGGTCATGGAAACCATGAAGCGCATGGCGGCCGTCGTC
>JAJUFI010000008.1 GCA_029263795.1 Alcaligenaceae bacterium
GAAATGCATGTGAGGCTGGGAGAAAAGGTCGACAAGGGGCAACCGCTGTGCACGATTCACTCCGCCAGCAAGGGGGAACTTGAATACGCCCAGGCCTACGCCGAAGCCAACTCGGACATCCTCCTGCTCGTGCCCTTCTGATGGTGTCAGGAGCGGCGCAGGGCGGCGATTACGCCGAGTACCAGTAGCAGTACGAATAGTGCGATCGCCCACAATACATATTCCACGCCCAGAAGCTTGACCTGCGCGTCCATGCAGGTGGCGAAGATGCCAAACAGCCATGGGATGCCGGCGTCCAGACCGCTTTCGACCATGAAACGGTCAGCGAAGGTACGGTCGCAGGAAACCATTTGTGCGGCCACGGTGTATTGGTACCACCCGGACACTACGCCTGACAACGCCAGCAGGCTGACCAGACCCGCAGCAATGCGAGGCGCACTAGCCGCCACTCTTCCTAGAAGAATGCCGGCCCAGCAGAGCAGGGCGATGACAAGAAAGAGCAGCCGCTGGAAGACGCACCAGGCGCAGGGAGGCATATCAAATAGGTGCTGGGATACCAATGCGGCCGCGACGGCGGCCACGCACAGCAGCGCGATGATGTGAAGCAGACGGGAAAGGCCGGGATTCATAAAGGAACTCAAAAGTTCAGGGGTGCGTCCAGGGATTCAGGGAGCGTCCAGCGCAGTGAGAACATCGCGCTCGAACTGCCTTTGTGCGCGCGGCGTGTCCAGCTGACCGCCTTCCACCACGAAAATGTCTTCTACCCGGTCGCCCAATGTCATGATCTTGGCCATGCGCAGGTCCACACCATGGGCTGCGAACACTTTTGCCAGGCTGTGCAGCAGCCCGGGACGGTCGGCCGCCGTAATGGAAAGCCGCCAGGAGGAGCTTTGGTCGTCAGGTTGCAGCTCCACGCTGGGCACAATCGGAAAGACACGCGAGCGTCGTGAGCGTTTGCGCCAGACGCCGCCCGGTTCCGGTCGGGCCTGTCCGGGCTCCTGCAAACTGGACGCCAGCCCATGTTCCACCAGGGTTGCATAGGAGCGGTAGTCGGCATCGGGTTCAGGCAGCAAGACTACGAAGCTATCCAGCGCCCAGCCGTGGTGGGTGGTGTGGACCCGGGCGTCCTGTACGCTGTAACGCGCCTCGTCGAAATAACGGCAAATGGAGACGAATAGATCTTCCCGATCAGGCGCATAAACCATTACCTGCAGGGCCTCGTTTTGCCCGATCACGCGCGCCTTCACAACCGGGTCGGGCGTGTTGACGCGATAGTGCAGATGCCGGGTGTGCCAGGCGATCTCGCTGGCTTCGTGACGAAGGAAATATGCAACATCCAGCTGAGACCAGAACGCATCTCGGCTTTCATCGCGCAGCCCCAGACGCTGGATTTCATCCTTGGCTTCCTGCTTGCGCCGGGCCAGCACAGCACCCGTATCCGGCTGGCTGCTGCCCAATGCCGCCAGACTCAGGCGATAGAGATCTTCGAGCAGCTTGCCTTTCCACGAATTCCAGACTTTCGGACTGGTCCCGCGAATATCGGCCACAGTCAGCAAGTAGAGCGCCGTCAGACGGCGCTCATTGCCCACCCGTTTGGAAAATTCGGCGATTACCGCCGGATCAGTGAGATCGCGCTTCTGCGCCACCATGGACATCAGCAGATGATGCCGTACGAGGAATTCGCAGAGTTCGGCATCCTCACCTGTGATGCCGTGGTCCCGGCAGAAACGGACCACTTCCAGCGCGCCGAGTTCGGAATGGTCCCCCCCGCGACCTTTGGCTATGTCATGGAACAATGCAGCCACATAGAGCAACCAATGGTTATCGAAGTCGGCAATCAGCTGGCTGGCCAGCGGGTTCTCCTTCGCGTGTTCCGGCATGGTGAAGCGCCGCAAATTTCGGATGACCATCAGGGTGTGCTGATCAACCGTGTAGGCGTGAAACAGATCGTGCTGCATCTGCCCGACAATGCGTCGGAAGACAGGCAGGTAGCGCGGCAGGATGTTCAGCATGGTCATGCGACGTAGCGCATGGGTGATGCCGCGTGGCTGCTGCAAAATCTGAATGAACTGGTGCCGGTTTACCGGGTTGCGCCGGAACTGTGCGTCGATGTGACGTCTCGCATGCCACAGGGCGCGCAATGCCTGGGCGGTGAAACCGGTAAGTTCACTGCGCTCCTGCATGATCAGAAAAGCGCGGAAGATCAGGGCAGGATTGCGGTCGAATTCATCCTCGCGCCGCAGGGCTAGGCGCCCGCGTATGGCGCTGAAGTAATCGTCGATGGGCTGGGATTGCTCCACCGGCAGCGGGAAGAGGCGCTCCTCAATGGTCTGCATCAGGATGACATTCAGCTGACAGACCACGCGCGCCGCCCAGTAATAGCGCTGCATCAGGATTTCACTCGGCCGCCGGGTCTTGGTGGCTGTGAAACCATAGATCTCAGCCAATGCGGGCTGAAGATCGAAGAGCAATCGATCTTCCCTGCGGCCTGTCAGCAGGTGCAGTTCTATCCTGAGCCGTTTGAAGGCAAGCTCGGCGCGGCGCAAGGCGCGCAGCTCGGAAGATGTCAGGCCGCGATTGCGGGCAATCTGCGTCCAGTTCATGCCCATGCCCGCTGCCTGTGCCATCCACAGCACTACCTGCAGGTCGCGCAGGGCACCAGGCGATTCCTTGCAATTGGGTTCCAGGGCGTATGGTGTGTCCTGGTAGCGCGCGTGGCGCTGCTGCATTTCCGTACGCTTGGCCTGGAAGAAGCTGCGGGGGTCGCGCTGCGCCTCCATGGCTTTGTGCAGCGAATGCATGAGCTTGCGGTCCCCTTCCAGCCAGCGCGCCTCCAGCAGGGAGGTTTCCACGGTCACATCTGCCGCTGCCTCGCGGCGGCAGTCTTCGATGGTGCGCACACTGTGGCCGGGCTCAATGCCCAGATCCCACATGGCCGCCACGAAAGTTTCCAGCCGCTCGGCAGCTTCCGGAGTGGGCGCTTCCCTCAGCAATATGAGGATGTCAACATCGGAATAGGGGTAGAGCTCGCCGCGCCCGTAGCCACCCACGGCGACCAGCGCCGCACCGGGCGGCAAAGGGCAGAGCGCAACCAGCCCTTTGAGAGCACGGTCGGTTGCCCGGCGTAGGCTTTGCAGCAAGGTTTCGGGCCTGCGATTTTCCCGGAACAGTTGTATGGCGTCCCGCCGGCTTTCTGCCAGCTGTTCACGCAAACGTGCGATGTCCCGGGTAAAGGCCATGTGTCAGTCTTCAG
The DNA here is from genome assembly GCA_029263795.1 of Alcaligenaceae bacterium. GTDB lineage: Bacteria > Pseudomonadota > Gammaproteobacteria > Burkholderiales > Burkholderiaceae_B > Yanghanlia. Next base: position 3,254 of record JAJUFI010000008.1, read on the forward strand.
GCAAGCTGAAAGCCTTTTACGAACGAAGGTGGCTCGGGCATGCCCGGGGAAACGGTCAGAACTTCGTAGCCGCTGTCCGTGACCAGAACCGCGTGTTCCCACTGAGCAGACAGGCTGCGGTCCTTCGTGACCACGGTCCAGCCATCAGCCAGGGTGCGGATCTCGCGTCGGCCTGCGTTGATCATGGGCTCAATGGTGAAGATCATGCCGGGTTCCAGGCGCACCCCGCTGCCGGGCTTACCGTAATGTAGTACTTGTGGGTCTTGGTGGAACTGTCGTCCCACGCCATGCCCGCAATATTCACGCACAACGGAGAACCCTGCACCCTCGGCGTGTTTCTGAATGGCATGACCGACGTCTCCCAGAGTGGCGCCGGGGCGGACCTGCTCGATGCCCAGCCACATGCATTCATAGGTGGTCTCAACAAGGCGGCGGGCCAGGATGGAAGGTTCGCCGATGAAGAACATGCGGCTGGTGTCACCGAACCAGCCATCCTTGATGATGGTGACGTCAATGTTCATGATGTCGCCGTTCTTCAGAACCTTGTCACCGGGTATGCCGTGACAGATCACGTGATTGACGGACGTGCAGATGGAGGCGGGAAACGGTGTATACCCGGGCGGGGCATAGCCCACGGTTGCCGACTTCACATTCAGAACATTTGTGATGTATTCCATGCACAGACGGTCGAGTTCCCCAGTGGTCACGCCAGCCCGCACGTATTGGGAGAGGTAATCCAGGACAGAAGCGGCTGCCTGGCAAGCGGCACGCATCTTTTCGAGGTCTGCGGGGTCGGTAACAAGGGTACTCATGGTTTCTATGCTGGCTTGGTGAAAAAATAGTAGAATTATAGGCTTTCTGGAATTTTGGCCTTACCCAGACTTATGGAAGCAGGGCAGAGAGCAGTGCTTCTTGCTAGGGTTTGATTGGGTTGGGCTGGGGTATTCAGAGAGCCTGAAACTGTACTGAGCACAAGGTTGTACTAGTCAATTTGTACTAGTCAGTATGGTACAGGGTTTTGGAAGTGGCGTTTGAAGCCTTCTTTCGAAACTTTGCATGCAATATGCAGCAGTTTTTAAGCCGGAAATAGCATGCCCGCACCGGCCCGGCCACAGGGGTTTCATCAACCCTCATGTGGATGGTTGCCGGTGATGTGGCTTCCATTTCGTGGAAGCACAGGTGCGCCGGGGTGTCCGTCAGGCTCAGGCCGAAACGGATGACTTGCACCGGGTATTAGACCCAACCCTTGGAGAATATTATGTCCCTGATGCGCGAAATGCTGGAAGCCGGAGTTCACTTCGGTCACCAGACCCGTTACTGGAACCCGAAGATGGCTCCCTTCATCTTCGGCCAACGCAACAAGATTCACATCGTCAACCTCGAGAAGAGCGTTGTCAAATACCTGGAAGCGCAAAACTATCTGCGTCAACTGGCTGCCCGTGGCGGCAAGGTGCTGTTCGTCGGTACCAAGCGTGCTGCCCGCGAACTGGTCGCCCAGGAGGCTCAGCGCTGCGGCATGCCTTATGTCGACAGCCGTTGGCTCGGCGGCATGATGACCAACTTCAAGACTGTCAAGTCCTCCATCAAGCGCCTGAAGGAAATGGAAGCCCAGCAAGCTGAAGGGGCAACCGAGCGCATGAGCAAGAAAGAAGCGCTCATGTTCCAGCGCGAACTGGAAAAGCTGAACAAGTCGATCGGCGGCATCAAGGACATGAACAATCTGCCCGATGCGCTGTTCGTGATTGACGTGGGCTACCACAAGATTGCCGTTGCTGAAGCCCGCACACTGGGTATCCCGGTTGTTGCAGTTGTTGATACCAACCACTCGCCCGACGGCATCGACTACGTGATCCCCGGCAACGACGACTCCGCCAAGGCCATCGCCCTGTACGCACGTGGCATGGCAGATGCCATTCTTGAAGGTCGCGAACAGGCCCTCAATGGCGTCGTCGAAGAAATTGCCGAAGGCGAGGAATTCGTCGAAGTCGAAGAGTCCGAGGAAGACGGCGAATAAGGCGGCAGGCGCGCTAACCCCGCGCGACCGCTGGCGTCCGGCCTACAGGCCGGGCGCCGGCCAATGCACTGAAGCTGCCCCGGTACTGCCGGGGCGTGTTTTACCGAACTGGAGAAAATCGTGGCCCAAATTACCGCAACCATGGTCAAGGAACTGCGCGAGAAGACCGACGCGCCCATGATGGAATGCAAGAAGGCGCTGACCGAGGCCGACGGCGACCTCGCACGTGCCGAGGAAATCCTGCGTGTCAAGCTGGGCAGTAAGGCCAGCAAGGCTGCAGCACGCATCACTGCAGAAGGCCTGGTGGGCCTGTATATCGCCGCCGACGGCAAGGTTGGCTCCGTGGTCGAAGTCAACTGCGAAACCGACTTCGTCGCTAAGAATGATGACTTCGTCGCATTCGTCAATGACGTAGCCCAACTGGTGGCCGAGAAGGCTCCTGCTGACGTCGCAGCCCTGAACGAACTGTCCTTCCGTGACGGTACCGTTGAAAGCGTCCGTGCAGCCCTGGTCGGCAAAATCGGCGAAAACATGACCATCCGCCGTTTCGAGCGCTTCGAAACTGCCGACAAGCTTGCCAGCTACGTCCACGGCGGCCGTATCGGTGTGCTGGTTGACTTTGCCGGTGACGACGAAGTGGGCAAGGACATCGCCATGCACGTGGCTGCCTCCAAGCCCAAGGCCCTGAGCGCTGACGGTGTTCCCGCAGAAGACATCGAGCGCGAGCGTTCCGTTGCTCAGCAGAAGGCTGCAGAATCCGGCAAGCCGGCTGAAATCGTTGCCAAGATGGTTGAAGGCAGCGTCCAGAAGTATCTGAAGGAAGTCACCCTGCTGTCCCAGCCCTTTGTCAAGAATGACAAGCAGAGCGTCGAGCAGATGCTCAAGGAAAAGGGTGCCAAGGTGAATCGCTTCGCCCTGTACGTCGTGGGTGAAGGCATCGAGAAAAAGGTCGAGGACTTCGCAGCTGAAGTCGCCGCTGCCGCAGGCAACGCCTGAAGCAACTCTTCACGCCGGCGCATTCGCGCCGGCACTCCCGGCCCACTCGGGCCGGTAATTTCCATCTAAACTTGCGTTTGTTTTCCGGGATTTCCTCCATGACGACCAGAACATACAAGCGCGTCCTCCTGAAACTGTCGGGTGAAGCCCTCATGGGCGAAGACGCGTTCGGTATTAATCGAGCCACCATATTGCGCATGACGGAAGAGATCGTCACCGTCGCAAAGAGCGGAGTCGAGCTGGCCATAGTCATCGGGGGCGGGAACATTTTCCGCGGTATTGCGCCCGGCGCCCAAGGCATGGACCGCGCTACCGCCGACTACATGGGCATGATGGCCACTGTAATGAACGCCCTTGCGCTGCAGGACGCGCTCAAGCACGGTGGTGTGGATGCGCGTGTGCAGTCGGCACTGCGCATTGATCAGGTCGTGGAAGCGTATATTCGCCCCAAGGCCTTGCGGTATCTTGAGGAAGGCAAAGTCGTCATTTTTGCCGCAGGTACAGGCAACCCCTTCTTCACGACGGATACGGCCGCAGCTCTGCGCGGAGCCGAAGTTGGCGCGGAAATCGTGCTCAAGGCGACCAAGGTGGATGGCATCTACAGCGCTGATCCCAACAAGGATCCCAACGCCACGCGTTACGCGCGCATCAGTTTTGATGAGGCCATCGTACGGCGTCTTGAGGTGATGGACGCCACGGCTTTTGCGCTTTGCCGCGATCAGAAGCTGCCCATCAAGGTTTTCTCGATCAACAAACCGGGCGCGCTCATGCGAGCCGTTTCGGGTGAAGACGAAGGCACGTTGGTGCATGTCTGAAGAACAAAAGGAATCACAATGAGTCTTTCAGAGGTGAAGAAGTCAGCCGACAGCCGCATGGCGAAATCTGTCGAGGCCCTGCGCACAGGTCTGGCCAAGATCCGCACAGGCCGTGCAACCGCAGGCATTCTGGATCACGTCAGTGTCGAATACTACGGTTCCATGGTGCCCATCAACCAGGTGGCGAACGTTACCGTTGTTGATGCGCGCACCCTGAACGTTCAAGTCTGGGAAAAGAGCATGGCCGGCCCCGTGGAAAAGGCCATCCGGGAATCGGACCTCGGTCTGAACCCAGTATCCATGGGTGAGAGCATTCGTGTCCCCATGCCTCCCCTGACGGAAGAACGTCGGCGTGACCTCACCAAGGTGGTACGTGCCGAGGGCGAGGAAGCCAAGGTGGCCGTACGCAATCTGCGTCGTGAAGCTAATGACACACTCAAGCGTCTGGTCAAGGATAAGGAAATCTCCGAAGACGAAGAGCGTCGCATGCAGGACGAGGTCCAGAAGCTCACCGACAAATATGTCGGCGAGATCGACAAGATCGTCTCTCAGAAAGAAGCGGAGATCATGACGGTCTGACCGTCATGTCAGCGCAGCTCGATGCACCAGAGCTCTACCCTTGCCGTCCCGGAACATTCAGATGTGCCGCGTCACCTCGCCATTATTATGGACGGCAACGGGCGCTGGGCAACCCAGCGTTTTCTGCCCCGCACGGCGGGGCATGTGCGCGGCGTCCAGACCGTACGGCGAGTGGTCGAAGCCTGTGGTCGGCGCGGCGTAAAGTTTCTCACCCTTTTTGCCTTCAGCTCCGAAAACTGGCGCAGGCCGCCCGACGAGGTCTCGCTGCTCATGCGGCTTTTCGTGCAGACTCTCGAAAAAGAGGTCGGCAAGCTCAGTGACCAGGGTGTACGCCTGCGTGTGGTTGGTGATATTGCCGCCTTCGAGCCGCGCTTGCAGGAACTCATTCAGGCGGCGGAAGAGGGCACAGCGCAGAACGACTCCCTGCACCTGACGATTGCGGCCAACTACGGGGGGCGCTGGGATATCCTGCAGGCGATGAAGCGCCTGCTCATGCAGCGTCCCGAACTTGCCCAGAACCCGCAGGACATCGACGAAGCTGCTCTCACTCCGTATTTGTCCATGTCCTTTGCGCCGGAGCCCGACCTGTTCATCCGTACCGGTGGCGAGCAGCGTATTTCCAATTTCCTCGTCTGGCAGCTGGCCTACACAGAGCTGTACTTTACCGAGCGCTACTGGCCGGATTTTTCGGCACGTGACATTGACACGGCCTTTGAATGGTATCGTACGCGGGAACGTCGCTTCGGACGCACCAGCGCTCAGCTCAAGAGCGGTGCCTGAAGCATCTCGCACAGACAAGAGAGGTCTCCATGTTGATGCAGCGAGTGTTGACCGCAGTTGTCCTCCTGGCGGTTTTGCTGGGTGCCTTGCTGGCCGACAGCCCCTGGCCCCTCATTGGCCTGCTGCTGCTCATGGCCGGTTGCGCCCTTTGGGAATGGTTGCGGCTGACGCTGTCGCCGGCATGGAGGCCCGCTGCTCCCTGGGTTGCCATTTTCACAGCGCTGGTGATGGCATGGCTGGTGTGGACGTGGATGCCATCGACGGCCGCCGTTCCGGCCGTGTCGAAACTGGTTCACCCCTGGCTGATGCCGGTGGTGGCAATGTTATGGCTGGTTTTAGCTGTTCCGCAGGTTTTTCAAGGCCGCACAGACACTCCACGCATGCCCACGGCACTGAGTCTGTTCGGTGTGCTGGCCGTAGTTTCCACCTGGGCATCCCTGGTGTTGATCTTTGTGGAGTTCGGGGCCTGGTGCCTGGTGTCCCTCATGGCCTTGATCTGGTTTGCCGACATTGCCGCCTACTTTAGCGGGCGGGCGCTGGGTAAGCATAAACTGGCGCCCAAAGTCAGCCCCGGCAAAACCTGGGAAGGCGCTGTCGGCGGTGTGGTGGCTGCTGCGATCTGGACTACGGCAACAGCATTTGTTCCTGGCAGTTTTGGTGAACTTCTGGCACAGCGCTGGTCGCTGCCGGTCGTCTTCCTGCTCGCTGCGGTACTCGGGGCAATTTCCATTATTGGCGATTTGTTCGAATCCTTGCTCAAGCGGCGGGCTGGTGTCAAGGACTCCAGCAATCTGCTGCCGGGCCATGGTGGCGTATTCGATCGCATCGATGCATTGTTGCCGGTGGCCCCCGTGGCCATCATGCTAACAGGAATCATTTTTCAATGAAGGTACAGAACGTCTGTGTGCTGGGAGCAACCGGCTCCATAGGCGAGAGCACACTTGATGTGATATCGCGCCATCCGGAGAGGTTCAAGGTCTACGCGTTGAGCGCATACAGCCGTATTGGGAAGCTTGTGGAACAAGCCGTGTCTTCTGCCGCACCGGTTGTCGTGGTGCCGGACGACGAAGCGGCACGAAGCTTCCGCTCACGTTGGCCCGCGGGCAGGCCCATTCCTGAAATCCGGATTGGCGCAGAGGCGCTCGTGGCAACCGCATCAGACCCCGAAGTCTCCACCGTGATGGCCGCCATCGTCGGGACGGCCGGTTTGCCCGCGGCGCTGGCCGCGGCCCGGGCGGGAAAGCGCGTGTTGCTCGCCAACAAGGAAGCACTTGTGGCTGCGGGCGGCCTGTTCATGCAGGCCGTGCGCGACAGCGGGGCAGAGCTGCTGCCCATCGACAGCGAGCACAACGCGATTTTCCAATGCCTGCCGGAAGATGCTGAGCGCGCCCGCGCACCGCAGCGGCCGGCCAAGGGTGTGCGTCGTTTGCTGCTGACCGCTTCGGGAGGCCCGTTTCGAACAACTGCCCTGGACGCCCTTCATGACGTAACGCCCGAACAGGCTTGCGCGCACCCCAACTGGAGCATGGGGCGCAAGATCTCAGTGGATTCGGCCACGATGCTGAACAAGGGTCTGGAGGTCATCGAGGCGCACTGGCTGTTTGCCATGGATGCCGACCGTATCGAGGTTGTGATCCATCCTCAGAGCCTGGTGCATTCCATGGTGGAATACGAGGATGGTTCGATTCTGGCCCAGCTGGGTCAGCCGGACATGCGCACTCCCATTGCCTACGGTTTGGGCTTTCCTGAACGTATCGACAGCGGGGTAGGGCTGTTCGACCTTGCCCGCATGCAGAAACTCGACTTTGAACCGCCCGAACCCGAGCGTTTTCCTTGCCTGACACTGGCCTACGAGGCGCTGCGCGCCGGCCAGTCATCCTGTATCAGCCTGAATGCTGCCAATGAGGTGGCCGTGGACCGCTTTCTGGCAGGTCGCATTCGCTATACTGAGATTCCTCAGATTATTGGCGAGTGTCTGGAACGGCTGGAATCCGTTTCTTGCCGGCCCACCACCCTGGAAGACGTTCTGGAACACGATCGTCACGCCCGCGCGGTGGCAGCCGAGCTCTGTCTGCTGCGCGCCTGAGTCGATTCACACGGAGCATCATGCTGTTCACCTTGCTGGCCTTCGCCGTTGCGCTTGGCGTCCTGATCACTTTTCACGAGTTTGGTCATTATTGGGTTGCGCGCCGGTGTGGTGTGCACGTTGAACGCTTTTCGTTAGGTTTCGGCAAAGTTCTGGCCCGCCGCGTTGATCGCAACGGCACCGAGTGGGCAATTTCCGCCATTCCACTCGGTGGCTATGTCAAGTTCATGGATGAAGCCGGGAGTGCTCCGGCAAGGTCTGGTGACCGGCGCGCCTTTAACCAGCAACCGTTGCGCAACCGGGCGGCCATCGTGGCGGCCGGCCCGTTTGCCAATTTATTGCTGGCCGTCGTTCTCTATACTCTGCTGGGCATGCTGGGGACCATGCAGCCTGCACCAGTGCTTGGCTCTCCCCCCGCAGACACGCCGGCGGCCCGCGCCGGTTTCGAAGCAGGAGACCGCATCACCTCCATAGAACGCAAGGGTGTGGCTTCATGGAACGATGCCCGCTGGCAATTGATGGATGTGTTTTCCCGTGGTGGTGCTGTCGAGGTTCAAGTCGAATCTGCGATGGGGCACATACGGACACGCCGTCTCTTCATCGACCCGGTGGCGGTCGAGCCCGATGCAGCCGACCCCATGGCGGAGATCGGCCTGCAGCTCATGGCGCCACGGCCAATGGTGCGTGATCTGGTTCCCGGCGGGGCAGGCCAGGCTGCCGGCCTGAAGCAGGGCGACGTCATCCTGTCCATAGGCAGCACGGATGCGCCCACGGCAGCCCAGGTCGTGGAGACGGTGCAGCAATCGGCAGGTCAGCACATTCCCATCACGCTCGAACGCGATGGAACCGTTCTGAGTCTGAACATCACGCCGCGGTTCGAACAGGACGAAAAAGGCACACCTGTGGGGCGCATAGGCGTGATGCTGGGAGCGGATATCGCCATGGTCAATGTCCGTTACGGCCCCCTGGAAAGCCTGTGGAAGGGTGTGGAGCGCACTGTCGACACAGTGATCCTGTCCTTCAAAATGATCAAGCGCATGGTGTTCGGGGAAGTATCGCTGCGCAATGTGAGCGGCCCCGTTACCATTGCCGATTATGCAGGGCAGACTGCGCGTGTTGGGCTGGCCGCCTACATCAGTTTCATGGCATTGATTAGCGTCAGCATCGGTGTCCTGAACCTGCTGCCGATCCCCATGCTTGACGGTGGCCATTTGTTCTATTATGCGCTTGAGGGTCTGCGGGGGCGTCCCTTGCCGGAAAGCTGGCTCGTGACGGGTCAGCGCATTGGCATGGGCATACTCGCAGCATTGATGAGTCTTGCTTTTTTCAACGACTTGACGCGTCTTTTCAGCTAAAGTCGATGTGCCGTACAATCTTCCACCATTTAGTCGACAGAGGATCGTCCAGGATGTCCTTTAGCCGGAAATTTCCATTTGCAAGACGCGCCTTGCCCGTTTTGCTCAGTACCTTGCTAATCTCTGGCGTCGCTCATGCGTTCACGCCGTTCGTGGTCAAGGACATCCAGGTCAACGGAATCCAGCGTGTGGATGCCGGCACGATCTTCACCTACATGCCGGTCAAGGTTGGCGAAACCTTTACCGAAGAGCAGGCGGCCGAAGCCATTCAGCGCCTGTATTCAAGCGGTCTGTTTAGCGACGTCAAAATCGACACCAGCGGCAATGTCGTAGTCGTAACGGTTCAGGAACGGCCCACCATCGCGTCCGTCACCTTCAACGGTATGCGCGAGTTCGACCAGAACGCCATCATCAACTCACTCAAGCAAGTGGGTTTCGGGCAAGGCCGCGTGTTCGACCGCTCCATGCTGGAACGGGCAGAATTCGAAATCAAGCAGCAATACCTTTCCAAAGGCAAGTACGGGGTTGAAATCAATCCTGTCATCACACCATTGCCACGCAATCGCGTAGGCATTGCCTTTGACATCTTCGAAGGCGACCTGGCCCGCATCAAGGAAATCAACATAGTCGGCAACCAGGCTTTCTCGGAAAGCACACTGCTGGACGAGTTCGAGCTGACCGATAGCGGGATCATGACTTGGTACACAGGTACCGACAAATACTCGCGGGAAAGGCTGGAAGGCGATATGGAGCGCTTGCGCTCCTTCTATCTTGACCGTGGCTACCTCGAGTTCACGGCCGATGCTCCCCAGGTGACGATCTCCCCAGATCGTCAAGATATCTACATCACTATCAACATTCACGAAGGTGAGCCTTACACCGTGCGCAACGTGCGCCTGGCAGGGGAGCTGCTGGAGCTCGAACCTCAGCTTCAAGAATTGGTGGAAGTCAAGGAAGGGGAAGTCTTCTCGGCGGCCAAGACCAACGAGACGGTACGCAAGATCTCGGAATACCTTGGCGGTCTGGGCTATGCGTTTGCCAACGTGAACCCGAATCCGGTGCTTGACCGTCAGACGCATGAGGCCGATCTGACCTTTTACGTGGACCCGGGCCGTCGGGTTTATGTGCGGCGCATTCAAATCGGCGGCAACACCCGCACACGTGATGAGGTCATCCGCCGGGAGTTCCGGCAGCAGGAGGCCGCCTGGTACGATTCCGGCAGCATCCGCGCATCGCGCGACCGTGTCGACCGCCTGGGCTACTTCAACGAAGTTCAGGTCAGCACCTCGCCCGTTCCGGGCAGCCCTGACCAGGTCGATGTCAATGTGGACGTCAAGGAAAAGCCGACCGGCATGATCAACCTGGGTGTGGGTTATGGCTCCACCGACAAGGTCATCCTTTCTGCCGGCATCAGCCAGGACAACATCTTTGGCAGCGGCAATACGCTGGCGTTCAATGTCAATACCAGCAAGCGCAATCGTACGCTGGTGGTCTCACATACCGACCCATACTGGACGGACGACGGCATCAGCAAGACGACCTCGCTCTTCTATCGCCGTACCGAACCGTATGATGCTTATGATTCCTGGGGCGAATACCAGATCACTTCCTACGGTGGCGGCCTGAATTTCGGCGTTCCCATCACGGAATACGATCGCATCTTTTCCGGCATCAGCTTTGAACACAACAGGTTGAGCCGTCTGGGCGTCAACACGCCCCGTGCTTACCGCGATTTCGTCGACGAATATGGTGAAGGCACGAACTCCGTCGTCTTCAACATTGGCTGGTCCAAAGACACACGTGACAGCGCGCTGGCACCCACCAAGGGTTATTACACGCGTCTGGCAGCAGATTTCTCCACCATGGATCTGCGCTATTACATGCTGCATGGCCAGCACCAGCATTACATCCCGCTGGGGCGTTCGTACACCCTGGCGTTCAACTTCATGGCTGACTGGGGCAAGACTTACGGCGGCAAATCCTTCCCGGTCATCAAGAACGTCTACGCCGGTGGTATCGGTACGGTACGCGGCTATGAAGGTGCGTCTTTGGGCCCACGGGACGTCGATACCAATGACTACCTTGGTGGTTCCCGCCGGCTCGTTGCCAACGCGCAGCTCTACCTGCCATTCCCAGGTGCATCGCGTGACCGCACATTGCGCTGGTTCTTGTTTGCCGACGCCGGGCAGGTCAGTACGACAGGGGGCGGCACGTGTTATGCAGGTGTAGACAACCATGTGGCTGATCCTTGCGGGTGGAAGTACTCCGCTGGCATCGGTCTGTCATGGGAGTCTCCGCTTGGTCCGCTGCAGCTGTCTTACGGTCGGCCGCTCAACGAAAAGGCGGGTGACGAAAAGCAGTCCTTCCAGTTCCAGATTGGTACTGCCTTCTGAACCCGGGAAAGCACCAAGCCTCGGGCCGGCGAAGAATTCCCGGCCCGGCCATCTTCCTGGCTTCCTTGTGGCACAATAATCTTTTGATCTTCGCTCCTTGCAAGGTAGAGAATTCATGAAGTCTCAAATCGCATTAAAACTTTCCGCTCTGTCGCAGGCTGCCGCCCGCGGCCAACGTGCGTGGGTGCTTGCATCGATGGTAGCTGTGGGTGCCGCGCTTGCCGTGCCGGCTGCTCCAGTGCAGGCGCAGGGCACCAAGATCGGCTTCGTGAGCACGGAGCGCATCCTGCGTGACTCCAAGCCCGCTAAGGCAGCTCAGGCCAAGATCGAGAACGAATTCAAGAAACGTGACGACGAGCTTCAACGTCTCGCCAACTCTCTGCGCAGTGAGGCACAGAAGTTCGACAAAGATGCACCCGTACTGTCGGAATCAGAGCGCATCAAGCGCCAGCGCCGTCTTGCCGATCTCGACAGCGACCTGCAACGCAAGCGTCGCGAGTTCCAGGAAGATTTCAATCGCCGCCGTAACGAAGAGTTCTCCGCCATCGTGGAGAAGGCCGATGCCGCCATCAAGGCGATTGCCGAGCAACAAGGTTACGACCTGATCATCCAGGACGCCGTGACCGTCAGTCCGCGTGTCGACATAACCGATCAGGTTCTGAAGGCCATGGGTGGCTGATCTTCCATGCCACTGTTGCTTGCGCCGGAACAGGCCATTGCGCTTGATCGACTGCTGGCCGAAGCCAATGTGTTCGGTGTCGATTGCAAGCCGGTTCCTGGTTCCGGCAACCCGCTGATACGCGGGTTGGGTTCTCTATCCAGCGCCTGTCCGGAACAGATCAGCTTCCTCTCCAACCCCAAACTTCAGGAGCAACTTCTCGGTTGCCGGGCTGCGGCCGTAATCATCACTCCCGCGGTTTGGGAGGAACAGCTGAAGGGCCGTGACATTCCCTTCGTGCCCGTTCTCTGCAGCGAACCTTATCTCATGTACGCCTTGTTGGCGCAGTGGTTCGATCGTCATCGTATCGAGAAACTGCCCAAGGGCATCCACCCGACTGCCGTTATTGCGGAATCCGCCCAGATCGGGGACGGAGTCAGCATCGGGCCCCATTGTGTCATTGAAGAGGGCGTACGAATCGGCGAAGGCTCCCGCCTTGGGCCGGGCTGCGTCATCGGTGCGGGCTCTTCTCTCGGCAAGGATTGCCTTCTGCACGCCCGGGTGACTCTATATCACGGGGTGACCGTGGGCGACCGGGCCATCCTGCATTCAGGTTGTGTCCTTGGGGCCGACGGCTTCGGCTTCGCACCTGATCCTCGCGGCCAGGGCGGTTGGGCCAAGATTGCCCAATTGGGTGGCGTACTCATTGGCGATGATGTCGAGATCGGAGCCAATACCACGGTAGACCGCGGTGCGCTGGAAAATACCGTGCTGGGCAATGGCGTGAAACTGGATAACCAGATCATGATCGGCCATAACTGCCAGGTGGGTGACCACACCGCCATGGCCGCCTGTGTGGGGGTGGCGGGTTCCACCATCATTGGCAAGCGCTGCACATTGGCCGGAGCGGCCATGACGGCCGGGCATCTCACCATTGGTGATGACGTCCACATATCCGGTGCAACGGCGGTCACCTCCAGCATTCTCAAACCGGGGCGCTATACGGGCGTATTCCCGTTCTCCGGCCATTCCGACTGGCAGCGCAATGCGGCCGTACTGCCTCAGCTGGGGGCGCTGCGCCGGCGTGTACGCGCACTTGAGCGCCAGCTGCAGGAAAGCGGCGACGCTGAATCGTGCCAGACTCCTTCTCAATAACTTCTACGCCATTCTCATGCAGGATACGCAAAAAATAGAACTCGATATCAAGCAGATCATGGAGCGGTTGCCACACCGTTACCCTATGCTGCTTGTTGACCGTGTGCTGGAAATGGTGCCGGGCAAAAGCATTGTGGCCATCAAGAACGTCACATTGAACGAGCCCTTCTTTACCGGGCATTTTCCGCACCATCCCGTCATGCCGGGCGTACTCATCATTGAAGCGCTGGCGCAGGCGTCAGCCCTGTTTTCCTTCGAGGGCGACAGTGGTGTGAACCCGGCAAACCCCAAAATGGCTTACTACCTGGTTGGCGTGGACGGCGCGCGTTTCCGCAGGCCGGTGGTACCCGGTGACCAACTGCGTCTCGAAAGCACGGCCGATAAAATTTCCCGCACCATCTGCAAATACACGGCAAGGGCGACGGTGGATGGCCAACTTGTGGCGGAAGCCAAACTGATGTGTGCCATTCGCGAACTGGAAGACTGATATGCCTGCAAGCATCCACGCCACTGCCATAGTCTCTCCCGGCGCGGTGCTCGCTGATGACGTTGAAATCGGCGCCTACAGCCTGATTGGGCCCAATGTTTCCATTGGCCCGGGCACCCAGGTTGGTCCGCATTGCATCATCGACGGCCATACCCGGATCGGAGCCAACAATGTTTTCTACCGTTTCTGCTCCATCGGTGGCATGCCGCAGGACAAAAAGTACCGCGGCGAACCCACGCGCCTGGAGATTGGCGACGGCAACATGTTCCGCGAATACGTGACCGTTAACACTGGCACCGTTCAGGATGTCGGTGTCACCCGTATCGGTGACGACAACTGGGTCATGGCCTATGTGCACGTGGCACACGACTGCCAGATCGGCTCACACACCATCATTGCCAACAACGTGCAGTTCGCCGGGCACATCCACATCGGTGACTGGGCAGTCATTGGCGGGCAGACCGCAGTTCATCAGTTCGTCCACATCGGAGCACACGCCATGGTCGGCGGCAGCAGTGCCGTGCGTCAGGATATTCCGCCATACGTGGTGGGGGCAGGAGACCCTTTCCGTCCGGTAGGCATCAACTCGGAGGGGTTGCGCCGCCGTGGTTACGAAGCTGACATCATTTCCGCGCTCAAGGAAACGTACAAACTGCTGTACCGGCGTAACCTGAAGGTGGAAGAAGCGGCTGCGGCCATGCGTCGGTTGCAGGAAGAACGCCCGGAGGCAGCTTCAGCCATCGACGTGCTGGCCTCCTTCATTGAGCGCCCCGGTAGGGGCATTGTGCGCTGATGTCCATCCGAGTGGGGCTGGTTGCCGGAGAGCCTTCGGGCGACCTGCTGGCCAGCCGGGTCATTAAGGGCCTGCAACAGCGTTCACCCAGCGTCGTGTGCGAAGGAATCGGCGGGCCAGCGATGCAGGAAGCCGGTTTCCAGGCCTGGCACCCCATGCATGCACTCACGGTTTTCGGCTACGTCGACGCCTTCAAGCGCCTGCCCGGGCTGCTGCGCATTTACGGGGATGTCTCGCGACGCTGGCTTTCCAGCCACCCCGATGTATTCGTTGGAGTGGACGCACCCGACTTCAATCTGCGCCTGGAAGAGAGGCTCAAGGCGGCTGGTGTTCCCACCATACATTTCGTCGGCCCCTCTATATGGGCCTGGCGTTACGAACGCATTGAACGTATTCGTCGGGCGGTTTCCCACATGTTGGTGCTGTTTCCGTTTGAAGTGGAGATCTACGAAAAAGAGGGGATACCGGTCACCTGCGTGGGTCATCCCCTTGCGGCCAATATTCCAATGGAGCCTGATCGCCGGGCGGCCAAGCTCAGGTTGGGCCTGGACCCCGGAAAACCGCTGTTGGCCATACTCCCGGGCAGCCGCAGTTCCGAGATCCGTCAGCTGGCCCCTCGTTTTCTGAAAGCCGCGGAAATTTTGCGGCAGCGCAACCCAAAGCTGCAGTTTGCCGTGCCCATGGTTAATGCCGAGCGGCGCCGCGAATTCGAACAAATACTGGCTGCACACCCCGGCCTGAGCTGCCATATCATTGACCGTGAACGGCTGCTTGGCGTGGAGCCCGATTGGCCCGCCGCCTGGCACGTGATGGAAGCGGCTGATGCCGTGCTGGTAGCCAGTGGCACCGCCACCCTGGAAACCGCGCTGTTCAAGAGGCCCATGGTTATTTCCTATGTGTTGACGCCCCTGATGCGCAAGATCATGGAATGGAAGTCCGGTCAGCTACGTCCCTATGTGCCTTGGGTGGGCCTGCCCAATGTACTGTCCCGCGATTTCGTCGTCCCGGAGCTGCTTCAGGACGACGCTACGCCGGAAAATCTGGCCGAGGCCTGCTGGCGAGCCTTGAGCGACACCAGCTATGCAGCCGAGATAGAGCAGCGTTTCACCGATATGCATCGCAGTCTGGCGCTGGATACTCCACGCCTGGTCGCAGATGCGGTCATGAAGGAGGCGGGAAACCATGCAGCCGGGGCTGTTTGATGACCTTTCCATGCCCACGGTCCTTTGTGCGGGCGTGGACGAAGCCGGAAGAGGGCCGCTGGCCGGGCCAGTGTTTGCCGCCGCGGTGATACTGGAAGAGGGAACCCGCATTGACGGGCTGAACGACTCAAAGAAATTGTCTGCCGCGAGACGCGAAGAGTTGGCCCTCGAGGTGCGCGAGCGCGCCCTGGCCTGGTGCATTGCCAGTGCCACGGTGGCTGAAATTGATCAGTTCAACATTCTGCAGGCCACCCTGCTGGCCATGCGGCGGGCCTGCGAGGGCCTGAAGTATGCCCCTCAGCAGGTATTGGTGGATGGCAATCAGGTGCCCCGCGGCCTGGCATGCACTGCTCAGTATGTCATAGGGGGCGATGCCAAAATTCCCGCCATTTCTGCAGCCTCGATTCTGGCGAAGTCAGCGCGCGACGCGTATTGCGATGCCATGCACGAACGTTTCCCCGATTACGGCTTCGATCGCCACAAAGGCTACGCAACGGCACTGCATCTGCAACGTCTGCTCGATCTCGGGCCGTGCGAGGAGCACCGGCGCAGTTTTGCTCCCGTGAAAAGGCACTTCGAGGTGCTGCTTACAACATGAAGAACATCGCCTCGCGCGAGAACTCTGATTTCCGGCTGTTATTGCGTGCGCAAGAGGGCAAACGTGCAGCGGGAGAAAGGTCATCCACTCCACTTCCCGTGGCTCTGGAGGGTCCGCATCTGTGTTCGAGCTGGCTAGAGACACAGGGGCAGCCGGAGCTCGTTTTCGTGGATGAAACGCGCATCGATCAGTTGGAAGTGGCGTGCATTCTTGCCCAGGTGCAAACCTCGCGCATCCGCCTGTGCACCCCTGCGCTCATGAAGGCAGCCTCGCAGGTGGTTCAGGACCAGGGCATTATTTTCCTGGTGCGTGCACCAGTACCGCAGCTTCCACCTCTTATCGAGGAGAACTGTCTGTGGCTCGACCGGGTGCAAGATCCGGGCAATCTGGGCACCATGCTGAGGACGGCGGCTGCCGCCGGCATCAAGCGGGTCTATGCCTCTGTCGGGTGCGTGGCGGCATGGTCGCCCAAGGTGTTGCGCAGCGCACAGGGGGCACACTTCGCACTAGAGATCCATGAAGGGCAGGATCTCGGCGCCCTGCGTGAGCGGCTTCGTGTTCCTATGCTCGCTACCGCCCTGGAAGGGTCAGAGTCCCTGTACGAGGCAGACCTTCCCCGCCATGCTGCATGGGTGTTCGGCAACGAGGGCAGGGGGGTGTCGCAGGCCCTGCTGGGTGCTGCAGACCTGAAAGTTCGAATTCCGCAAAGCAGTGCGGTCGAATCGCTGAATGTTGCGATTGCGGCGGGCATATGCTTGTTCGAGCAGCGCCGCCGCTTTTCAAGCGCAGGGATTCAATAAAACTGCTGGCGCCGTTCCAGGCCGATTTCCGCCATCACCTTGGTAGAGATTTCTTCAATGGACTTGGTGGTGGTGGATAGCCAGGGGATGTTCTCCATGCGCATCAGGCGTTCTGCCGAAGCGACTTCGTCGCGGCACTGCTTGATGGAAGCATACTGGCTGTTCGGCCGCCTTTCGTTACGCACCTCGGCCAGACGTTCCGGGTGAATGGACAGCCCGAACAGTTTCTTGCGGAAGGGAAGCAGAGTTGCCGGCAGGCTGCCACGGTCAAAATCTTCGGGAATCAGCGGATAGTTGGCAGCCTTCACGGCATATTGCATTGCCAGGTAGAGGCTGGTGGGTGTTTTGCCGCAACGGGAAACACCGATCAGGATGACGTCGGCTTCTTCCAACCCCCGCACATACTGGCCATCGTCATGCGCCAGCGTGAAATTGATAGCTTCGATACGCGCGTTGTACTGCTTGGAGAGCCCACCCATGTGGGAGCGGCCGACCGAATGGCTGGATTTCACACCCAGGGCTTCCTCGATATGCTGCACGAATGTACCAAACAAGTCGAAGAAGATGCACTCCGCACCTCGAATGGTTTCGGCGATTTTTGTGTCAACCAGGGTGCTGAACACCAGAGGAGGGGCGTTTTGCTCCGCAGCACAACGGTTGATGCGTTTGACCACTTCCTCGGCTTTTTCTTCGCTGTCCAGATAGGGAACGCGCACAGTGTCGAATTCCACCTGTTCGAACTGGGAGAGCACGGAGTTGCTGAATGTGGCGGCGGTAATGCCGGTGCTGTCGGAAACGACAAAGACGGTTCGTTGCAATACGGAATTGGACATGACGCGTGACGCAGAGCCTGACGAAAACTGTACAATCCAGCAAGGTTAACACCAAGGAAGATCCAACAGTCACCGGGCAGATGAAAATCAGCGTACGAGGCGGGTTTGCTCAGTGACCGCAAAGGCGTCGGTCACTGAGCAAACACGCTTTCTTTTCATTTACAGGTGACTTTATGTCTAACGTCGTATCTTTCGAGCAGCTGCGCATGACTGACGTCGACTCAGTTGGCGGCAAGAATGCCTCGCTGGGAGAAATGATCAGTCAACTCTCCGGAGCAGGTGTCCGTGTGCCTGGCGGTTTCGCCACAACGGCCGAGGCATTTCGCAACTTCCTGAAGTCAACCGGGCTCGATCAGCGCATCAACGACAAGCTGGCAACGCTTGACCCCGATGACGTCCGTCAGTTGGCCGAAGTGGGTGCTGAGATCCGCCAGTGGATCATCGAAACTCCTTTTCCGGAAGACCTCGAACAAGATATCCGCAAGGCGTTTGCTGAACTCGATGCCGATGGCAAGGGTTCCTTTGCCGTGCGTTCCTCAGCCACAGCCGAAGACCTGCCCGACGCTTCCTTTGCCGGCCAGCAGGAAACCTATCTGAACGTGGTGGGCATCGACGACGTGCTGGATAAGATCCGCCACGTTTTCGCTTCGCTCTATAACGACCGCGCCATTTCCTACCGTGTCCACAAGGGCTTCGCCCACGCCGACGTCGCGCTTTCCGCTGGCATCCAGCGCATGGTACGTTCCGACAAGGGCAGCGCCGGTGTGATGTTCACCATCGATACCGAATCCGGCTTCAAGGATGTGGTCTTCATCACCTCGTCCTACGGCCTGGGTGAAACCGTCGTGCAGGGCGCCGTCAATCCTGACGAGTTCTACGTATTCAAGCCCTCGTTGGCTGCAGGTAAGTACCCCATCATCAGCCGCCGCATCGGTTCCAAGCTGATCAAAATGGAGTTCGACCCTGATCGCAGCTCCGGCCATGCCGTGCGCACCGTAGACGTCCCAGTCTCCGAGCGCAACCGCTACTCGCTCAATGATGAAGAAGTCATTGAACTGGCCCGTTACGCCGTCATCATTGAGCAACATTATGGCCGACCGATGGACATTGAGTGGGGCCGCGACGGCATCGACGGCAAGATCTATATTCTGCAGGCACGGCCTGAAACGGTGAAGTCGCAGCAAAGTGCCAACGATGTTCAGGAACGCTACCGCTTGAAGGCAACCGGCGAAGTGTTGGTCACCGGCCGCGCCATTGGTCAGAAGATTGGTTCCGGCAAGGTCCGCATCGTGGCCGATGCCTCCGAAATGGACAAAGTTCAGGCCGGCGACATTCTCGTCACCGATATGACCGACCCCAACTGGGAACCCGTCATGAAGCTGGCTTCGGCCATTGTGACGAACCGTGGTGGCCGTACCTGCCACGCAGCCATCATCGCGCGCGAGCTGGGCATCCCCGCCGTGGTGGGCTGCTCCGATGCCACCGACGTCCTGGAAAATGGCCGCGAGGTCACGGTTTCCTGCGCCGAGGGCGACGAAGGCCGCATTTATGATGGCCTCATCGAAACCGAAATTGAGGAAGTCCGCTGGGGCGAGATGCCCGACGTCGGCCTCAAGGTCATGATGAACGTGGGCAACCCCCAACTGGCCTTTGACTTTGCCCAGATTCCCAACCATGGTGTGGGTCTGGCGCGGCTCGAATTCATCATCAACAACAATATCGCCGTTCACCCCAAGGCAGTGCTCGACTACCCCAACGTCGACACCGAATTGAAGACAGCGGTCGAGTCTGCCGCGCGCGGCTATGCCAGCCCCCGTGCCTTCTTTGTTGAGAAGCTTGCCGAGGGTGTGGCCACCCTGGGTGCGGCCTTCTATCCCAAGCCCGTCATCGTGCGCCTGTCCGATTTCAAATCGAATGAGTACCGCAAGCTGATTGGCGGCTCCCGTTACGAGCCCGAGGAAGAGAATCCCATGCTGGGCTTCCGCGGAGCATCGCGCTACATTTCCGAGGAATTCGCCGAGTGCTTCCGCATGGAATGCGAGGCTCTGAAGAAGGTGCGCGACGAAATGGGGCTGACCAATGTCGAAATCATGGTGCCCTTTGTCCGTACGGTTGACCAGGCACGCCGTGTCATCGAACTCTTGGCTGCCAACGGCCTGAAGCGTGGCGAAAACGGCCTGCGCATCATCATGATGTGTGAAGTGCCCTCGAACGCCATTCTGGCGGATCAATTCCTCGAGTACTTTGACGGTTTCTCCATTGGTTCCAACGACATGACCCAGCTCACATTGGGCCTGGACCGCGATTCCGGCATGGAGCTGCTTGCCGCAGACTTCGACGAACGAGACGCCGCCGTTCAGTTCATGCTGAGCCGCGCCATCAAGGCTTGCCTGAAGGCCGGCAAGTATGTGGGTATCTGCGGCCAGGGGCCCAGCGACCACATCGATCTCGCGCTCTGGCTGCGTGACGAAGGCATTCTCTCCATGTCGCTCAACCCCGATACCGTGGTTGATACATGGCAGCGTCTCGCCAAGGCTTGAGCCCATGTTTGACAGGCACTCTTGCGGTGCCTGATTAAAATAATTCAGCCGCAGAATCTGCGGCTGAATTATTTAAGCAAGCGGGTGGCGCTTGAGGCACGAAGATTGCCCCGGCTTCCTAAGAGCTGGTGGCAACCCCGGGCAGCGATAGGAATAAACCGCCCAACTGGAAGTGAGCGGGGCCGGCCGGTTCAGTCGTCTCGCCGCCTGGTATTGCGAGTGTCGTGTTTCATGAGCCGTTCTTTTTCCCGCGCCCAATCCTTGTCCCTGGCAGCATCGCGCTTGTCGTGCAGCTTCTTGCCACGACCCAGGCCGAAATCCAGCTTGATGCGCCCGTTCCTGTAGTGCAGGTTCAAGGGGACGAGCGTGTAGCCGCGTTGCTCTGTTTTGCCGATAAGCTTTTTTATTTCTTCGGCGTGCAGCAGCAGCTTGCGAGTGCGGGTGGCTTCGGGCCGCACATGGGTGGATGCCGTGGGCAGGGGGCTGACGTGCATGCCGATGATGAACAGTTCACCGTCCCGAACAATGATGTAGCTTTCCTTGAGCTGCACGTGGCCGGCACGGATGGCCTTCACCTCCCACCCCTCCAGGACGAGCCCGGCTTCGAAGCGTTCTTCGATGAAGTAGTCGTGCGTAGCTTTGCGGTTCTCAACGATGCTCATGAACTTGATTTCTTGCAGGCGGTAAAATCAGAACATTCCATTCTATCTCAACCCATATCGATGCACACAGTACAGCGCTCCGTCCTCGTTCCCTACAGTGATAAACAGATGTTCGATCTGGTGGCGGACGTAGCGCGCTACCCGGAATTCATGCCCTGGTGCGGCGGTTCGCAAGTGCACAAGCAGGATGAGCACGGCATGGAAGCGTCGGTCACCATCAGCATCGCCGGGTTGAAGCAGACTTTCACCACGCGGAACGAACACGATTACCCCAGGCTGATCACCATCCACCTCATCGATGGTCCCTTCTCCGAGCTTACCGGAACCTGGGAATTCAACGCCCTGGCAGAAGACGCCTGCAAAGTTGTCTACACCATGCGTTATGCCTTCTCCAGCCGAGCGCTGGAGGCAGTCGTGGGGCCCATTTTCAACCGCATAGCCACCACCTTCATTGATTCCTTCACACAACGTGCCCAGCAGGTTTATGGTGAATAAGGCAACTGGCAGGGTGCGTGTCGAAGTGGTCTACGCACGGCCCGGGGAGATCTGGCAACGCACGGTCGAAGTACCACCAGGTGCCACTGCATTGCAGGCCGTTCAACTCAGCCGCGTACTGGAAGCACATCCGGAACTCTCTGGCAATTTGCCACCTCTTGGCATATTTGGCCGGCTTTGTTCGCCGGCGCAACGTCTGCAGGCTGGTGACAGGGTCGAACTCTACCGGCCATTGGTATTCGACCCCATGGAATCCAGGAGGCGTCGGCTCTTGCACAAGGAAAGGCATTCAGGGCTGCCCGCCGGTCGCGGCAATCAGGGGGGCCGTCGCGCCCGGAAGAAACAATGCTCTGCGCAAGACGGCGCATGAAATTGTCAGCAAGCTGACAGCCGGCGGAACCTTCCGGCGATAAGGTATAAGAATGGATGGTGCGGCGTGATGCCACAGTCGCATCCAAGAAGAACAGGTTTAGGAGACAGCAACATGGATTTTCGTCTGAGCGACGAACAGCTCGCCTTTGCAGAAGCCGCCCGCGAGTTTGCCCAGGGTGAACTGGCACCGAATGCCGCCCGCTGGGATGCCGAATCGATATTCCCGCGTGAAACCTTTCAGAAGGCAGGTGAGCTGGGCTTCTGCGCTATGTATGCGCCCGAATCCATCGGCGGCCTGGGTCTGCCCCGGCTTGACGCCACCCTGGTGTTCGAGGAAATGGCGGCTTTCGACCCCTCCACCACTGCCTTCCTCACGATACACAATATGGCTACATGGATGGTGGGCAGCTGGGCAACCGAGGCCGTCAAGGAAAAGTGGGGTCCTGCGCTGGCCAGCGGTGAAAAGCTCGCCTCCTATTGCCTGACGGAACCCAATGCCGGTTCCGACGCCGGCTCCCTGCAGACCCGTGCTGAGCGCAAGGGTGCGGCATACGTGCTGAATGGTTCGAAGGCCTTCATATCAGGTGGCGGCGATACCGATCTGCTGGTCGTCATGGCGCGTACCGGCGGCCCCGGCCCGCGCGGTGTTTCAGCCTTTGTTGTGCCGGCCGACACCCCCGGCATCAGTTACGGCCGTAAGGAAGAAAAAATGGGCTGGAACAGCCAATCCACCCGGCCCATCACCTTCGAGAACGTGGAAGTGCCCGCAGAAAATCTGCTGGGGGAAGAAGGGCAGGGCTTCGTCTTCGCCATGAAGGGGCTGGACGGTGGGCGCATCAACATCGGCACGTGCTCCGTGGGTGCCGCACAGGGCGCTTACAATGCGGCTCGCCATTACCTGCAGGAGCGTGAGCAATTCTCCCAGCCCCTGGCCTCCTTCCAGGCACTTCAATTCAAGCTCGCCGACATGCTCACCAACATCGTGGCGGCGCGCCAGATGGTCAGGCTGGCTGCCAACATGCTCGATACCCAGAACCCGCAAGCCAGCGTATATTGCGCCATGGCCAAACGCATGGCGACTGACCTCGGTTTCCAGGTATGCCTGGATGCCCAGCAGTTGCATGGCGGCTATGGTTACCTGAAGGATTACCCACTGGAGCGTCTGGTGCGTGATACCCGGGTACACCAGATTCTGGAAGGAACGAATGAAATCATGCGCGTCATCATTGCGCGCCAGGTACTGGAAAAAGGAGTGGACATACGATGATGAACGATTCGGACGTGGTCTTGTTTGAAGTACTGACCACGGGGCGTTTGCAGGTCGGCATGGCAACGTTGAATCGCCCCCGCACCCTGAACGGGCTGACGCTGCCCATGTGCGAACTCCTTTACGACAAGCTGATGGCCTGGGCGAACGACCCTTCCATTGCCTTCGTGATTCTGGCCGGGAGCGGCGACAAGGCCTTCTGTGCAGGCGGTGACCTGCACGGCATTTATGAATCCATTCTGCAGAACGAAACGGGCCACGCATGGGACAACCCGTACACCCGGCGCTTTTTCGATGTTGAATACCGGCTCGACTATCTCATTCACGACTATCCCAAACCCATAGTCGTCTGGGGCAATGGCATTGTAATGGGGGGCGGTGTTGGCCTCATGGCGGGTGCCAGCCATCGCGTCGTGAGCGAAACCACGCGGTTTGCCATGCCGGAGATCAGCATTGGGCTGTTTCCCGACGTCGGCGGTACCTGGCTGCTTTCCCGCCTGCCCGGCGGGCTGGGGCGCTTCCTGGCCGTGACTGGTGCCCAGCTTGGTGCTGCCGACTGCCTGTTCCTCGGTTTGGCGGATCATGCCATGGCTTCCACGCGCTGGCCGGAATTCCTGGACAGTGTCCGAGCCGCCAGCTGGAGCGACGATGCTCAGCAGAATGCCGTCGACCTGGACCGCATCCTCGGTGAAATGGCCTTGCAGATCGATAAGCCGGGGCCGCTGCGCCAGAATTACGACGCCATTCGCGCCGCCTGTGACGGTCATGATTTTGAAGCCGTCTGCCATGCAGTAGCCCGCTTCGCCAACCATGGTGACCCGTGGCTGCAAAAAGCTGCTGCTACCTTCAACGCGGGCTCTCCCGGCTCCGCGCGCCTGTCCTGGGCACTGCTGGAGCAAGCCAAGCTGGGTTCCCTGGCAGATGCCTTCCGTCAGGAGTACATCGCTGCACTCCATTGCGGGGTGCAGGGCGATCTGCAGGAGGGCATACGGGCATTACTGATCGACAAGGATAAACAACCGCGCTGGAAGCCTGCCACCTTGGAGGAAGCCAGCCCGTCCTGGGTTGCGCGGTTCTTCGAAGCTCCGTGGCCTGTGGGCGAGGTGCACCCGCTGCAGGATCTCGGCAAAATCTGAACAGCATCAACGACTGCAATTCAATAACAACGGAGACAAGCAATGAGTCGTATCGCTTTTATCGGTCTGGGCAATATGGGAAGCCCCATGGCGCAGAACCTTCTGAAGGCCGGCCACGAACTGGTCGTCTTCGACCTCGTGCAGGACGCCGTGAAGAGGTTGACCGATGCCGGTGCCCGCGGGGCCAGGTCCGCTAGGGAGTGCGTGGAAGGTGCCGAGATCGTTGTTTCAATGCTTCCGGCCAGCCGCCATGTCGAGGAGCTTTATCTGGGTGACGAGGGTCTGTTGGCCGTCCTGAACGCTGGCACCCTGGTCGTGGAATGCAGCACTATCGCCCCGGAATCCGCTCGCAAGGTTGCTGCGGCGGCGCGCGATGCCGGCATCCGGATGATCGATGCCCCTGTTTCCGGGGGCACTGGTGGGGCCATTGCAGGTACACTGACCTTTATCGTTGGGGGAGACGCAAGCGACGTGGAGGCTGCCCGGCCGGTTCTGGAGAACATGGGTCGCAACATCTTTCATGCCGGCGCCTCGGGGGCAGGGCAGGTCGCCAAAATCTGCAATAACATGCTGCTGGGCATTCTTATGGCGGGTACTTCCGAGGCCCTTGCCCTGGGTGTCGCCAACGGCCTGGACCCGAAGGTGCTGTCCGACATTATTGCCAAAAGTTCCGGCCGCAACTGGGCTACCGAGCTCTACAACCCTTGGCCTGGGGTCATGCCTGACGTACCTGCTTCCAAGGGTTATGCCGGCGGCTTCGGCGTGGACCTCATGCTCAAGGACCTTGGCCTGGCAGCGGAAGCCGCTCTGCATTCAGGTTCGTCCACGCCCCTGGGGGAACTGGCCCGCAATCTGTATTCCCTGCACAGCGCCAGTGGCAATGGCAAGCTGGATTTCTCCAGCATTCTGAAGCTGTACGAGAAGTAGAACTGAAGAGATTCAAGCTGAAGGGTCGGGTTCCAGAGCATAGGGGAGGGGCAGTGCCTTAATGGCCGGCCCTTCCGATGAAACCGCACGGAAATCAACCTGGTCGAGATCTGCCAGGTTGATTTCCATGAACACGTACCATTGGACCAAGTCCGAATCACCGTGCAGTCTGGCTGCATTGACAATGCGGCCTGCCGGAGAACCCGGGCGCCCGGCGTCGAAGACATCCATTCCTGCCTTCAGTTCTGTTTCTTTGGGCAGATGGCAATAAGCCGCGACCGCCCGACGTTTCACCGAGCCGCGAAAATGGGCACGGGCCACCACCTCCTGCCCGGGGTAGCACCCCTTGGTGAAGCTGACGCCTCCGTTGAGATCAAAATTCAGGCTTTGAGGGATGAACATTTCCTGGTTGGCCAGTTCAACCCAACCCAGGCCGGCCTCAATGTCCTGGGCTTGCCAAACACCCTCCGGGCGCCAAGGCAGGCCCAGGATCTCCGTCAGTTGATCAGCGTCGCTTGCTTCGTGCGGTATCACCCACCAACGGCCCAGAGCAGCATTGGCTGAAGGAGCGGACACTAAAGTGCAGAGCTGGCCGCGCCTGACCTGCCATGCGGGAGCCGGACTCAGGCTGGGGGCGGCGACAGGCTCGCTCTGAGCTGTGTGCTGGTCGGCGGTGGCGGCTTGTACAGAACTGCCGGCAACGCTGGCTCCAAATGCCTGCAGTTCCGTCACTTCGAAACTGACTTTGGAACGCAGCACAAACATGCGCAGCCGCTTCAATAGGGGTTCCAGAACATCGTTGCGTATGAGAGCAAGCAGAGGGGAACCTTCTTCTTCCGTTTCTTGCCAAAGCACCATGCTGCCCAGCATGCGGCCTTTGGGAGTGCAATAGGCGGCAAGTCGGGCCTCGTTGCACCCCAAGCGGCTGATGTCATTGCTCAGTTGGGAATGCAGGAAGGTGCGAGCATCCTGACCCTGGACACGCAGTACGGCGAAGTCGCCCAGGGAGGCAAGAAAATTCGTGGTTTGAGTCATAGTCCCCATCACAAAACCTGAAAAACACAGAGTGGCATCTGACGTTTATGATAACGGGCTTTGTCTGTCCGGGCTCGTGCTGTCGGTGTGAAGGGCACGTTAAACTATTGAGAGAATGAAAAAATTCAGTCTGATCGCCTTATCGGTTCTGCTCGCGGTTGCTTTGCTTGCCGGCGGGCTGGCCGGCTACGCCTGGCACTGGTCCACGAAGGCAGTGGACATGAACGCAGAACGCATCCAGTACGTGGTTCCGCCGGGAAGTGGTGTGCGCACCATTGCGCAGGTCATGAACGAGGCCGGCATCCAGGTGAATGCAGATGCCCTGGTGGCTCTGGCCCGTTACACGGGAATGGACAGGCAGATCAAAGCCGGGGCCTACGAAGCGCAGCAGGGTGATTCACCACGCCGGCTGCTGGAACGCATGGCCGCGGGCGATATGGTGCAGGCGCGGCTCACCCTGGTCGAAGGCTGGACATACCAGCGCATACGTCAGGCCTTGCGCGAATCTCCGCACGTGCGTCAGACACTTGGCGCCGTTGACGACGCCGAACTGCTCAAACGGCTGGGGTCCGAGCACAGCAGCCCTGAAGGTCTCTTCATGCCGGACACTTATGTTTTCGTTCCGGGAACCACCGATTTTGAAATCCTGCAGCTGGCCTACCGTGCCCAACAGGCTTTTCTAGAGAAGGCTTGGGAGCAGCGCAGTCCGGGTTTGCCCCTGGCGAACCCTTACGAAGCGCTGATACTGGCTTCCATCGTGGAAAAAGAAACGGGGCGCACGGAGGAACGGGCGCGCGTGGCCGGGGTCTTCACCAATCGCCTGCAGCGCGGCATGCTACTTCAGACGGACCCAACCGTGATCTACGGCATGGGCGACAAATACGATGGGCGCATACGCAAGCGCGATCTGCAGACCGACACTCCATGGAATACTTACACACGCACCGGTCTGCCACCCACGCCCATCGCAAGCCCGGGCAGGGCCTCCATATTGGCGACTCTGAATCCGGAATCGCACTCCTACTACTATTTTGTCGCCCGCGGCGATGGCACCAGCGCCTTTTCCGCCAATCTGCGTGATCACAATCGGGCGGTTTCAAAATACATTCTGGGAAGAAACTGATGGACGGGCTCAAGCAAGCCGCCAGTGTCGGGGGACGCGGGTTCATGGTGGTATGTGACGGCAGCAATGGTGCCGGCAAAACCACATTGCTCGAATCCTTGAACAGGTATCTGCAGCGGCGTGGTTTCGACGTGGTGCTGAGTCGCGAACCGGGTGGTACACCCGTGGGTGAGCGCATTCGCGAACTGCTGCTCGATCCTGGTCTGCCGGAAATGTGTGATCTCACCGAGCTCTTGCTGTTTGCTGCCGCCCGTGCGCAACACCTGCAGGAAAAAATCCTGCCCGCTTTGGGAGCTGGCAAGGTGGTGCTTTGCGATCGGTTCGATTCTGCCACCTTTGCCTTTCAACAGTACGCGCGCGGGCTGGATGCCGGCATGGTGACACGAGTCAACGAGCTGGCACTGAATGGTTTCCGGCCTGACCTCTACCTCATATTGGATCTTGATCCGCTGCTTGGGCTCGAGCGTGTCAAACAACGGGGTGCGAACCTGGATCGCCTTGAGGCCGAGAAGCTGGCATTCCTGCAACGGGCCCGAGAAGGGTTTCTGCACCAGGCCAAGGCAGATCCCCATCGATTCCGGGTGCTGGATGCAAGCCGCGGAGCGGATGAAGTGGCTGATGAGGCGCGCGCCCTCATCGAAGAACTCATCTCCGGCTTTTCGGCCCGCGCACCTGGCAGTCGGGCGGCAAATTCATGAGCACGGTCGGACAATTTCTCCCGTGGCAGCAGGAACTGGCCCGGAGCTGGCTGGGTGAGCGCGAGCGTTTTGCCCATGCCTGGCTCATTCATGGGCTTGCCGGCATAGGAAAGCGCAGTTTCGCGCTGGCTGCAGCGGCGGCGCTGCTGTGCGAAAAGGGCGAGGGTTCGGCTGCTTGTGGCCAGTGTCAGGCCTGTACGTGGATGGCTTCCGGCAATCACCCGGATTTTCGACGCGTTCGACCGGATGCCGTGGCCCTTGAAGAGGGCGAGCAGGCCGAAGAGGCTGCCGCCCAGGCGCAGAAGACCCCGTCCCGGGAGATTCGTGTCGAGCAGATGCGGGCACTTTCCGGGTGGTACAACACCGCCACCCACAGGGGCGGCTGGCGTGTCGCCGTCATCTACCCGGCGCAGGCCATGAACCACATCACGGCAAATGCTTTGCTGAAGGTGCTGGAAGAACCGCCGCCCCGAACCGTCTTTCTGCTGACAACGGATGCCCCGGACCGTCTGCTGCCCACGATCGTTTCACGTTGCCGTCGCCTGCCGCTGGCCGTTCCACCCAGGGAGCAGGCGGTTGTGTGGCTGCGGGAGCAGGGCGTGAAGCAGGCCGAAGAGTGGCTGGCCGCCGCAGGGGGAGCGCCCGTACGGGCCCTGAATCTATCCAGGGCCGGCGACGAGGCCTGCCCCGCATGGCTGCAGGGCTTCATGCGCACCCTTGCTACGGAAAGGAACCCTTCGGCGAGTGCTCACTGGATGTCAGTGGCCGATGGTCTTGAAAGCATTGACCCGGCTTCCTGGCTGGATACTTTGCAGCGTTTCTTCATTGACGTTTCCCTCGTGACAGCGGGCGCCTCCCCACGCTACTACCCGTCGCAGCACAAAACACTGAAGGTGATTGCTGAAAGGGCCGACCCAGTCGAACTGAGCGACACTGCCAAATGGCTGGCCAGCCAGCGGGCAATGGCTGGGCACCCGCTCAGTGCGAAGCTCTTCATCCACAGTGTGCTGCAGCGGTGCGCCAGCATCTGTCATTCGACCGCACCCACAGAATAGTCATACACTTGGGCTGGCGCTTTGGGCGCTGCCCTGGATTCAATATTATGTTCGTAGATTCTCATTGCCATCTCGATTTCCCTGAGCTTGCGCAGGACCTTCCGCTCATTCTCGACAACATGGCCCAAAACCAGGTCGGTCGGGCACTCGTGGTGGCGGTCAGCAAACCCGAATGGGGGCGCATCATATCCATGGCGCAGGAGAACGATGCGCTATACGCCTCGGTTGGTGTCCATCCCGACTACCAGGACACAGAGGAACCCACGGTAGAGGATCTGCTCGAAGCAGCCTGCCACCCCAAGGTAGTCGCAATTGGGGAAACGGGGCTGGACTACTATCGAGGCAGCGAACCCTTCGACTGGCAGCGTGAACGTTTTCGGGTACATATCCGTGCAAGCCGGGAAAGCGGCTTGCCGCTCATCATTCACACCCGATCCGCCTCAGAAGATACCTTGCGCATCATGGCTGAGGAAGGGGCTGATCGGGCAGGCGGCGTGATGCACTGCTTTACCGAAAGCTGGGATGTGGCCCGTCGCGCCATGGACCTGAACTTCTACATCTCGTTTTCGGGCATTGTGACGTTCAAGAACGCAGTCGAGCTGCAGGATGTGGCACGGCGTGTGCCTCTGGAGCGTATGCTGATCGAAACCGATTCACCTTATCTTGCCCCAGTGCCGTTTCGTGGCAAACGCAATGATCCCTCCAAGGTCAGGCATGTTGCGGAAAAGATTGCCGACCTCAGGGGCATTTCCGTGGCGGAAGTGCAGGAACGGACAACCGCCAATTTTTTCGATCTTTTCAGCAAGGCCGCGCAGCCACAACAGGTATGAAGAAAAACCAACCCTTTCTAGTACGCAAGCGCGTCAGCCTGGCCACCGGTATGCTGGCTTTGGCTATTGGCGCCGCCGTTCATGCCGAAACTCCGGAATCCTGGTGGGTGGACGTCATAAACGACCGCGTTTCCAACGTGCGCGAGGAATTGGCCCGCGGTACCGACCCGAATCTGGTCGATGCCGAAGGCCTGCCTGCCCTGATGCTGGCCATACGCAGCGGTGCCTGGGGCGTTTACGATGCGCTGCTGGCACACCGACGCATAGACATCAATGCCGAAAACAAACATGGCGAAACGGCGCTGATGTACCTGGCGTTGCTGGGAGAGACGGAGCGGGCAGCTGCACTGATCAAGCGTGGAGCAGAAGTCAACCGGCTGGGCTGGACGCCCTTGCATTACGCGGCCTCCCGCGGCCAGACCGACACTGCGCGCATGCTGGTGCGCCAAGGGGCGGTGGTCTACGCGCCCGCACCCGACGGTACGACGCCCCTGATGATGGCGGCATTCTCCGGGAACCGCGAAACCGTGCAGTTTTTACTCGACCAAGGTGCGGATGCAACGGCCATCAACCTGAACAAACACACTGCAGCTGACTGGGCGCGCGAACGTGGCCATACCAAGCTTGCAGAAGAGCTGCAAGCTATCGCTCAGCGAGCGATTGCTCAGCGGGAAGGGCGGGTGCCCGCGCCGGCGCCAGTACGACAGGCGCCGAGCAAACGTGAGTCTTCGGGCGGTACCAGCAAGTATTTCGACCTGGACCGCTTCGAACGGGAACAGTAGTTACTGGGGTGCGCGAGCCGGCAGGTAATCTACCTTCAGAATGCCTTCCAGCTCGCTGTACGGAATGAGCAATTCCGGCTGGCCATAGGAGTAAGGGGCAATTTCGTACGAGTTGTACTTTACGACGATGCCCTGGTCGGTGAAGGCGTAATTGTCACTGGCCTGGAAAGGCCACAGCCGGTTCCAGGTTTCGGGGTCGGCCTGAGCATCAGGCTGGCGCGACACCCATTGCTGGTGAGCGCGCCGCAGAGCTGCGTCAAAAGCGGGGCGGCCATCCGCCGCCAGTACACGGTCGAGCGGAATGAGTTCCCGGCGAGCGTTGTCCCAATTCAGAAACTGGGTGGCATGCATGCCGTGGGCGGCACCAGTGAAGTATTGCCCACTGTTAAGTTCGAGCACCGTGATGAACTTGCTTCGATAGCGCAGCCGGGCGACCAGGTTCACGGCGTCGCGCGAGCCCGCGACCTTCCAGTAATAATCTTCAAAACCGGCAATGTCATCGTAGGGCAATGGCCCCTCTTCATTGATGCCCGTCATCATGGCCAGTGCATGATCGACCAGACGGGTAAGTTCGGGTTGCCCGGCGAATACCAGGGTGTCGACTTCCAGGGTGGGGCATTCCCCCTGGCATCCGGGCTTGCTGCGCTGCCATTTGACGGATTGGGCGAACAGCCCGTCGCGGCTGCTCACCTGGTCGGTGACATCCGGAATCAGGGTGATGTTTTCCTTGGGCCCACTTGCGCACCCGGCCAGCACACTTGCCAGAAAGGCGACCACAGTTGCCCGGATAGCTGCACGACACTTCAGGGAATGCATGGGAGAAGTCCTCGTCGGAAAAAGAATCAGGTTGCCAGGGCGCGCTCGATTTCCTTGCGCAGGCTTTCCGGTTTGGCTGTCGGACCCAGACGCTGGATCACCTTGCCTTGCCGGTTCACCAGAAACTTGCTGAAGTTCCACTTGATGCTTTCGCTGCCCAGAATGCCGGCTTTCTGACTTTTCAGCCAGACAAAAAGCGGGTGAGCACCGGGGCCGTTCACTTCGACCTTGTCAAAAAGCGGAAACGTGATGCCATAACGTGTGGCACAGAATCGGGAGATCTGCTCGGCGTCTCCGGGTTCCTGGCGGCCAAATTGGTTGCAGGGAAAGGCAAGTACCGAAAACCCCTCGTCACGGTAATCCCGATACAGGGTCTCCAGCCCCGCGTATTGAGGCGTAAAACGGCATTCTGAGGCCACATTGACAATCAGCAGCACTTGGCCGGTGAATTCGGCCAGGCTGACTTCGCGTCCATCGATGGCACGGGCCGAGAAAGAATAGATGGTGTCCATTGACTCGCATTGCACCGCAATGAAGCTAATTTAACATTGTGAAGCAAGGGTCGCGCCGCGCTCTGATAATATGCCTGATCTTCAAGTAGTGAACGGGTATCAGCATGGCAATCATCTATCACAATCCGCGTTGCGGCACTTCCCGCAAAGTCCTTCAGGCCCTGCAGGACAAAGGCCTTCAGGTTGAAGTTGTTGAATACCTCAAGCAACCCCTCGGGCGTGATGCCCTCGCGAAGCTGATTGCTGACGCCGGCCTCAGCGTACGCGAAGCCGTGCGCAGTAAGGAAGCCTTGTACACCGAACTCGGGCTGGACGATCCGTCCGTCTCAGACGAAACCCTGCTGCAGGCCATGGAAACCCATCCCATTCTGATGAACCGTCCGTTTGTGGTGACGGAAAAGGGCAGCCGTCTGTGTCGCCCGGCAGAAGTCGTTGAAGAAATCATCTGATCATTCTAAACAGCTGCCCTGCAATTCCCGGCATGAATAAGAGGGGGCAGGGCAGCAGTTGACCGCCAAACCAGTAGGAGACAAAGCAAGTGAGTCTGTATGCAAAACTGCGCGCACGAGAAGCGGCCGGGCGCCCGGTCCGTGTTGCCCTGATCGGGGCGGGTAAATTCGGTTCGATGTATCTCGCACAAGTGCCGCGCACACCCGGGGTGCATCTGGCAGCCATCGCCGACCTTTCACCGGCAAATGCGCGCTGCAACCTGGAAAGGGTGGGCTGGGAAGCCGAGCGCGCCCACGCAGCCAGCTTGGAAGAAGCCATCGCGCGGGGAAACACCTGGGTGACCGATGACTGGGAGGCGGTGGTGCGCGATGAGCGCATTGATGTGGTGGTGGAATGCACCGGTCACCCGATCGCCGCCGTTGACCACTGTCTCCTGGCTTTTTCCCATGGCAAGCATGTGGTCAATGTCACGGTGGAAGCGGATGCCTTCTGCGGGCCCCTGCTGGCACGGGAGGCAGCCCAGGCGGGAGTGGTGTATTCCCTGGCTTATGGCGACCAGCCGGCATTGATTTGCGATTTGGTCGACTGGGCCCGTACCTGCGGGTTTCCCGTAGTGGCGGCGGGAAGAGGCCACAAATGGCTGCCTCACTTCAGTGCTTCCACACCGGAAACAGTTTGGGGTTATTACGGCCTTACTCCGGAACAGGCCGAAAGGGGCGGGCTTAACCCCAAGATGTTCAACAGTTTTCTGGACGGCTCAAAACCATCCATCGAATCAGCGGCTGTGGCCAACGCCACCGGGCTGGGGGTTCCGTCTGACGGCCTTCAGTACCCGCCTGCCAGCATAGCTGACATTCCCTACGTCACGCGTCCCATTTCAGAAGGGGGCGTACTTGAACGCAAGGGCATGGTGGAAGTCGTATCCTGCCTGGAGCCCGATGGTCGTGTCATTCCCTATGACATTCGCATGGGCGTATGGGTGACAGTCGAAGGCGAAACGAAGTATATACAAAACTGTTTCGAGGAATATAACGCCCACACAGACCCCTCAGGCCGCTATTTCACCCTATACAAACGCTGGCACCTGATCGGGCTGGAAGTCGGCATGTCCGTCGCATCGGTCGCCTTGCGCGGGGAGGCTACCGGCACCCCGACCGAATGGGTGGCGGATGTCGTGGCCACCGCAAAGCGTGACCTTCGTGTCGGCGAGATTCTCGATGGTGAGGGCGGCTACACCGTTTGGGGCAAGTTGCTGCCTGTCGCACGGTCCCTGGAACTGGGGGCCGTACCGCTGGGCCTTGCTCATGATGTGAAGCTGAAGCGCAACGTGGCTGCCGGGGCCGTGGTGACCTGGGCGGATGTGGAAATCAACACCGGCACCCGGGCTTACGAGTTGCGCAAACGCCTGGAGGCAGAGCACGGCCAAACGCAGGCTGTCGCGCTCTAGGGCTCGCGCCCAGGGCCATATCCGGCAGACAATTGCAGAAATCTGGCCGGGGCCCCGCGTGGAGCCCCGCGTCCAGGCGGGCCGTCAACGGGGAGCTTACCAGTATATGCGCTTGCCGTAATGTTCGTGCAGGGTGGTTTCCGTTGCACGGTCCAGAGGC
>JAJUFI010000084.1 GCA_029263795.1 Alcaligenaceae bacterium
ATCCAGCACTTCCTGCACACCGAAGTTGTTGATGGCCGAGCCGAAGAAAACTGGAGTTTGCTTGCCGGCGAGAAAGGCTTCGTGATCAAAGGGCACGGAGGCTTCGGAAATCAGCTCAATTTCATCCCGGGCTTTGTCATAGGCTTCACCGAAGCGCTTGGCGGCTTCAGGGTTGCCCAGCCCTTCGATGAATTCATCGTCGCTCTGACGCCTTTCCTGTCCGGGCCGAAACACCCGCATGCGGTTCTCGCGGATGTTGAATACCCCGCCAAAGCGGCGCGCCATGCCAACCGGCCATGAAAAAGGGATTGCATCCATGCCCAGGTGCGACTCGATCTCGGAGATCAGATCCAGGGGTTCCTGAACTTCCCGGTCGAGCTTATTGATGAAGGTGATGATCGGCGTGTTGCGGGCCCGGCACACGGCAAGCAAGCGCTCCGTCTGCGGTTCCACACCGTTTGCGGCGTCGATCACCATCAGGGCGGCGTCAACCGCCGTCAGCACACGGTAAGTGTCTTCGGAAAAGTCCTGGTGGCCCGGGGTATCCAGCAAATTGATCACGCAGTCGCGATACTCCATCTGCATGACTGAAGATGCAACCGAAATCCCACGCTGCTTTTCGATTTCCATCCAGTCCGAGGCTGCATGGCGGCTGGCTTTGCGCGCCTTGACGCTGCCGGCAATCTGAATGGCGCCCGCAAACAGCAGCAGCTTCTCGGTCAGTGTGGTCTTGCCCGCGTCGGGGTGGGAAATGATGGCAAAGGTCCTTCGCCGTTGGACTTCGTGTGGAATGCTCATGTTCTGGTTTTGGTCCCGGCCTCCGGGCCGGTTTGTTCTATGCAATTTATGTTCAAGCGCGCCTGCTGAAGGTAGCCAGTACCGTGCCGGCCAGGATAAACATGGCGCCGAAGCTGCGGTTCACCCAGCGCACATGACCCGGCTTGCGCAGCAGGCGCAGCATGCGGGCAGCCAGAGTGGTGTAGCAACCCATGGCCACCAGATCAGTCAGGCAGAGCGTACCGGCAATGATGAGGTATTGCATCGGCAGTGGCTCGGCGGGGTTCAGGAATTGCGGCACCACCGCCATCAAAAAGACTGTGCCCTTTGGGTTGGTGAGGTTGATCAGGCAACCGCGCAGCACCAGATCGCGAATGCGGAACTCTGCGGCCGGCCCCGCCTCGACAGCCACCGGTGCAGCATCGGTACGGAACTGCAGCCAACCCAAATACACTAGATAGGCGGCGCCTAGCCATTTCAACAGGTTGAACGCCGTTTCTGAGGCTGCCAGGACGGCACCCAGCCCCACCGCCACAATCAGAAACTGCCCAAGTATGCCCAATATCAGGCCCATGGTTGTCCAGTAACCCCGGCGAAAACCGTACTTCAGGCCGGAGGCCATTGCCGAGACGGCACCGGGCCCCGGGGAGAACGATATGGCCCAGGATGCAGCGAAGAAGGCAAGCCAGGTGGACAGGGACATGATGTTTCTGTGTGGCTGGGTCAGGCAAGGTTCAGTGGATTACGCTCGGCTAGGTGGTTAAGGCTTGGGTTCGCCCGCCGCAGCATCGCGCCTGCGCCCGCCATCGCGGCTGCCGGCCGAGGAGCCTGCTGCTGCGGGGGTACCAGACCTTCCGGAAGCCGGCTTGCGCGCCGGGGCGCGACCCCGCCCGTTGGAGGCCCCGTTGCGGCGACCACGCGGGTCGGCGTGACGTCGTTCTTCGTCTGCGCTACCGGAAGCGGGCTTGCGCACCATGGTGGCAGGGTTCCAGTCGGGAATTTCGATGCGGTCAATCGGCCGCTTGATCAGCCTCTCGATATCCTTGAGCAGCTTGATCTCGGAACTGTCCACTAGCGACAGTGCG
Organism: Alcaligenaceae bacterium; assembly: GCA_029263795.1. Lineage (GTDB taxonomy): Bacteria > Pseudomonadota > Gammaproteobacteria > Burkholderiales > Burkholderiaceae_B > Yanghanlia. The sequence goes on from JAJUFI010000084.1 coordinate 1,863, forward strand.
GAGCCGGGGCTGCCTGCACGGCCGGTTCGCCCGATGCGATGCACATAGTCTTCCGGAACGTTCGGCAGCTCGAAGTTCACCACTTGTGGAAGCTGGTCAATGTCCAGCCCGCGAGCCGCGATATCCGTTGCCACCAGTACCGTAATCTTGCCGTCCTTGAAACCGGAAAGCGCCCGAGTGCGGGCCGATTGGCTCTTGTTACCGTGAATGGCGGCGGCGCTCAGGCCGTCCTTGACCAATTTTTCAGCAAGCCGGTTGGCACCGTGCTTGGTGCGGGTGAATACCAGCACCTGGTGCCAGCCATGCCCGCGAATGATGTGGCTGACCAGATCGCGCTTGTGGCTCTGCTCGGTCATAACGACGCCCTGCTGCACCAGCTCCGATGCAGTGTTGCGGCGGGCCACGGAAATTTCAATGGGGTCGTTCAGCAGACCGGTTGCCAGGCCGCGGATTTCGTCCGAGAAGGTGGCCGAAAACAGCAGGTTCTGCCTCTGTTTGGGCAGCAGTGCCAGCACCTTGCGGATGTCGCGGATGAAGCCCATGTCCAGCATACGGTCGGCTTCATCCAGAACCAGAATCTCAACGCCCGAAAGGTCGACGGTTTTCTGCCCTGCGTGGTCGAGCAGACGGCCCGGAGTTGCAACAAGGATGTCCAGAGGCTTGCTGAGGGCGGCAATCTGTGGGTTGATGTTCACACCGCCGAACATGACCATGGAGCGTACCTTGGCATGCTTTCCATAAACACGCACGGATTCTTCCACCTGGGCCGCAAGTTCACGGGTCGGGGTGAGCACCAGGACACGGGGGCGGCCTGCCTTGCGGTCGCGCGTCGGTTGTTCGAGCAGACGATGCAGGATGGGCAGGGTGAAGCCGGCGGTCTTGCCTGTGCCGGTCTGGGCGGCAGCCAGGACATCACCACCCTTGATGACATGGGGGATGGCCTGCGCCTGAATGGGTGTGGGTTGCGTATAGCCAGCTTCGGAGATGGCGCGCAAAAGGGGTTCGGCCAACCCAAGGTCGGCAAACGAAATAGTGGAATTCAAAGAGTGCTCCAGCGACGGCCTATCGCTCGGAGACGAGAGATACCAATCCAGGCTGACGTTCTACGGGTGTTGAAAGAGAACAAGAAAAGCTTGCTGCTCCGTGTGCGTGCAGACTGGTTCGCACGCTGATGACAGGGTATTTTACAGGTAGAAGGGGCTGCTGTAATCTCGCCTCACCAAACTTTCGGGAAAAACTTCTCATGAAGCGCCTGTTTTTATTGTTTTTTCTTCCTTTAGTGACGCTTTTGTCGGGTTGTGGCTACAACGAAATCCAGCGGCTGGACGAACAAGTCAAGGCTGCATGGTCCCAGACATTGAATCAGTATGAGCGGCGGGCCGATCTGGTCCCGCAATTGGTCAGCGCGGCTGACGCCTACATGGTCAACGAACGGGCCATCCTCACCGAGGTCACAAAGGCGAGGGCACAGGTGGGCCAGGTGCGCATTTCCGTGGATGACCTCGACAACCAGGAGCTGATGGCCCGCTTCGAGCGAGCCCAGGGTCAGCTTAGTTCGGCGCTTTCCCGGTTGCTTGCAGTGTCAGAAAACTATCCCCAGCTGAAGGCGGACGGTGTCTTCCGCGACCTCATGACCCAGCTCGAAGGCACGGAAAACCGGATCGCCACGGAGCGCGGCCGGTACGTGAAGGCGGTGCAGGAGTACAACGTCTACATCCGTCAATTCCCCACCCTCATCACCGCCAAGATCTTCGGTTATGGCGTTAAGGCCAATTACGGCGTGGAAAGGGAAGAAGAACTGATGCGGCGCCCTGACGTCAACTTCACGCGCCCGGCTGGGGCCGGCGGCTGAGGGGAACGGCAATGCCTGCGCTCATCCTCATCTGTTTGCCCGGTTTCTTGCGACGTCTGTCCGGGGCATGGCCAGCCGCCCTGCTGCTGTGCCTGGGGCTGATGCAGTCGGCGTGGGGGCAGGAAGTGCCAGTGCCACCATTCGACCGCTGGGTGGTGGACCAGACGGGCACACTGGATTCCAACACCCGCAGCCATCTGGAGTCCCAGCTGGCGGCCCTGGATGCCTCCAAAGGGGCGCAGTTGGCAGTGCTCATCGTGCCCACGACGGGTGATGATTCCGTTGAAAACTATGCACGACGCGTGTTCGACGCCTGGAAGCTCGGGCGCGAGGGAGTGGATGACGGCATCCTGCTGCTTGTAGCCAAGGATGACCGCCGTCTGCGCATCGAAGTTGGGTATGGCCTGGAAGGGTCTGTGCCCGACATTCTTGCCGGGCGCATCATCCGGGAACAGATCACTCCCCGATTCAAGGAAGGCGATTACGCAGGTGGCATCGTGACGGGTGTGGAAAGTCTACTCAGACTCGTCGAAGGTGAAGAATTGCCACCACCTCCTGCAGGCAGCAGCACTGAAGATGAGGAATGGGATGTCGGCGTGGTGATCATTCCGCTGGCACTCATGTCGTTTCTCATGCCGCCGCTCTTTGCCGGCTTCGCTGTGACGGTCTTCACTTCCCTAGCCTTTGGCAGTCTGGTTGTTGGCCTCATCTGCGGCGCTATCGCCGTGGTGTTCTCCCTGATCGGCCGGCGCTTCGGTGCAGGTGGCAAGGGCAGTGCCATCCGTGCTTCCAGGCGCGGCGGCGTAGCCGGCGGTTTCGGTGGCGGCTTTTATGGCGGTCGCGGAGGCGACTTCGGTGGAGGAGGCGGTTTCGGCGGCGGTTTTGGTGGAGGCGGCGGGGGCAGCAGCGGGGGCGGTGGCGCCTCCGGAAGCTGGTAAAGGAAGGATGATGAGCACCGTTACCTTGATCAAGGAAATGACCGGCTGGTCCGGGCTGGAAGGGCAGTGGCTGCGCCGGCGGCATTTCACGCCAGATGTGCTGGCCGCAATTGCCGAGCGCATACGTGAATGTGAACGGGACCACGAAGGCGAACTGGTGGTGGCCATTGAGGCCGTCAGCCCCGTGCACGAGCCTGACTCACGGATGCGGGCGCTGGAGGTTTTTGGTCGTCTGCGCGTTTGGGACACGCCTGGCAATACCGGCATGCTGCTTTACCTGGCTCTGGACAAACACCGTATAGAAATCATTGCCGACCGGGGCATTGCTGCGGAAGCCGCAGAATGGGAAAACGTCTGTGCGCGCCTGCAGGCGCGGCTGGCCGAGAAGGCCTACGCAGAGGGCATATTGGCGGCAATCGAAGATATTGAAGCCGTTCTGAAGCGCTGCTGCCCGCCTAGCCGAGCTCCGCAACCGGGCGCAGAGCATGACCCCGGGTTATCCGACGAGCCGGTTCTGCTCTGAAGGCAGGCGAACTTATAGCCGGGCCAGCTTGCCAGCCAGGCGCCGTACTGCTTCCGTTCGGCGGAGCGACGGCTGGTAGTCATCGGCCAGGGTGGACCATTCCGGGGTGGCGCGCGCTTCCAGCAGCTCTTCAGGAAGCTTTTCCTTGCGCAGTGCCTCTTCGCGCCCATCCATCAGCGCACTGATGTCAATCGGCCCCTGGGCAGCATGGCCCCGGCGTTCCAGCGCGGCGATCAGGGCAAGCTCCCTGATGGAAAGCAGGCGCAGAACCGCGTCGTCCACCGTCAATTCCTGATACCCGCGTAGCCGCCCTAGCAGCCGACGGCCGAGCTTGTCAGCCCCCTGCCACAGACCTCCGGCCGCAGCGCCGATCAATGTGGCAGCACCCAGGCTGATGCCTGCGGTGAACATGTCGAGGGTAGCTCCGGCCATGGCGCCTGCGGCCATGCCCTTGCCGACCTGTATGCCCACTTCCTTGAGTGCCTGGGGATGGAAAAGATCCATGTCCCAACGTTCGCCCTTTAACGGCAGGTGACGATGCGGGAAGTCGCTGCTGCGGAAGTTGTAGCGCTTGAGCAGGGCGTCTATGCAGTGGTCCTCGCGTTTGCGGGCGAGGCCGCGCAGCTGTTCGGCGGCCTTTTCCATGCGGTCGGGCTCGGGCGGGGAGACCAGCCTGAGCGCGGCAATATCAATGAGCATCTCGGCCACAAGCGCCAGGGCATCTTCGTGGCGCTGTAAGCGTTGTTGCGCGATGTCCTGTTTGAGTGCCCGCAGGGTGGAGGCGTGGGTGTCCAGCAGGAGGGCCAGCTTGTCGTAGAGCTGGTCTTCGCCATCAAGCGGGGGAGCAATTGTGTCGAACTCCACCACTGCGTGCAGGCCCAGGCGGGCCAATGCGCCGCGCCATTCTTCTATGCGCTGTTCCGGGCTGTGAGTGAAGTTGAGCACGGGCAGAAGCGGGTGTCCGCAGGCCGCCAGCAGGGTCAGTTCATCGCGGTGCTTGGCAAGGACGGGGTCGCGGGCATCGATGACGTAAATGCCGGCATCACATTCCAGCAGCTTGCGCAGTACACGAGCTTCCTGCTCGAATCGGCCTAGGCTTTCCGGGCTGTCCAGAAAGCGTTGAATACGGCTTGGCCCATCCAGCCGTTCGGCCGGCGGGGCCAGAACGTCCAGATAGTCCAGCAGGGCCATGCCGTCTTCCAGGCCTGGCGTGTCGAACAGTTCGACAGCCGTGTCACCCTCCACCAGCAGGCGCAGGCCCTCGACATGGCGTGTGGTGCCCGGACTGTCCTTTACTTCACCGAAATGCGGGTTACGGCTCAGTGTGCGCAGCAACGATGTCTTGCCTGTGTTGGTGTGCCCCACAACGGCCAGGCGCAAGGCCCCGTTGTGGTTGGTGCGACCAGGCGCCGGGGCCATGTTGCTCAGTTCAGGCATCGTGACCACCTCCCTTCCCGCCGCTGAATGCTTGCCCGGCTTGCGGACCGGCGTCGCCATCGTCGGCTGACCCGCCCTGGCCCGGGTTGCCTGCCAACCAGTGCAGGGCTTCCGCGCGTGTTCTGAAGAAGTGTTCCACCTCGAAGCCGGCGTTCATCAGCTGCTGCAGCCATTGTTCCCGGCGCGTGGCGGAGGCATCATCCGGCAGCAGCAATAGCCGCGGTTGCTGTGCCAGACCGGCCAGTTCAACAAGAAATGCAACCGTTCCGCGATCTGGCGTCTGGCGCGCATCGCAGCACACCAACAACTGTTCCACGGCATCCCCGTGCAGCGTAGCTAGCAGCCGGCGCCGTTCCGGGCGCGAATCCACGATGCCCAGGTCGTTTACACCCGGAGGCAGCTCAGGACCTTGCCAGGCAAGTTCCGCAGGCAGTTCCACACCGACCAGTGCGCGGCGGGTGCCCACGCCGGGCCGGGCGGCAACTGGAGGCAGCCCGGATGTAGTGAGGGATGGTGCCGGGCGATCGATGCCTGTGCTTTCGCTAGCAGGCATCAGGCGCTCGCGCAGTTCCACAATGCCGGGCAGTGTGGTGTCCAGAGTCAGGGTGCTCTGGCGCCGCTTCAGAATGGTGATGCTCACCGCCAGAGCTGCCAGACGTGGCAGCAGGCCGTAGGTGACCACCATGCCGATGAGCCAGATGGACCAGGCCGCATGTGCCGCGTCGGGCAAGGTGGATGGCCCACTGCTGCTGCGAATGATGGCTGCGGGCGGCTCAGGAAAGCCCAGTAAAGATGGCAGGCGCCCGAGCCCTTGCACAAGCGTCACGAAGGTGTCGGGCGACAACAGGGTGGTTTCCCAATGGAAGGTGTAGCGGCGCGTGACAAGCAGTGCCACCAGGGTGAGCAACGCCCCGGCCAGGGCAAGCACCCACAAGCCGTGACTGAGCGCGCCCGCAGCCCATCGCTGCAGACGCTGACGCGACAGAAGTTCCAGCAGCGCTCGTGGAAGCAGGACTGCGTCCGGGCCGCGGGCAAGCTTGCGTGTCAGCTTGAGCCACGCCGACGCCAGTACGCTTCCCGCTGCGCTGCCCTGCATAAGAAAACTCGCAAGCCACAGCAGGAAGGCCAGCGTATTCAGGCCCAGCAGCGCCGTGACGGCGGGTGCCAGATTGACTGAGCCCCCGGGCCCCAGTGCCCCGGCCGCAGCGCCGCAGCCAAGCAGGAATGCGGCCCCCGCAAAAAGCAGCAGGGTGAGCCGTGCCACGGAACGCCATTGGGCCAGCGTTTGTGCCATGCCTTCGCGTTCGGCAAGCATACGCGCACGGGCGAGCACACGCGCCTCGAAGGTTCCGGGAGCCGATTGCAGCTTGCGTAACTCTGAAGCGTCTTCCAGCGGCCCCCACAGGGATTCACGCAGACGCAGAGTTTCCGCCAGCCAGAAATTGTCGAAGTTCTTGGGCATGACGCCTTGATGCTTACCAGGCGCCATGCAGTTTATCAGCGTTTTCTGGTGAGCAGGCCGACGATGAAGCCGACGATGATCATGCTGATGATGCCCATTGTGCTGCCCTCATTCAGATGGTGACCCATCCATCACAAGGGTGTACTGTCGCAAAATTATGTCTTGGCCCACCTTGTTTGCATTTGCTTTCATGCAAGGTGGCGTAAAGACATCATCTGGCGAGGTTTCAGGAGAGTCTGTCCATGAGAGTGTTGCTTACCGGGGCATCAGGCTTCATAGGAGGCCGCATCCTGGATGCCCTGCTGCGGGATGGCCACAGGGTAGTGGCGGTATCGCGCAGGAAACCTTCGGCTGCTTCCGAGCAGCTGCGCTTCCTGCCCAAGGATTTTGCCGAGTCTATGGACCCTGCAGACTGGGTTGGTGCGGTCCAGGATATCGATGTCGTGATCAACGCCGTCGGCATTCTGCGAGAGCATGGCCGGCAGCGCTTCGAGTCCTTGCATCACCGCGCACCCGTTGCATTGTTCGAGGCAGCGGCTGCTTCCGGTGTGCGGCGTGTTGTTCAGGTTTCCGCCCTGGGTGCCGACGATGAGGCCGCCACCGGCTACCACTTGAGCAAGAAGGCGGCAGACGATGCGTTGCTGGGCATGCAGGTCGAAGGCATCGTGGTCCAGCCTTCGGTAGTCGTCGGGCAGGGCGGAGCTGCCACCGCCATGTTCACCACACAGGCCAGGCTGCCCTTCATCCCCGTTCCCGGTTCGGGGCAGCAGTGCATGCAGCCAATACACAGCGATGATCTGGCCGAACTTGTGGTGGCGCTGGCAACCAATGATGCGCTTGCAAACCAGTACAAAGGGCGTCGTGTGGCGGCCGTGGGGCCGGAACCCATGAGCTTGCGCGACTTCTATGCCCGATTGCGACGTACGCTGGGGTTTGAATCGCCTGCACGTTTCATCAACATTCCCATGTGGTACATGAACATGCTGGCACAGGCCGGCAGGTGGGTGCCGGGCAGCCCTCTCGAGCCGGACACCCTGTCCATGCTGGAGAGGGGCACTTTAGCTCCGGTGGACGACACGCGGGCAATACTGGGGCGGGAACCGCGCGCGCTGGAAACATTTTTTGAACCCCGGGCTGGTGACGGGCCATGATAAGGGGTCCGCAACAACCCACCACTGTGCGCAGGGGGGGCAAGCAATGAGATTGTTTTTCGCCTATTGGCCGTCAGTTTCCAAGGCCAGGGAAATCGTGCCCTGGGTGGAGAAAGCCCATGCGCTGTTCGGTGGTCGCGTGATGCGCACCGACACCCTGCACATGACACTGGCATTTCTGGGCGAAACTGACCCGGACACGACCGGGCGACTGGTGGCTGCATGTCGCGGCTGGTCCTTGCCGACTGGCAGCATGGTGCTGAATCAGCCTGGCCGCTTCAAGAATGCAAAGGTTGTGTGGTTGGGGCCGGAACAGAGGTCTGCTGAAGAGCTCGAATGGTTGCACCGGGCCCACCAGAGGTTATGGGGGTTATTGCAACCCCTTGGCTGGCAGCCGCGCGAACCGCAATTCCGCCCGCATGTATCGTTGCTGCGTAATGCCGGCCCCGGCGCGCTCGATACTCTGCAGGGGCCGGCGGTGTCGTGGTCGCCGGACCGCTGTGTGTTGGTCGGCTCCCGCCCAAGCGAACGGGGCAGCCATTACACCGTACTGGCAGAGCTTGCCCTGTTTCAGGAATGAGCCAGCAAGCGACCACCGTCTTCCGGCAACCTGAAGGCGCGCACGGCATCGACGAGGAGGTCTGATTGCTCGTGCAGGGAGTCGGCTGCGGAGCTGGCTTCCTGCACCAGTGCGGCGTTCTGCTGTGTGACGGAGTCCATCTGGCTGACGGCGGTGTTGACCTGGGAAATGCCGTAGCTCTGTTCCTTGCTTGCCGTGGCGATCTCATTCATGAGGTCACCCACCTTGGAAATGCTGACGAGCAGTTCCTGCATGGTTTCGCCTGCTGCATTGGCCAGTTTGCTGCCTGCGTCCACTTCGGTGGTGGACTGGGCGATGAGGTCGCGGATTTCCCTCGCGGAGGTGGCCGAACGTTGTGCAAGGCTGCGAACTTCCGAAGCTACCACCGCGAAACCCTTGCCTGCCTCACCGGCGCGGGCGGCTTCCACGGCGGCATTCAAGGCGAGGATGTTCGTCTGGAACGCGATGCCGTCGATGATCCGCACAATGTCAGCAATATGGGAGGATGTCTCGCGGATGGTCGTCATGGTTTCCACGAACTGATTGACGGCCGTACTGCCACGGTGGGCGACTTCAGTCGCTTCACTGGTTAGTGCGTTGGCGGCCGCGGCGTTCTCGGAGTTCTGACCCACGGTGCTGGTCAGCTGTTCCATGGAAGCTGCGGTTTCTTCGAGCGATGCGGCCTGCGATGTGGTACGGTCGGCGAGGTCACGATTGCCTGCCGCGATCTGGCTTGCCGCGGTGGCGATATTGTCTGTGGAACTGAGAACTTGGCGGATGATCTTCGCCAAGCTCGTGTTCATTTCGTTCAGGGCCTGCAGCAACTGTTGAGTTTCGTCCTGGCCCTTGACCTGGGCGACTACCGTCAGGTCGCCTTGGGCGATGGTGCGGGCCATGCTCAGTGCCGTATTCAGGGACGACAGGGTGTTGCGCGCAATGGCAAAGGCAATCCAGAAAGCGAGACCTGCCAGCGCCAGCAGGCCGGCCAGTAGGGCCCACAGCTGTGCCTGAGCCTGGGTGGCGCGCGTTTCCAGCAGGTCTTTCAGAGTGGCAGCTGCCTGTGAGGCCAGGCTGAAATGCGTATCGATGGCCATGGTCATGACCTGGAAGTAAGCGGGGGCAGCGTGACTGAGCGTGGTTGCCTCAAGGATTTCCCGCTGGGTAAGTGCCAGGCCATCGCGGGTGCTGTCCAGGGCGGCGCGCAGCCCGCCGGATAGTTTTGCTCCGATTTCCTTGTTGTAGCCAATGGCGGTTTCCAGGCTTGTCGCCCAGGCCTG
>JAJUFI010000231.1 GCA_029263795.1 Alcaligenaceae bacterium
AGCCAGTGCCAGCACGGTTTCGTAGAGCACCATATTGTTGAGGATCTTCACCACTTGACCGGCGCCCACGTCACCGGCGTGGGTGATGTCCGAGGCGAAGCAGGCGATAAAGGGTTTGATGCGCTCGAACAGGGCATCCGGAGCACCCACGGGAACAGCGAGTGTGCCCGCCTCCGCAGCGGAGCGGGTGCGCATGACGGGGGCATCGGCGAACTCGATGCCACGAGCAGCAAGCTTGCCGGCCAGTTCACGCGTAAGGGGGGCGGGCGAGGTGCTCAAATCGACTATCACCTGGCCACTGTGGCCCAGATTTAGCAGGCCGCTTCCGTTTTCCCCGACGACCACCGATTCGACGACCTTTCCGGACGGCAGGGACATGAAAATGATGTCTGCGCGGGAGGCGATTTCGGCGATGTCTGCGGTCTGAACGCCATGTTGGGCCAGCCGCTCCAGGGGGGCGGGGTCGCGATCCGTAGCCAGAACCGTACAGCCTGTTTTGTTCGCCAGGTGGCGGCACATGGGCTCGCCCATGACACCCACTCCAACGAAACCAATAACCTTGAACTCTGCCATTTCTTATCCTGTTTTTTTGTGTGTCTGTTGATTCTTTACGCCAGGTTGTTGGCGTCCATGCTCCAGTAAATGCCTTTGCTTTGCTGGTAGAGTCGAACACCGCTCAGGCCCTTCTCGCGCCCTATGCCGCTTTCCTTGAAGCCGCCGAAAGGGGTGGAGATCGACAGCTGTTTGTAGGTGTTGATCCATACCAACCCGGTCTGCAGTGCACGGGCCACCCGCCAGGCTTTTTGGTAATTGGCCGTCCAGACGCCGCCGGCCAGACCATAGACGCTGTCATTGGCTTGGGCGATGAGGTCGCTTTCATCGTCGAAGGGCAGCACACACAGCACCGGCCCGAAGATTTCCTCTCGTACGCAGGTGGCCTTGTTGCTCAGGCCGCCAATGATGGTGGGGAGATAGTAGGCACCGTTTTGAAGCTCGGGCGCGACTGGGCGCTTCCCACCAACCAGGATCTGGCCTCCTTCTGCCCGTGCTGACTCGACGTAATGCTCCACCCGTTTGCGCTGGGCGAAACTCGCAAGAGGCCCCATTTCGGAACCTTCGACATCTGGCAGCCCGACGCGAATCCTGGAAGCACGGTCAACAAGCAGGGCTACGAGCTTGTCATACACGCCGCGCTGCACGAAGAGGCGGGAACCGGCCACACACGACTGACCGCTGCCTTCGAAAATGCCGCCCATTATGTTTTCAGCTGCGGCTTCCAGGTTGGCATCGTCAAATACGATGTGAGGCGACTTCCCGCCAAGTTCCAGGGCAACGGGAATGAGCCGTTCCGCAGCGATCATGCCGATGGTGCGACCGGTTGATGTGCCGCCCGTGAAAGACACCATGCGCACCCCGGGGTGCTCGACCAGCCATTTGCCCGTGGTAGCCCCCAGGCCGGTGACCACATTGAGAATGCCGGAGGGCAGCCCGGCTTCCAGGGCAATTTCGCCCAGCAGCAGGGCGGCAGAGGGCGTGACTTCGGACGGCTTCAGAACCACTGCGTTGCCGGCAGCCAGTGCCGGTGCCACCTTCTGCGCTTCCATCGTCAGCGGTGAGTTCCAGGGCGTGATTGCAGCCACCACACCGTAGGGCTCGTAGGCCGTCATGGAAAGGTAGTTGCCGCGAGAGGGCGTGACTTCTGCGCCCAATGTTTCGCAAGCGGCGGCGAAATAGCGGAAGGTCGCTGCGGCGCTGGCTGCCTGTGCCTTGCATTCCGACCAGACTTTTCCGTTCTCCAGCATTTGCAGCCGGGCGAGTTCATCGGCTCGTGCCGCGATGCCGGCAGCAATCTTGTTCAGCAGAAGTGCCCGAACGTGGGGGAGCATGTCGCGCCACTCTGACCGCGCGGCCGCGGTTGCAGCGGAAGTAACTGCTGCATTCACATGCTCTCGGTTAGCACAGGACACCAGATAGTTGACCTCGCCAGTGGCGGGGTTGACGGAATCGAAGGAATCGCCGGGGTTGGTGATCCATTCTCCATTGATCAGGAAGGCTTTGGGCGTGGCAGCCAGCTGGGACGACATGGGTGTTGAGCTCCGATGGATATGCATTCTGTTATACAGAACATGCGTTCTGTTTTAATTATCAAGCCTGCCTTCGGCGATGTCAATGGAGTTGGAGTTTTCCCCGGGGCGGAAGCGCTCTCACGGTGAGACCCCATGCGCGCGTTGACATTGGGATTCAATCAAAACTATTCTATAAACAGAACGAACGTTCTGGCAAAGAGAACATCACCAGGACAGAGAACCTGCGACATAATCTCGCCAATCTTCAGGAGACACTGTGAAAGCGACGAAATTTTTGGGGGGCACCGCCATGGCGTTGCTTCTCGGTACAGCCAGCTGGGCC
>JAJUFI010000053.1 GCA_029263795.1 Alcaligenaceae bacterium
CCCTGGATCGCTGCACCTGCGGCAACGGCTTCGTCAGGGTTGACGTCCTTGCGCGGTTCACGGCCGAAGAATTCCTTGACCTTCTCCTGCACCTTAGGCATGCGTGTCATGCCGCCCACAAGGATGACGTCATCAATATCGCTGGCCTTGATGCCGGCGTCCTTGATGGCGATGCGGCAGGGCTCGATGGTGCGCTCGATCAGATCTTCCACGAGGGCTTCCAGCTTGGCTCGCGTGATCTTCAGGTTCAAGTGCTTGGGACCGCTGGCGTCTGCCGTGATGTAGGGCAGGTTGATTTCGGTCTGCTGGGTCGAAGAAAGCTCGATCTTGGCTTTCTCGGCCGCTTCCTTCAGGCGCTGCAGTGCGAGCACATCCTTGGAAAGATCAACGCCGCTTTCCTTCTTGAACTCGGCGATGATGTAGTCGATGATGCGCTGGTCGAAGTCTTCACCCCCGAGGAAAGTGTCACCGTTGGTGGACAGCACTTCGAACTGTTTTTCACCGTCAAGGTCAGCGATTTCGATGATGGAAATATCGAAAGTACCGCCACCCAGGTCATAAACCGCCACCTTGCGGTCGCCCTTCTCGGCCTTGTCCAGACCGAAAGCCAGAGCTGCCGCCGTGGGCTCGTTGATAATGCGTTTGACCTCCAGCCCTGCAATGCGACCGGCGTCTTTGGTAGCCTGGCGCTGGCTGTCATTGAAGTAAGCAGGCACGGTGATGACGGCCTCGGTCACTTCCTCGCCAAGGTAATCCTCGGCGGTCTTTTTCATTTTGCGCAGAACATCTGCCGACACCTGAGGAGGCGCCATCTTCTTGCCCTGTGCTTCGACCCAGGCGTCACCGTTGTCAGCCTTGATGATCTTGTAGGGCATCAGTTCGATGTCCTTCTGCACGGCCTTCTCGTCGAACTTGCGACCGATCAGGCGCTTGACAGCAAACAGCGTGTTTGCCGGGTTGGTGACGGCCTGACGCTTTGCTGGTGCGCCGACGAGTACTTCGCCGTCGGGCATGTAGGCGACGATGGAAGGCGTGGTACGTGCGCCTTCTGCGTTTTCGATGATCTTGACACTGCTGCCTTCCATGACGGAAACACAGCTGTTGGTCGTGCCAAGGTCAATCCCGATGATTTTTCCCATGATTCGTGATCCTGCGAAAATTTTGTTCGTAATTACTGCGGTTGTTTGCTAATTGGGGCCGATGCAGCGGTTTTCAAGCCTGCTGCTGCCCGGCAGATACCATTACCAGTGCAGGGCGCAACACGCGCTCAGCCAGGGTGTAGCCTTTCTGCAGGACCTGAACCACGGTGCCGGCAGCATGTTCAGAGGGCACTGAAGAGATGGCCTGATGGAAGTGCGGGTCGAACTTGTCGCCCGGCGCGGGCGCGACCTCGCGCATCTGATTGCGCTCGAATGCACCATTGAGCTGCCGCAAGGTGGCCTCGACCCCTTCCTTCCAGGCTTCGGCGGTCTGGTCGGTGAGAGCCAGAGCAGCTTCGAGGCTGTCACGCACGGGAATCAGGCTTTCCGCAAAGGCTTCTGTACCGAACTTACGGGCCTTGGCCACATCTTCCTGGGCCCGGCGGCGCACGTTCTCAATCTCGGCGCGTGCGCGCAGCAGCTCATCGTGATAACGGGCGATTTCTTCCTGGGCGCTCTTCAGCATGGCCTCAAGGTTTTCTCCCGCAGCAGCGCCAAACTGCACCAGACCTTCATCCTGCTGGCCTGCTGCCTCTTCGGCCTGCTGTGCTTCGTTGACTTCGAGCTGTTCAGAAGTGTCTGGTTTGTTTTCGTCCTGCTTGGGGTCCACCGGTTCCTGAGATGCAGACATTGAGTATCTCCACTGACTGAAGTATGCAATTCAGGAACAATGGGGGCTGGAGAATTGATTTCAAGAGCGGGTGGGAAAATTATCTGACCAGAGATGGCGCTGCACGATGTCTGCCAGCGCCTTCACCCAGGAAGGATTGCCATTCAGACAGGGGATGTAGCGCAGGGATTCACCACCTTCTTCGACGAAGGCGTCGCGGCACTCGACCTGGATTTCCTCCAGCGTTTCCAGACAGTCTGCCAGGAAGCCGGGGCACATGGCGTCAACCTTGCGAACACCCGCGCGGGCCCACTCGCGCAAAATGGGTTCGGTGTAAGGCTGCAGCCATTCCTGCTTGCCGAAACGGCTCTGGAAGGAATGATGGACAAGCGCAGCGTCCTCGCCCAAGGCTTGCCTGAGACTGCGTACGGTGTCCATGCAATCGCGATGATAGGGGTCGCCCTTTTCGACCGTCACCTTGGGAATGCCGTGAAAACTGAGCAACAGACGTTCAGGCTTGCCGTACTCCGCCCAGTGGGCACGGATGCTTTCCACCAGGGATGCAATATAGCCGGGGTCATCGGGAAAACGCTTCACGAAACGCATTTCCGGCTGGTTGCGCCGGCGCCGGGTGTACTCATTGACTTTGTCGACAGCTGTTGCCGTCGTGCTGGCTGCGTATTGCGGGTACAGCGGCACCACCAGAATGCGCTCGCAACCATGGTCGCGGAGCTGCTCCATGGCAGAGGCAATCGAAGGGTTGCCATAACGCATGCCCAACGCTGTCTTCACCCTGATGCCGCGGCGCGTCAGTTCCTCTTCCACACCCTCAGCCTGCTGGCGCGAAGCCACCAGTAGGGGTGAGCCGCCTTCCCACCAGATCTCCTTGTAGCGCGGCTGCAGGGCATGCGGCCGGCGCGGCAGCACGAACAACCTCAGAATGGGCTGCCAGAGCAGTTGAGGAATCTCTATCACCCTCGGGTCTGAAAGGAATTCCTTCAGGTAACGGCGTATGGCCTGCGGCGTGGGCTCGTCCGGCGTACCCAGATTCACGAAGAGTACGCCAGTGCGAGAACCCTGCCGCACCGGCGGTTCGGCTTCCAGAGCATGCGGGTCAGCCGGTTCAGGCAGATAGGGCGAGGAAAAAAGGCTCATTATGCAGGCTTGTTGTGGCTCAGCGCGTTGGACAGCAGCCGTGCCGTGATGTCGACGATTGGTATGACGCGCTCGTAGGCCATGCGCGATGGGCCAATGACCCCCAGCGTACCGACCACCTTGCCGTCCACCCCGTAGGGAGCGGTGATGACCGAGACATCTTCCAGGGGAACCAGTTCCGAGTCACCCCCGATGTAGATCTGAACCCCATGCGCCTGGCTGGAAACATCCAGCAGTTGCAGGAGATCCGTCTTTTTCTCAAACAGGGCGAACATGCGCCGCAGCCGATCCATATCAGATGCGATCTCAGAAATGTCCAGCAGCTTGCTTTCGCCGGCAATCACGACGGTTTCGTCCACATCTGGATCGCTCGTGCCGGCTTCCACGGCAGCCTGCATCAGCCTGGAAATATCGGCTTGCAGCGAAGACAACTCCTGCTTCAATGCTGCGCGCACCTCGCCGAAGGACTTCCCCGAGAAGTGCTGGTTGAAGAAATTGCTGGCCTCGATCAGTTCGTGTTCCAGATAATCACGTTTGACGAAGAGGATGCGATTCTGCACGTCGCCGTCAGGTGTGACGATGATGAGCAGCACCCGCGATTCCGACAAGCGGATGAATTCTATCTGCCGGAAGATTTGCGAACGCTTAGGTGCCAGCACCACGCCTGCAAACTGTGACATGTTGGAAAGTAGGGTGGCTGCCGCCGATACGGCGCGACTGGGGTCGGAGACGGGCAGCTTGCTTGGCAGCTGATCGACAGGAACCGTCTGCAGACTCTGCACGGCCAACAGACGGTCGACAAACAGTCGATAACCCTGGGGGGTGGGCACACGACCGGAGGAAGTGTGCGGACTGTGTATCAGGCCGAGATCTTCAAGATCGGCCATGACATTGCGGATGGTTGCCGGCGAAAGGTCGAACATCTTGGACAAGGTACGCGACCCGACCGGCTGACCATCTGCGATATAACGCTCTATCAGCGCTTTCAACAGTGCCTTGGCTCGATCATCCATAGTGAAATTCAGTGCCACATTGATAAATATTGACATCCCCTTGGCGATGCTGGCTCCCGGAGCCATGCATCTGCGGGCTGTCTCAACCCTATAATCAACTCTATTATTCCATCAAAGCTTATCAGCTCCACCCATTCAGGCTTCACTTCACATTATGCACTTCAAGACCATCGCCCTCATCGGTCGCTACCAGGACAGCGGCCTCGACGCGCCACTGCGCGAGCTGGCCGCGTCCATGACCGCTGCCGGGCGCAAGGTGTTGATCGAGGCGGAAACAGCAGCCAATACGGGTGTGACCGAATTCACAGTCGAGGGTTATGCAGGCATCGGAGCACAGGCTGATCTGGCCATCATCATGGGCGGCGACGGCACCATGCTGGGCGCCGCGCGCCAGCTGGCTGCCTACGACATCCCAATGGTGGGCATCAACCACGGTCGCCTGGGTTTCATTACAGACATCCCCCTGCACAATGCCTTGAATGCAGTCACCCGCATTCTGGATGGCCATTTCGAAAGCGAGGAACGTGTTCTGCTGCAGGGCCGCGTCATCCGCGACGGCCAGGTCATGTATTCTGGGCTGGCACTCAACGACGTAGTGCTGAGCCGGGCAGGTCGCGGCGGCATGATCGAAGTCCGCGTGGAACTCGACAACCAGTTCATGTACAGTCAGCGCGCCGATGGCCTCATCATAGCCACGCCCACTGGCTCAACCGCATACTCGCTTGCAGTCAACGGGCCCATCGTGCATCCCACCATACGCGCCCTGCTGTTGGTGCCTGTTGCCCCGCAAACGCTTTCGCATCGCCCTATCGTCCTGCCCGATACTGGCACAATCGGGCTCACGATCACCGCGCTGGGCAGGGTCGAGTCGGGCGCCAGCGTCCACTTCGACATGCAGACCTGGTCCGACTGCCAGCCAGGTGACCGTATCGAAGTCTTTCGTGCCAACCATAGCGTGAGGTTCATTCACCCGACCGGGTACAGCTACTTTTCGACGCTTCGTCATAAGCTGTACTGGAACCACATGCCCCAACCTTCCGACATCAACGAATAGACCATGCTGCGCCTCCTGCACGTTCGTGATTTTGTCATTGTCGAGGAAGCGGAGATCAGCTTCTCGCCCGGCTTCACCGTCTTCTCGGGGGAAACCGGGGCAGGTAAATCCATACTCATTGATGCCCTGTCACTGGTGCTGGGCGCTCGAAGCGACACCGGCCTGCTGCGGGCCGGGGCGGAGCGCGCAGAGATTACGGCAATCTTCGATACCCCCGCCACACTGCACGACTGGTTGCAGGAACGCGAACTTGGCCCTTCCGAAGATCTCGTTCTACGCCGCATCATCGACGACCAGGGGCGGAGCAAGGCATACATAAACGGGGTGCCCTCCAATCTGGGCATGCTGCGCGAACTCGGTTCGCAACTGGTGGACATTCACGGGCAACACGCACACCAGGGGTTGCTCATGGCGGCCAACCAGCGCGACATGCTGGATCAGCAGGGGCGCCTGACCGACCTCGCCCGCGAGACACGCGAAGCGTGGCAGGCCTGGCGCAGGGCCGCGGAAGAACTGGATTTGGCGCGGCGCAATGCGGAATCCATCCAGGAAAAGCGGGACACCCTGATCTGGCAGCTGGAAGAGCTCACCAAGCTTGCGCCTCGGCCCGGTGAGTGGGAACAGATCAGCAATGAACAATCGCGTCTGGCTCATGGCCAGGCTCTGGTCGAAGGTTGTGGCCGGGCCCTGACACTGCTGGACGATGAATCAGGCTCAGCCATTCAGGCACTGAACTCGGCAGCACAGCAGATCGGCCAGCTGCTGCGCCACGACGCGGAACTACAAACAGTGCTCGACGCACTCGAATCGGCCCGGATTTCCGCCGGCGAAGCCGTCTCCGACCTGAACAGTTATCTGGATCGTCTGGAACTCGACCCGGACGCCCTGGCCCGTGCAGAGCGCCGTGTAAATGAACTGTTCGAGGCAGCCCGGAAATATCATGTGGAGCCGGAAGAGCTGCCCGCGCTGCAGGAATCGCTGGCTGCACAACTGGCCGAGACCGAACAGGCCACTGACCTCGCTGCACTCGAATCCCGCGTGGCTGCGGCAAAAGATGCCTATCAAGACGTGGCTGGGCGTCTGAGCAAGGCTCGCGCCAAGGCCGCCTCCACCCTGTCCGCCGAAGTCACGGCCGCCATGCAGGAACTCGCCATGGAAGGTGGCTCTTTCGAGATCGTGCTGGAACCGTGCCAACCGGGCCCACACGGAATGGAAAGCGTGGAATTTCGCGTTGCCGGCCATGCCGGAACGGCTCCCCGCCCGCTGGCCAAGGTTGCGTCCGGCGGCGAGCTTGCCCGCCTTTCCCTCGCTCTTTCGGTCATTGCCAGCCAGGCCGCCCAGGTGCCCACCCTGATCTTCGACGAAGTGGATACGGGTATTGGCGGTGCGGTGGCAGAAGTAGTCGGGCGGCTGCTGCACCAGCTGGGCAGCCGGCACCAGGTTCTGTGCGTAACCCACCTGCCGCAGGTCGCCGCACGGGGCAACCATCACTTCCAGGTCAGCAAGTCATCGACGGAGAACGGAACCATTTCCGATATACGCCGCCTGGACGAACAAGGCCGCGTCGATGAAATTGCACGCATGTTGGGCGGCATGACGATCACAGAAACCACACGCCAGCATGCCAGCGAGATGCTGGCAGGCTGAAGGCCTGCGCCAGCCAATGATTGTGAGTCAGTTGCGGACTGCCGGTTTTTTCTCGGCGCAGTCGGGGCATGTGCCGTAAAGCATCATGGTGTGGCTTTCAAGAATGAAGCCGTGGTCCTCAGCGACTTTGTACTGGCGGCTTTCGATGTGTTCATCGCTGAATTCCACCACCTTGTTGCAACTGGTGCAGATGAGGTGATCGTGATGATCGCCATCGTTGAGTTCAAACACGGCCTTGCCGCCATCAAACTGGCTTCGCACCAGAATGCCCGCCTGTTCGAACTGAGTGAGGACTCGGTATACGGTTGCCAGACCGATGTCCACGTCCTCGGCAATCAGTGTCCGATACACGTCTTCAGCGCTTTGATGACGTTCATCTGCGCGTCGGAAAATGTCGAGGATCTTGAGGCGCGGAAAGGTCGCCTTCAAGCCGGCACTCTTCAGGTCAACGGAATCGGTCATACGTGCAAAAATCGGTGGCGGTGAACTGAGGCACCTGCGCCCTGGGGCGGACAGGCGGCGTGAACGCTCATGCGTTTCTTGTTTACCCTTTATGATAACGGTTTTACTCGTTCTGAATCAGGGGCGTTTCGTGCGGACAATTGCGAATACATTCTCAAAAACACTGCGAGCCGGCATGACTACCACTGTACTGGTCATGGCCCTCACAGCTTGCGGCAGTACCGAATGGGGTTTTCCATATCGCCCGAATATTCAGCAAGGCAACTGGATCACTGCTGAACAGGTGGCCCGGCTGGAAACCGGCATGACGCGCGAACAAGTACGTTTTCTTCTGGGTACGCCCACACTGCAGGACATCTTCCGCAGTGATCGCTGGGACTACCCCTACTATAGCAAACCGGGGTATGGCGAGCCCGAGACCCGTCGCTTCAGCGTCTGGTTCGAAGGCGACCACCTCGTGCGCTGGGAAGGCGACAGCCAGCCTGACCGCCAGCCATTCCAGAAGACCGACACAGGTGCAGATGCGCGCGAACCGGTCTCGGAGCAGACACCGACCTCGTCGGGTGCGCCCGTTGAACCCCTTCGATAATCAATTCCACAAGGACAACTCGAATGCGTATTGCAATTGCGGGGGCAGACGGCCGCATGGGCCGCATGCTCATTGAAGCCGTGCTGAACACCGAAGATCTCACGCTGTCCGTCGCCTTGAATCGCCCTGACTCACCCAGTATCGGTCAGGATGCAGGCGCTTTCCTGGGCGTGGAGACCGGTGTGCGCATCACCGATAATCTGGCGGCGCTGGCCGATGCCGACTGCCTCATCGATTTCACCAGGCCTGAAGCCACGCTGAAGCATCTTGAGGCCTGCATTGAGCACGGCGTGAAGTGTGTGATCGGCACCACCGGTTTTGATGAAGCCGGCAAGAAGGCCATTCAGGCAGCCAGCCAGAAGACAGCCATCGTCTTCTCACCAAACATGAGTGTTGGCGTCAATGTCACTCTCAAGCTGCTGGAAATGGCTGCCCGCCTGCTCAACAGCGGTTATGACGTTGAAGTTTTCGAAGCGCACCATCGCAACAAGGTGGATGCGCCCTCGGGTACGGCCCTGGCCATGGGTGAAGCGGTTGCTCACGCCTGGGGCAAAAACCTGAACGACATCGCCGACTGGGCGCGGCATGGTGAAACCGGCGCACGGGAAACGGGCCGCATCGGTTTCTCCGTTGTGCGCGGCGGGGACATCATCGGCGACCACACCGTCTATTTCTGTGGTACGGGCGAAAGAATCGAGATCACGCACCGTTCCAGCAGCCGCGCCACCTACGCACAGGGCAGTGTCCGGGCAGCGCGCTATCTTGCTCGCAAGGATTTCGGCCTGTTCGACATGCACGACGTCCTGGCCAGCTGAATCTTTCATGGGTGCCGGAACACTCTCGCGTTCCGGCATCTCTCAGCCAGCTTCGCCCGCCATGGAGCCCAGGGCGACCGGCTCCTGTTCCAGGTGAACACCGAAGCGGGTGGCAACTTCCGCGCGAATGACATCCGCAAGAACCTGAATGTCACGTGCACTGGCGCCGCCATGGTTCACCATGACCAGCGCCTGCCGTTCATGCATTCCCACCGGCCCCAAACGCCTGCCTTTCCAGCCGGCGCGTTCTATCAACCAGCCGGCCGCCAGTTTGTAATGCGACCCGTCATCCACGGGGTACGCCACCAAGCCGGGATGCAGGTCCCTCAGCTTGCGGAACGTTCTGGCATTCACCACCGGATTCTTGAAGAAGCTGCCGGCATTGGCCAGTTCGGCCGGGTCGGGCAGTTTCGCGCGCCTGATGTCACACACGGCGTTGAATACGTCGCGAGGGGTGACACCAGGGCCAGCCAGCGCGAGAGCCGGGTGCCGGGCGAGATCCGGATACCCCAGCTTGGGTGTCCATTCACGCGGAAAGCGGTAACGCACCGCCAGAATGACCCAGCGGCCCTGCTCGGCACGTTTGAAAAAGCTGTCACGATAGGCGAAGAGGCAGTCACCCGGGCCCATTTCCACCTGCATGCTGCGACGCATGTCCCAGGCCACGAGACTATGGAAGAAGTCGCTCTGCTCCACCCCGTAAGCACCGATGTTCTGCACGGGCGCGGCACCACAGGTCCCGGGTATCAAGGCTAGATTTTCCAGACCATGCCAGCCACGCTCCACACAAAGTTCGACGAAATTGTGCCAGGATTCACCCGCCTGGGCTTCCACCAGAACAGAATCGGCGTCATCGTCCACCAGCGCGACACCGCGTGTCGCCACATGCACGACCAGCTCATCAAGCCGCGGTGCCAGGACGACATTGCTGCCGCCGCCGAGAATCACCACGCCCGGATAACGGGCTGCTGTCTCGGAAAGGTCTTGTAAATTTCTGGTTGAATGCAGGCGCAAGAAGGCGCGCGCCTGTGACCTTAGACCCAGTGTGTTGTAGAAACTGAGATCCTGTTCAGTAATGTGCAGCAAAGGGGCCACCCCCAGTACGTTTCATGGTGCACATCTTACTGCATTCAAAATTACCGCAGATGAGGGTTTTGTCAGCTATAGCCTGCCAGACCCAAATTATTTTCCAGATACGCTTGACACGCGTTTAGTATTCGGCATAGAATACAAATCTTCGCAGCGGGAATAGCTCAGTTGGTAGAGCGCAACCTTGCCAAGGTTGAGGTCGCGAGTTCGAGACTCGTTTCCCGCTCCAGGTTTCTAGAAAGGCCCAAACTCCGGTTTGGGCCTTTTGCTTTGTACGCCTGTGTATAATCAGCCGTGCTCCGGGGTGTGTCGTAGCCTCTCAAAGGCCGGCGCTGAGATGATGTGATCGAACCCGTGAACTTGAATCGGATCATGCCGACGTAAGGAGAGCAACCGCCTGGGAAGGTCACACGCCTTCCGCCGTAACGGGCACTGCTGTCACTGCATTGCATCCCGGCACCCAGGCGCTTCACCGCCCTTTTCGGAGCATATCGCCGTCCAAGCCGGCGCCTCTTCAAACAAAAGGGCAGTCGTGACAAACACCAATACCGCGCCAACGCTGGCGCCGGATTTTCTTCCTGAACTGATGAGCTTCATGAGTCGCCCGAATGGCGACGACGGCGCGTTCAACCAGCTCGCGCTCAAACTGTTTAACCATCAGTTCCGACATAACCTCGCCTTGCAGCGCTTTTGCCGCATGCAGGGCAAGACGCCGCGCACCGTCCGGCATTGGCGTGACATCCCTGCCGTACCCATAAATGGTTTCAAGGAACTGACTCTCTCCTGTGTGCCGCCCGAACAATGCGAGCGAGTGTTCATGACAAGCGGCACCACACGCAAGGACAACCGCGGGCGCCATTATCACCCCCACCTGCGCGTATACGATCACTCCATGAAGCTGCACTTCGCGCAACGCTTCATGCGCGGGCAGCCGAGCATACGCATGGGCATTCTGTTTCCCGGCGAGGAAATGATGCCGAATTCCTCGCTGGCTCACTATCTGGCATTGGCCAAGCAGGAATTCGGAGCTCCCGGTAGCGCCTATTTCGTTGGGCCGGATGGGATGGACGTGGAAGGATTGTGCGCCGTGCTCGAAGAAGCAGAGGCGACAGCCACGCCCTACGCCCTGCTGGGTGCCAGCTACAGCTTTGTTCATCTGATGGATGCCCTGCAACGCCTGGGCCGTCGATTCTCATTGCCGGAAGGCAGCAAGCTGTTCGATACCGGCGGCTTCAAGGGGCAATCACGCGAACTTGGCGCAGTAGAGTTCTATGAAATGCTGCAGCATTATTTCGGCGTGGCACCCGCTCGGTGCACGAATATGTACGGCATGACCGAGCTCAGCACCCAGTTCTACGACGACGGCAATGCGCAGCAACCGGCAGTCAAATCGGGGCCACATTGGATACGCACCCGAGCTGTGAACCCACTCACCGGCCAGGATGTGCCGGAAGGCGAGCGCGGCGTTCTGGTGCATTGCGATCTGGCCAATTTCAATTCCACCACCACTTTGCTCACTGAAGACGTTGGCGTGATCGTACCTGATGGTTTCCTGCTGCTGGGCCGAGCGGAAGGAGCTCAGGCCAAAGGTTGCTCGCTGGCCATGGATGCTTTTCTGCAGGCAACGGCAGAATGAAGAACACTCTGCATACCAGGGCTGGGCATCTGCCGGGCCAGGACCTGTCCCGGACTGAATGGGTCAGCCGCAGTTTCTCAGCCCATGGCAGGACGGTCGAGCTTTCACTTCCACGCATCTCGCCGGATCAGCTGCAGGCTCTGGCACACTACACGGCACTGTCAGCCAAGACACAGTTGGCCGGCATGCCCGTACTCGAGATTGTCGACATCATCGACCGTGTCATTGCCCGCATGCTGGATGCCAATCATCCCATGCGCCGCGAAATGGATGCCCTGTTGCCCATCGTGAGCGGCTTTGACGCAGAAATGACCCGACTGGGCATCAACGCCTGCCTGAAGAACTTCCGCCGCCCCCAGCTGTTGCGTTTCCTGGCAGAAGACTTCGGTGACATTGGCTTGCTGGACGGATTCAGGCCGCGTCCCCGGGGCGGATGGGCACATGCGTGCGGAGCCTGTCTGGTCGGGCATGTATGGGCTGGCAATGTGCCCGGGCTGCCCTTGTGGAGCCTGGTCAGCGCCTTGCTGGTGAAGTCCGGCAGCGTGGGCAAGGTGTCCAGCGCCGAACCGCTGGTGGCAAGCTGGTTTGCCCACACCCTGGCCGAAGTTGAACCGCGGCTGGCGGATACCCTGGCCATCGTTTGGTGGCCCGGCGGTGAAACGGCACTGGAAGAAGTGCTTTGTCGCGAAGTGGAAGTGTTGAAAGTTTATGGCAGTGACGCTGCCGTGGCCGCATGGCAGCGCCTGCTTCCCGCCGGAAAACGGCTGCTGCCCCATGGCAACAAACTGAGCGTGGGCATGGTTTCCGCCGCGGCCCTGGACACCCGGCAGGCCCAACTGGCGGCGCGACAGGCCGCCCTGGACATCATGCGCTGGGATCAACAGGGCTGTTACTCACCACAAGTCGTTTATGTGGAACGTGGAGGCGCTCTTGATCCCGCCGATTTCGCCCGCCATGTGGGCGGTGAGCTGGCTGCCTTGCAGCACAGCTTTCCCAGACGTGCACTAACCCTTGAAGATGCAAGCTCCGCCGCCCATTGGCGGCAGGCACAGGAACTGGCCATGTTGCAAGGACAGGACGTGGAACTACTGGGCGGCCCGGACACCCCATGGGCCGTGGCCTACTTCGCCACGCCCCGGCCGCCGGAAGCAACCGCGCTCCACCGCACTGTGTGCGTCATGGCGGTCGACCGGCTGGAAGACACTATCCCTCTTCTCGAAAAACGCAGGACATGGCTGCAGACTGTAGGTGTGGCGGCAACCCCGGAGGAACTCTTCCGCCTGGCACCGCTGATCGCCCGGACGGGGGTGACACGGATCTGCGCCCTGGGACACATGACCACCCCCGAGGCCGGCTGGCATAACGATGGTCGCTTCAATCTGCTGGACCTGGTCCACATGGTGGACATCGACCCCTGCGCCGAAGCCGCCGCCGAACAATTCGCCACTTACAGAGACTGAGCCGCTGGATGATGCCTGCCCTGATCTGGAAATCGCCTCGCTGGTGGTCGCTCACCCTGTTGCTGGTTTTTCTTGCCGCCTGGGAATGGGCGGTCGGCCTCTTTGCCTGGTCGGAGCTGGTACTGCCGGCCCCCTCCGTCGTGGCCGCCACTCTGTGGCGTGGCCTGGAAAACGGCTATTTCTGGCCGCACATCATGCAGACTTTCAAAGAAGTCCTGGGAGGGCTGGCTCTGGGAATTGCATTGGGTTTTTTCTTTGGCCTGCTGCTGGGCGAGTCTTCTTTTGGACGGCGTGTGCTCATGCCCTACATCATCGCCAGCCAGGTTGTTCCCAAACTCGCACTCGCCCCCCTGCTGACGGTATGGCTGGGCTTCGGCACCCTGCCGGTGGTCGTGTTGACCGCACTCGTCTGCTTTTTCCCCTTGCTGGAAAGCACGATGACGGGCATCGCCCAGACTGACCCCACTCACCTGATGATGTTCCGCATGCTGGGAGCCTCGCGCTGGCGCACCCTGTGGTGCTTGAAACTTCCGAGTGGCGTCCCGACCATCCTGTCCGGGCTGCGTATCGCCGCCGTGCTGGCACTAGTGGGCGCGGTGGTCGGTGAATTCATCGGCGGCAGCACGGGCCTGGGCGCACTCATCATCGCCGCGCAAGGCGCAATGGACACTCCCCTGATGTTCGCCGTGCTGATTCTCATCACGGCCATGGGGCTGATGCTTTATCTGTGCGCACAGCACTTGCCCCGCTGGCTGCTGCGCCCCTATCTCTTCACCGAAACTGGAAACCGCACATGATCATGCATACGCGTCGACGTCTGCTGGGGCTGGCGGCGGGCGCCACGGTCGCCTGGCCCGGCGTGACGGCTTGGGCACGTTCCACCGCCCTGGAACCCTTCACCCTGGCTGGCTGGAGCAAGCCCATCACGGAAGTCATCAATCTCCTGGCTGAACCCGACAAGGGCTTCTTCAAGGAAGAAGGGCTGGAATTCCGCTACCTTCCGGGCGCGGGCGGCGGTGATGCCTTGCGCAACCTGCTGAGCGGACAGGCGGACATAGCCTTCACCGACCCCGGTTCGTTCTTTGCCGCTGTGGACAAGGGTGCCGCACTACGGGCGGTTTACGACATTTACCCACAAAACGTATTCAACGTGGTAACGCGCAAAGACAGTGGCATCGCACACCCGTCCGACCTGAAGGGCAAACGCATTGGTGTCTACAGCCTGTCGAGCGGCACCCTGCAGAACCTGCAGATACTTCTGCAGCAGGTCGGCTTGAGCAGGGACGATGTGGAAATCATTGTGACCGGGCTGCTGAATTTCACCCCCCTTCTGCAGGGTCAGGTTGATGCCACCGCCGCCACCGATACAGGTCTGGCGCTTGCACGGCGACGCGGCCTGGCAGATGTCACCGTCTTCCAGGTTGCGGATTACCTCAATTACTCCAGCGACCTTCTGGTTGTGCAGGAAACTTTTCTTCGGGAACACGCCGGCAAGCTGGAGCGATTCCTGCGCGCTTTCCGCCGCAGCGTGGAGTGGATGCTGCATGAACCGCAAGAAGCCGCTTCGCTGGCGGTACGCCGCGCGATTGACGGTCAGAATCCCGAACTTAATCTGGAAATCATCCAGCTGCGCAATCGCGCAAGCGTGTCAGCTCATACTGAAAAACATGGTTTAGGCTCCTTGGATGTGGCCTCCCTGCAGGCCGCGGCCGACGCCTATCACCGGCTGGGCCTGATCAGTCGCCCACTGGACATGCAACAACTGGTGGCCACCGATTTGCTGACAACGACGGGTCAGTGAGGGGGTTGCATCATGCGCTTCAAAGATAAAGTGGTGCTCATCACGGGAGCAAGCCGGGGTATTGGTGCAGCCATTGCCCGGGAATTCGCCCGCGAAGGTGCCCTGGTCATCATCAATTACCTGCGTAACGAGGCGGCCGCGGCCGAAACGTGTGAGCGCTGCATTGCTGCAGGTGGCGATGCCTGGGCGCTGCAAGCCGACGTCATGAACCCGCATGCTGTCTCGGAAATGATCGCCGAGGTGCTGGCGGAAACCGGCCAGGTGGACGTGGTGGTGAACAATGCCTTCCGCCCTTACCGCTTCAACCCGGACACTCGCGCCCGGTTTCAGGAGCTGGAGTGGAATGCGTACCTTCAGCAATTCGAAGGTGCAGTCCAGGGTACCGTCAATGTCTGTCGGGCGGTAGTGCCCGAAATGCGTAAACGGGCCAGAGGCAGCATCATCAACATCTCCAGTGATCTCGCTGAGCAGCCGGTGGTGCCATACCACGACTATGCAACCGCCAAGGCCGCGCTCGTGGGGTTCAGCCGCCAGCTGGCCGCCGATCTTGGGCCGTCCGGCATCCGGGTAAACTGCGTGGCGCCCGGGCTGGTGTGGCCCACCGAAGCAAGTCGGGAAACCCGTGAGTCGATACGTGAGCAGATCGCGAGCCAGACGCCGCTGCGTCGTGTGGCGACGCCGCAGGATGTCGCCGGCCCGGTACTATTCCTAGCTTCCGACTGGAGCCAGTTCATGACCGGGCAGGTCCTGTACGTGGACGGCGGCCTGGTCATGCGCTGAAAACGGGCGCACAAACGGAAGAATAGAGGAAGCAAGCAATGGATTTCGTTTTATCCCTGATCCTGGCAGCCGTAGCCTGGCGCGTGTTGTGCCTGCGTTATCAACGCGGGCACATCAACCTGCTGGCCGGCAACTTGGCCGGCCTGCAGCTGGAGCGCCATATGGAAACCCTCACCGAGGGCTACGCCCGCGCCATTAGGGAAGACAGTGAGTCGCGCCAGCTGCAGGTTTTTGAGACCCTCGGCCAAACGGAACGTGCGCTGGCCTCGCAAGTTCAAATGCTTGCCAACAACATGCAGAAGGAAGACCCGAAGGCGGCGGCCCTGTGCGCCCTCCCCTTCTGTGTACCCTACGCCGAACGTATGCTGCCCTGGGTC
>JAJUFI010000205.1 GCA_029263795.1 Alcaligenaceae bacterium
TGTTCAGACTCAGGCGCCACAGCCGTGGCACCAAAGTGAGCCTGTAGAAGTTGTATTCATCAACCTGGCCGAGCTGTTCGATATCCGACACCATGCCGTGGTAGGGGACTGAACGGCTAAGGTCGCGCGAACGTATGCGCAGTGTGGCGTTGCAGTTCAGCGCCGAATCCAGGTCGAATTCGGAAGAGGAACTGGCAAGAATGATGTTGAAGCGGTAGAGGCGGGAAACCGCTTCTTCGCCCTCGAAACGGATGACTTTGAAGTCGGGGAAACCTTCGCGTTTGAATTCGAAGGTGAACAGGAGTTCTCTATCGGTGGTACTGGACACTTCGGCCTCCTCCTTTGCGCTACGCCCTTACAGCATGACCTGTACGCGCGCCTCTTGCGGTGTGCGGGTGTCGACCAGCCAAGTATCGTGGCCCAGGGCCGCCCAGTTCCCTTGTGGAGCCCCCAGGGCTATGGGCTGCACGGCCCCTTTGCGCAGTTGCAATTCGAGCCTTACCTGTAACGGATCTATCAAATAATAACGGATGAGAAATTCTAGTTTCCGGAATTCTCGCTGCCCGGGCAAGAGGGAAAGAAAAATTTCCTGCTCGAGTTCGTGAATTTGCAGGGTGAGATTGTTACTGCGGCTGCGTACCACTGAACCCACGTGGCTGTCTTCGCCTAACGTGCAAGCCTGCGCGCCAAGGCTGAAACGCTGGTCGGTGGGAATGGGCTGCCACATTTCATCCTGCTGGATGACTTCCACCCGGGTGCCTGGATACAGGGCGGCGACAATGGTGCGCAGGCCCATGGCCGAGCGCGGAAACTGGGCAAACAGCCCGGCAAAGCGCAGCAGTTGGCTGAAGCCCGGCTGGTCGCGAAAACGCTGCGGGCGGTTGATGCCCACGAAAGTGTGCAGGATCTCCAGCAGGCGCTCGTCGTTGAATTCGACAATGCGCAGGTGCGCGCGAGACTTCAGCCAGGCCCGGAAAAACAGCGGGTAAATGGTCTGGCTGATGATGTCCAGGAAGTCGCGGTTACTGTGCCGGCCTTCCTGCTGCTCGTCCAGCAACTGTTCCGTGTAGAAGGTGGGCAGGGGGGATGTCACCCCGTACAGGCCCAGGAAGTTGGCCGTGAGCCGGTACTGGCCGGGGCCGCTTTCGCTGATTTCGCTAAGGTCGGTGCCCGGGAATTCCAGCGACATGCTCGGCCTGACCTTAATGTCGGCCTGGCTGAAGCCTTGCTTCAGGGCGATCAAACGCAGCAGCCGGTAGGCCTGGAAAAAGGAAAAGCGTTCGCTTTGTTCCAGCAGCCGCCGTTTTACAGCAAGAGTTTCAGACCCATGCGGATCGGCCATTTGAATTCTGTCCCCGTGTTCTTGTCACGTATTTCAAAGCGTGTGTAGGAATTCGCGCTGGCATAGCAGGAAAGGAAGCGATCCAGCACACAGCCCCACAGGTACAGCGCACCCGGGCTGGCCCAGTTCTTTTCCTCGCAGCTAAGCACGATGTGCTGGCCTTGCATCATCGTACCGCGTACCAGACGGGTTTCACGTTGAATGCTGATGTCGGCCAGGCCCTCGATCTGGCGGTTATTGGCGCTGCGCACGGCCGGGTCGCTGGTGCAGGTTGAGTTGTACAGCTGCAGAATGGAGCGCAGGTGTTCCACCCGTGTGAGGGAAAGCAGGTTCAGCGTGGTGTGGCTGATGACGTCCCAAAGCAGTTTTTCGCCGCTGGGAGGCGGAATGGAGGCGGTGACCGGTGTGATGTTCTGAAAGGAAAAGCGGTCGGGCGATGAACTGGTGGGCCGGCAGATATCGCCCAGCTTCAGGGATTCAGGCAGATGCCGGTTGGTGCAGGTTAGCCGCAGCGACAGGGTTTCATTGACCGGCGTGTAGCCACCCCCATAGACCACCGAAAGATAAGTGTCGATGGTGTCGCCCACCAGTGCGGGCCGCATACTGGTACGGTAGCTGGCCTGTGTACGTTTGCTGTCATGTGCCAGCAGCGAGAAAGGCACGTATTCCCGCGTCTGGCCGTCGGCCTGCACATAGCCGGTGACGGAATCAATGGAATAGATCTGAAACTGGCGCTTATGGGCGCCACTGGGCACCACCAGGTGCTCGGCCGATTCATGATTCAGCGTGATGGGTTCCGCTTCCTGCTCGAAAAGGTTCACCACCGGCGTCACATTCAGTGCGAACTCGCGCGGGCTGAGCTGCGGCAGCGCCGTGGCACCCTTGTGAAAGGTGAACTCCACGCGAAAGCGCTGGCCCTGCAGGGTTCCACGCGCCTGGGCCAGATTGGGCACTTCGATGAATAGAAACTTCTGCGGGAAGAACAGCAATTCCTGCAGCCAGCCAAAGGCGGGGAAGGCATTGTCGGGGTAGGGCAGCAGCGGCTCATCAAACCCGGGGAAGTTCACACGGGGTAACAAAGACACGCTGTTGCCCCGGGCGTCCAGCAGGCGCACAGCCTTAAGCCGGGTGCCGAGCAGCATCATCAAGTTGGTGGCAGCCGCATATTCCTGGTTCAGATACAGACGAAGGGTGGGCGGCAACACGGCACCGTCAACGTCTTCGTCGCAACTGAACTGCAGCCACAGCACCTGGCTGCCATCCGTGAGCTGGTCGGACGACACTGCTTCCAGCGACACGGGGTGAGCATGAACGTCGGCGGTGGTACGGAAGCGGCAGGCCACCCCTTCCACTGGTGTGGAGCCAATCTCGGTGCCTGCCTTGATGAGCGCAGTTTCCGGCAATTGGTTTTTGGGCGTGAAGACCAGCATAGACGCGGCCGGCAGGGGCCGCAGGAACTGGGGCACCAGTATGCTGGCCAGCTCTTGAACAATTTCCGGGAACTCGTCGTCCAGCTTCTGTAAGGTGAGCCCGTTGAGAAAGGCTACGCCTTCAAGCAGGCGTTCGACATCGGGGTCGGTGCTGACCGCCCCCAGCATGGGCGCGATGGCGGGGTTGTTCTGGGCAAATTCGAGGGAGTTGGCCCTGAGACGCGCGAGCTCGGTTGCGTAGAACCGGTTGAAGCTGGTGGCCATGGAGTCGTGGACGATGCCGGAATCAGCCGCTAATATTGCATGAACCCTTTCAGGGGTGTCAAGGTACACCGCCCTGGCCCCGCAGCAAGAACCCCCTCATGAGCAAAATACGCCTGCTGGAACGCCTTTCCGCCCTGGAAGAGCCCGCCTTGCTGGCAGGCCGCTCGCCGGACAGGCAGCTGCGCGATTCCATCGTTGAGCACCTGCGCAAGCTATTGAACACGCGCGAAGGTTCGGTACCCATCGACCCCAACTATGGCATGCCGGATATGTCGAATATTGCCGGCTCCTTCGCACTGGGCACCACAGAACAACTGTCCGAAGCCATTATCCGGCAAGTGGCGCGTTATGAGCCGCGGTTGAAGGCACCAAAGATCACGGTGGAAAAGGAAA
>JAJUFI010000051.1 GCA_029263795.1 Alcaligenaceae bacterium
CGCTGTCCGGAACGAGGAACTTGGGCACCAGGGCGATGCCCAGGCCGGCCTCGGCCGCACGGATCAGCATCGAGTGGAGCTCGAAACCCACGCTTCTGGCCGGCGCGCTCTCGGGCGGCAGGCGGGCATCGAATGCCGTGCGGGTCAGCGCCTTGGCGGCGGCATTCGGGACGTTCTGCTGGGCCAGATCCGAGAGGTAATCGGTCGCCTTGGCCACATCGGCGGTGACATCAAGTTTCAGCATCAGCAGGCTTCCTGCGGCGAGGAGTGGCTGGCGCTTCGGTGTTTGCAATAGGCTCGGCAGCGATGCCCGCCTGCTGCGCCAGGATCTGTTCGGCGGTGGCTGCGTCGACCTCGACCGTCAGGCCAGGGACAAACGAGCGCGTGCCGCCGTCTCCGGTGGTGACCACCGGGCGGGTGATGAGGATTTTCATGGGGGAGTCTCCAGGGTTGGAGAAGTTGGGCTGCGTGGCGAATGCCAAGCCCAGAAACGACAACGCCCACCGGAACGAATCGGGTGGGCGCAGTTATCAGCAGTACATGAACACTGTACCTTGTGGGGGGCCAGCATTCAACTAGGTTTTGGGAACACGATTGAAATTTTTTTCGATTCTGACGCGCGGCGCCCTGATCAAGCAATCGCCCTCAATCCCTTTTTCTGGATCACCGTGAGCAGTCGCAGTGCTGGCCCCCCAGGTTTTTTTACACCACGCTCCCAGTCCGAGACAAGATTCTTGGAGACGTTGAGGTAACGAGCAAACACCGGCTGCGAGATGTGCTCACGCAACCGAATCTCTTTGATCTCTTCCGGTGCCAGCACGTGTATCGGTGTCAGGCACGCCTCATCAAACTCGCGCATCGTCTGCTTATCGACGGCGCCAATTTCGTGCAAAGCCTCCATCGTCTCGTGGATGGCGGCAAAGGCATCACTGCGGTATTTCTTGGGCATCTTTGACGACCTCCTCAAACTGACCCTTGGCGATGAGCAGCTGCAGTTGCTCATCGGTGAGCGCAAGAACCTGCTTGGCCATCTTCTTGAACTGAACCTCCTCATCCTCGCGGATGTTGTCCTGCTCACTCTTGGGAAACCCAAAAACGAAGAATGCCTTGTCATCCTTGCGGTACAAAACAATGCTGCGGTACCCCTTGGACTTGCCGCCGCCTGGGCGAGCGATCCGCTGCTTGATGACGCCACCGCCCAGGTCAGCATCGATCTGACCTTGTTCGGCACGCTCTACCGCTTCCCAAAGCGCTTCGGCTGAGATCTTTTCTTTGCGGGCAAACCGCTCAAACCAGGCGTTCTTGAAAATTCTCAACCCGAAGCACTCCATTCACTGAACCCATAGTATCACACTAAGAGTGACACTTCAAGCAAGCAAAGATCACGCCCTGACACCGTCATCCGGCTGGTGCCTGCGCCGAACGTTGCCTCCAGAACGCTCATAACCGTAGTACCGAGCCAGCACCCCAAGCGCCGCTACCAGATAGCCCTTGGCCTCATCCCGATCCTGCCGTCGACCGTTCCAGCCATCGCGCAAGGCCCAATCGCGGATCGACATCTGCAGCCCGGCCACGTACCACAGTGCCGATCGGTCATGGCCGTCCCTCCCCGAGTTGCCCGAAGGTGGCTAGCGCGCCATCACGGCTCCGCTGAAGCGTCACCGCCTTCGCCGGCGGCATGGTCGTGCCACAGGCCAGCGGTTTCGCCCTTGAGCGAGACCTCGAGGCTGTCGCCGGGGCTGCCGAGCACATCGCCGACCAGGTACTTCTGGCCACGCTTCTTGCCAGCCGGCAGCAGCGTCATCAGCACCGACTCCAGCCGGGCCAACAGATCGGCACGGATGGCGTCGCGTTGTGCGTTGAGATCACCACCGACAGCATTGGCCACCGGCGGCACCGAATTGAAATCAAGCATGGATCAGTCCTCCCTGTGGCGGTTGGGTGTGGGCGTGGCAGGTGATGGAATGCACGGGCGCGCTGCTGGCGCTGACGGTCATCGGTGCCAACAGCCGAGGTGCTGTCACGTCTTAATTTCCGACATCCTCCAATCCTGAGCACACCTTCAACCGAGGGAAGCTCCGACTGTGCTTGCCGGAAGCAAAAACAGTCCAGAAACCGACTGCCTGGCAAACCAAAACGACACAAAAAGTAGCCTATCGGATTTTTTCACCAGCACAATGGCAGCCCCGCGCGCCGTCCTACCCCAAAATCTCAGCGGCTGCCTGCACAGTAAAGTCAATTTGCTCTTCAGTGTGCTCACACGACATAAAAAACCGAAGCCTCGCCGATTTTTCCGGAACAGCGGGGTAGACAATCGGCTGCACGTTGATACCGCGCTCGAACAACGCATTTGACAGCCTTGCGGCCTTGAGTGAACTGCCCGTAATTACGGGCACAATCGCAATGCCGGTGCTCAAGCCTGTGTCCAGCCCGGCGCGTTTTGCTTGCTGCAGGAAGTATTGGCTCCGGGCCTGCAGCCTGTGCACCCGTTCCGGTTCTTCCAACATGCATTGCAGCGCCGCGGCAGAAGCAGCCGCCAGTGGGGGGGCCATACCCACACTGTACAGAAAGCCCGGTGCAAGGTAGCGCAGGTTGTCGATCAACGCCTGTTCCCCGGCAATATAGCCACCGCAACCCGCCATGGTTTTGCTCAGAGTGCCCATCCAGATATCGACATCCCCTCCAGCGACACCAAAATGGTCGCGGATTCCCAGCCCTTTCGGGCCCAGGGTGCCGATGGCGTGGGCGTCGTCCACCATAAGGAAGACGCGATGGCGCTGTTTGATGTCGACGAGGCCAGGCAGGTCGGGGTAGTCGCCGTCCATGCTGTAGAGGCCTTCCACCGAAATCAGTACGCGCTCGTAATTCAAGCGTTCCTGGGCCAGCAATCTGTCTAGCGCGGCGAGGTCGTTGTGCGGGAAGGACATCCGCTTGGCGCCCGACAGCTTGATCCCTTGCAGTACGCTGTTATGGCAAAGCTCGTCATGCACGATGAGGTCACGCGGGCCGAACAGGTGTCCCAGCACAGTCACGTTGGTGGCATGTCCGCTGACAAAAGCCAGGGCAGCGTCGCATTCGTATACCTGCGCCAGCAACTGTTCAAGCGCGCTATGCAGGGGGCGCTCACCCGATACTGACCGGCTGGCGGATGCCGACGTCCCATATGTGTCGATCGCCGCTTTTGCTGCGGCATTTATGGTTGGGTGGCCGGCCAATCCAAGATAGTTGTAGCTGGAGAAATTAATGTATTCCCGGCCCTCAATCAGCGTGGTAGCACCGGCTACCGCCTGGTGTTGCCTGAAGAAGGGGTCGTCTATGCCCAGGTGGCCTGCGCCCTTGGCTATCAAGCTGACTTGTTGGTAGCCCGGATGGTGCGCAAATGAATAGAACGCCTCGGGTACCGAGGCGCTCCGTGAGCGGCGTGTCGCTTTGGGTTCTTCTGCTTGCTGCAGCCGGCGCTCAAGGGTTTTCTGTATAAGCCGGTCTTTCAGTTGTGAGGGTAGGCCGCCAAGAGGGCGTTGACTCATTGGGTACTGTCCTGAGGGTTATTGCGCAATTCGTTAAGAATGATCTCTGTTTCTTCCGCGCTGAATGTCGCGTCGTGCTGTTGGGCCAGTTGGCGCGCCTGGGCTTCCAGGGTCGAACCGGGCGCCTCTTCAACAACTTGCCCACCCTGTTCGGCACTGCGCAAGTGCTTCAGCAAGAGCGCTGCCAGCTTGGTCAGGGTGTGGTTGTCTGCCAGCGACATTGTGGGCAAGGATTTCCCGAAGCGGGATTCAATCGCCAACATCAACTCCACGCCCATTAGTGAATCCAGGCCGACGTCATAGAGGGACGTTTCCGGGTCCAATTTGTCCGCCGGTATGCGCAGAATTTCAGCAACTTCGGCGCGCAACTGGTCGACAAAAATGGGCAGCAGTTCATCGTCCGTGCGTTCTGCTAGCAGTGCCTGTATGTCTTCCGACTGAGCGCCACTTTCTCGTGTGTCCGGGGCAGAGGCGGCAATTTCGCTGAACTTGGGCGAACCCGCCGAAGGCAGGAAGCGGCGCATCGCCTTCCATTCGTAGTCCAGCACACCTTCGCCAGACCGATTATTGGCAATCAGGCATTCCAATGCTGCCAGGGCCTGCTGCGAATGCAGCGCCAGCCCGCCCATGCGCTTTTGCAGGGCTTCCAGTGTGGCGGTATTACGCGCCAGGAAGCCGGCGTCTTCGATGGCTCCCCACAGAACAGATGTCGCAGCCAGGCCTTGTGCACGGCGCATTTCGCAGAATGCTTCCAGCCACATATTGGCCGCCACATAGTTGGCTTGCCCCGGGTTGCCGAAAAGCGTCGTACCAGAGGAATACACCACGAAGAAATCGAGGGCCTGTTCTTGCAGGAGCAGATGCAGGTGCAAGGCGCCCAGGAGTTTGGGTGCCAGCACGGCCCGAATGCGGTCTGCATTCAGATTCAGGATAAGACCGTCGTCGATGACGGTCGCCGCATGAACAACCCCTTTGATGGGTGGCATGTTCTGCATCTGCACCTGAATAACATCGCTCAACGCTTTCAGGTCAGTAATATCGCAGGCCGGCGCGAGTACGTTCACACCTTGCGCCCGGAGTTCTGCTACGGCCTGTCGGCTTTCGTCTGTAGTTGCTCCGCGCCGCCCCAGTAGTACCAGGTGTCTGGCTCCCTTATCAGCCAGCCACTGTGCCGTTTTCAAGCCGAAGCCGGATAGCCCGCCCGTTACGATATAGCTGGCCTGCTCGCTAACAACCATAGCCGGGCTGCGATTATTAGCGCTCGGGCTGCTGCGGTGGGCATTGGGAACCGGCATGCCCTGCGAATAAGTGACCAGGATCTTGCCAATATGCCGCGCCTGCTGCATTTGTCGGAAGGCGTCCACAACGTCTGCTGCGTCGTGGGTTTCGTAAGGCAATGGGAATAGCACGCCTTCGGCGAATAGTTCCATCACCTTCTGGAACAGCTGAGCAGTCAGATCAGGGCGCACTTTCATCAGCTGGTCGGCGTCGATACCGAAGTAGCTGATGTTGTTACGGAACGGGCGCAGGCCGATGCGTGTGTTCTCGTAGAAATCGCGCTTGCCCAGCTCGATGAATCGGCCGAATGGCTTCAGAGCCTGCAGGTTCCGGTTGATGGCTTCCCCAGCCAGCGAGTTCAACACCACATCCACACCCTGGCCAGCAGTCGTGTCAAGAATGGCGTCGGCGAAACCCAGGCTGCGCGAATCATATACGTGCCGGATACCAAGCAGGCGCAACAAGTCGCGCTTAGGGGCGGATCCGGCAGTGGCGAAGACTTCGGCCCCTATCCAATGCGCAATTTGAATCGCCGCCAGGCCTACGCCACCCGCTGCGCCATGTATCAGCACGCTTTCGCCCGGCTGCAGGCGAGCTTGATGCACCAAGGCGTAGTACGCCGTGAAAAACGTGCTCGGTATGGTGGCCGCTGCTTCGAACGAGAACTGTGGCGGCAAGGCTGCCAATGCACCCTCGCGGGTTACAGCGAAATTGGTGAAGCTGTGCGGGCCAAAGCCCACTACTGCGTCACCCGGCCTGAACTGGCTGACACCGTCGCCTACTCTGCTTACGACGCCTGAAAACTCCAGGCCAATACTGGCGCCGGCGAACCCGTTTTCGACGGCTTCGTCAGAGAGCAGCCCGAGGGTGTACATCACATCGCGGAAGTTCAGCCCGGTGGCTTTCACTTCCACTTCAATTTCACCTTCTTGAAGTTCCTGGCGCTTCAGGGTTTCCCAGCGCAGGTTGCGCAGCTGGCCGGGGATATCGAAGCCAAGTCTTATCTGTGGTTCCAGCTCGACAACGTTGCCTGCATCGGCACTCCTGATTGTCGAACATGTGCCGCCCGCAGCGGGCGCCGGCAATGTACGTAAACGAGGCACCCAGCGATTGCCGGCCGCGTCTAGTTGAACTTCCTGTTCGGCGTCCGGCTCTCTGAGTTCGAGTACCAGCGCCTCTGCTAAGGCAGCTGCGTCGATAGCTGTGGTATCCAGGTAAAGCAGACGCGGTGTGAAGCCATCAGCTTCGTTCATCAGTGTCCGCATGAAACCTGGAACGGCGCCATCGTGGTGTGCCGGCATGGCGGCCGCTACCCAGTAATCGCCTTGGAAACCCGTCTGTTGCAGCAACCGCGCAGTGCTGCCGATGGCGTCACAGCGCGTCACCTGATGGTCCAGAACATCAGCCGGCGCGCTCAGATCAAAGTGGCCAGGCAAGCCGCGAAAATCCAGGATGTGAGCTTGGCTGCCCCCTGCCTGCGTTACGAACTGCGCCAGCATGGCAGCTACACCTGTGGGCTCTGTGTCAACGCAGGTCTCCAGTGCGGGGTAGGCTGCCCGCAGCTGGGCGATCAAAGCAGAGGCTACCGGGCCAGGGTCTGCATCGTGCAGCAGAAGGCAAGGCAGGGTGTGGGTGGCCTCTACTTCCTGCTCACTGCCGGCCTGGGCCTGCTTGCCAGCCGGGGCCAGCAGTACAAAGGGCCCCGCAGCGGTCGGCCAGAGGTTGATCGTTTCAACCTGGGTGCCAAGATACGCGTGCAGGGTCTCGGCGTAATCTCGGGAAGACAACTGCTCCACCAGGATGTCGGCGGACTGCGTTGTGCCGGATATTTCTCGCGCTTGCAGCAAGGCCTGCAGCCAACCGGATGCAGTCAAACCTATCGCTATCAAGCTGCCACCGGGCAACAGGCGGGCCGCGGCCGTGCGCAGCCTGCGCTCATTCCGCGCCGGGTCTGCAGCGTTCAATACGACTATGGCCACATGAAGCTGCGAGACGCCGTCCTGTGCAGCCACTTCTGTATCACCATCGAAGGAATAAGCGAGTAGGTCGGGGTGATGACCAGCCGCCACCGCTTTGTCAAACCATGGCTCAGACTCGCTGAATTCGCCCACTAGTAGTTTCTGGCCTGCGGGCAGGTGGGCCAGGGCCGTCTCCATGCGCGCTTTGACCAGGCCGCAAAGGGTGTTACGGGTCGGCGTGCCCAATGCAGCAGGGAAGAGGTCCGGCAAGGACCATTCAATCTCCGCAGCAAGGTCTGTTTCCCGCAGATCTGGCCACGGGGTATCAAGCCCGCCTTCTTCAGTTGTGGCGGCCAGGGATGCTGCGTTAACCGCACTAGCGGCCGCATCAGCGGGTTGTAACCGGGCCAACCTGGGCAGACGCAGCCCCAACCTTCCTGCAGCGTGAACCAATGGGAAGGCTTCGCCGCAGTCACGCAGCAGGGTCAACCAGATATCTGCCGCAGGCACTTCATGCAGCGCTTCGGCATTCAGCGTCCACCCATCCTCGCCGCGTGTCAGCAGCTCGTTTTGCTCTGCCAACTGCAACAAGGTACCGAACAGGGCGGCGGCTGGTGCGCCGGGCGCGGTCAGCAAGGGAAGCAGGGAATTTATCGCTTCGTCATTGCCTTCACACTGTTCATTGAGAAACTCTGCCGTATATCGCGCCAGCAGAGCGTCCAGCAATGGGTCAGTTTCATACGCCAACTGCTGTACGGCGCCTGCCTCGGCCAAGGTAGACGCACATTTCTGGACGTTCTTCACCCATTCACCGAACTCCAGTTCGGGGGGAATGTTCAGACGTATGGACTTAGGAGCAGGAACCCACTGATATTTCAAATACTGCAGCGCCTGGCCACGCGTCTTCTTCATGAACAAGGCAGTGAAACGCGCCTGGCTTACTTTGGCGACCAGCCGACCCTCGCGGTTATACAAGGCGAAATCAGCGGTAACGGAATGGGGGTTACGGGCGCGTAACTTCGCAAACACGCGGTGAGGCACAGTGTCTTCGGCCGCAAACCAGGTGGTTTCACCCACCTGCGCCGGCACGAATATGACTCCCGGTGTGTGTTGGGCCGCATCCTTCAGGCGCTGAATAATCAGCTGGAAGGTGCTGTCCAGTAGTGCCGGGTGCAGGTAGTAATGGCCGACTTCCTCTGAAATCGCTTCTGGCACTGCAAGTTCAGCCACGATGGTGTCGCCGTCCAGCCATCCGTGGCTTACAGCGCAGTAGGCCGAGCCGTAATTCAGTCCCACCGCACGGGTCAGCGTGTCGTGCAGTTCGCCATTGAAATCCGGTTCTCTTTCAGGAACATCGGGTACAGTGCCGGGCGGCAGGCTTTTCCCCGGCTCAGGTAGCACACGCGCACGCGCATGCAAACGCCATGGTTCATCCGACCCAATGGTTCTTGCTTGAACAAGCATGCGGCCATCAGAGGGCTCAAGCGTCACCCGTATCTGGCGCGACACGCCGGCATCCAGCAGCAAGGGGGCGAGGATCTCGAGATCCTGAACGCGGGCAGTTGGCCCGGGTTGCCATTGTTGCGACGCCGCCAGGGCGATTTCAACAAAGCCTGACCCCGGAAATACGATGGAATCGCCCACTTTGTGGTCGGCGAGGCTGGGCAGCAGCCGGGTGTCAATAGTCGCTTCCCAAGAGTGGTCGTGCTGCGCAACGGCAAAGCCCAATAAAGGGTGCACACGCGGGTTGTGCAGTGTGTACGTGTGCTGGGGGGTATTCTGGTACCAGAAACGCTCCCGCTGCCATGGGTAGGCCGGTATTTCCACGAACTTCGGCGGCTCTTGGAAAAGCGCCTGGAAGTCGACCGAGCCCCCTGCCAGTAAGACTTGCCCCGCTGTAGCGAGAATTTGTGCGGTGGATTCGACTCCACGGCGGCCGGTGGGCAGTACAGTACCTTGGGCATCCCCCTGTTTAAGGGCATCGGCAACATAGCTGCGCAAAATGGCGTGAGGACCGATTTCCACAAAGATGCGCTGCCCGTCCTTCACCAGGGCGGAAACGGCCGCTTCAAACTCAACAGGTTGGCGAATGTTCAGCCACCAGTATTGCGCGTCCAGACTTGTGCCTGGAACCTCCTTGCCATGCACCACGGAATAGAAGGGAATGCTTTCGGCCTGCGGTTGGAGCTTAGACAGGCTTTCGAGCACGCCGTCTTTCACACTGTCCATCAGGGGGCTATGGAAAGCGTAGTCGAGGTCGAGGCGCTGGAAAGAAATCTCCTCTGCAGATAGCTCCTCTTCCAATTGGGCCAGGCCTTCGTACGTTCCAGCTACAGTGCAGCCCCGGCTACTGTTGGCGCCCGCTACCCACACGCAGCCCTGTAGTTCGGGCAGCTCGAGTAAAAGCTGCTGCATGCCTTCGGCGCTGATGCCCGCGGCCGTCATAACCCCCTGGCCGCGCGTCTTTCCTTGCCAGAAACTGCGGTAGTAAATGACCCGCACCGCATCTGCCAGGCGGAGCGCTCCGCACGCCCATGCCGCAGCAATTTCTCCGACACTGTGGCCGACAACGGCCAGGGGCTTCACTCCAGCCGCCCGCAGCATTTCAGTAATGCCTACCTGCACTGCGAACAAGGCGGGCTGGGCGAATTCAGTGGCGGAAAAAACATCCGGTGCTTCAGACACCAGGAAGGACTTCACCGACACGCCGGCTAAAGGCTGAAAATGAATGTCGACAGCCTGAATGGCCGCGGCAAATACCGGGTCTTCCATCAATGCACGGCCCATGCCGTGCCATTGCGAGCCATTACCGGAATAGACGAACACCGGCCCGCTACCCGAGCCAGAGGCTTTGCCGGTCGCCAAACCGGGGAGGGATTCGCCTTCTGCTATTGCACTGAGCGCCTGCAGGAAATCTGCCGTGCTGCGCCCGTACGCCACCGCCCGCTGCGCATGCCAATGGCGCCGTAAAAGGCTGTGTGCGGCCAGGTCGTAGGCCGAAACCGAACCGTTGGTTAACAGTTCGTGCCACTGCCTGGCGGTAGCCTGCAGCGCAGCCGTGTTCGCAGCCGAAACCAGCAATGGAACTCCGTAGGGTTCGGGCAAACTGGGTTCCGCACGTTGCGGGCTTGGCGTTTCATCCGGGCTTTGCAGAACAACATGGGCATTCACCCCGCCAAACCCGAAGGAATTCACGCCGATGGTAATGAGGCCTCGCTGCTTCAGGGGCAGGTTTTCCTGCACCACGGTCAGATTCCATTCCTCAAAAGGAATGGCGGGGTTCAAGGTTTCGATCCCGATGGTAGCGGGCACCACGCGGTGCCGGATGGCATACACAGCCTTGAACAGGCCGGCCATGCCGGAAGCGGTTTCCAGGTGACCCATATTGCTCTTTACCGAGCCAATGGGTAGGGGGTTGTCCTTACGGCGGCGAGACGCCACTGCCTGGGCCAAGGCGCGCGTCTCGATAGGGTCGCCCACCGCCGTGCCCGTGCCATGGGCCTCGATGTAATCAATGTCGTTGGGGTCCAGGCCAAGCGTGCGATAGGTTTTTTCGAGCAGATCCGCCTGGCTTTTGCAGTTGGGTACGGTCAAGCCGCGCTTGTGCCCGTCGGTATTGACAGCGGTGTAGGGCACGACAGCCAGAATGCGGTCGCCATCGGCCACCGCACGGTCGTAGTCTTTCAACAAGACCATGGCGGCGCCTTCCGAGCGCACATAGCCGTTACCGTCGGCATCAAATACTTTGCAGCGCCCGTCCGGCGACAGCATGGACGCCTTGGAGAAAATGATGAAGCCGTAAGGGTGCAGGTGCAGGCTTACCCCTCCAGCCAGCGCGTGCGTGCTCTCACCGCTTACGATGGAACGGCAGGCCTGATGGAAAGCCACCAGGGAAGAGGAGCAGGCCGTATCTACCGCCATGCTCGGCCCCTTCAGGTCGAAGAAGTAGGAAAGCCGGTTGGCGGCCACACTGCCAGTGTTGCCCGTAGCAAAGCCAGATTCCACCACGCCCAGGTCGCCGGCCACACTGTATGCGTAATCGGCGCTGGCGAACCCGACAAATACCGCGCAATCCGTTCCGGCCAGCTTGGCGGGGGGCATACCCGCGTTCTCGATCGCTTCCCAGCTCAGCTCCAGCAATAGCCGTTGCTGAGGGTCGATCTGCGCGGCCTCGCGCGGGCTGATGCCAAAGAAGGCGGCATCAAAGCCGGAGACGTCGCCCACGGAACCCGCGGCAAACGTGTAGGATTTGCCGGGGTGCTTGCGGTCAGGATGCAGAAATGCTTCGTGCGACCAGCGTTCGGGGTCAACTGTGGTGACCAGGTTTCGGCCGTGCAACAGGTCGTCCCAGTAAGTACTTGTGGTGGTTCCTGGGAAGCGAAATGCGCCGCCGATAATAGCTACTTTCTTCATTAACCCGTATGAGAGTTTAAACTTGGCCTGGCAAGTGTCCGACCACTCTTAAGACGTCTTGAATCTCTTGGATTGTAGCCTTTGAAGTACATCGCGATTTCTTCGCCCGGCATGGCCCGGATTCCTTACCTTGACAGTTTTCTTGCCGGCCCCGTTGTGCCGCTGTCGCAGGCGAGGCGTCGTGGAGCAAAGCTTCAGGCCGTGGCCGGTTGGGGCAACAAGCAGGGCAAGTTCCACGCCGAGGCTGAAGCTTACGCCCAGCAGCACGGTTTGCCATATTGGCGGCTGGAGGACGGTTTTCTCCGTTCCTTCGGCACAGCGCGGTACTTTCCCTCGGTATCCCTCATCGTTGACACGAGCGGGGGCATTTACTACGACAGTACGCGGCCTTCAGCTTTGGAAGAACGCCTGCAGGCCTGCGACAAACTGCTGATCGGTCGG
Organism: Alcaligenaceae bacterium; assembly: GCA_029263795.1. Lineage (GTDB taxonomy): Bacteria > Pseudomonadota > Gammaproteobacteria > Burkholderiales > Burkholderiaceae_B > Yanghanlia. Next base: position 11,618 of record JAJUFI010000051.1, read on the forward strand.
GAAGCCAAGGTAGAGCGGGCCATGCATGCGGTGGTGAAGCACGGGCTCAGCAAGTACAACAATGGGCGCCCATTGCCGCCAAAGCTGAAAACCCGCCTGCAACAGCACCGCGGCCCCAAGTTACTGATAGTGGACCAGACCCTCAATGACTTGAGTGTGTCGGGCGCCCAAGCAGATTCCCACGCGTTTGAGCGCATGCTGCAGGCAGCCCGCAGCCGCCACCCCGGTGCCCTGGTGGTGATTAAAACCCACCCGGAAGTCAGTGAAGGCAGCAAAGCAGGCTACTTTTCCAACATCAAAGAAGATGAAAACACGCTGCTCGTGAGCATGCGCGTCGAACCTTACGACCTGCTTGCCGAGATTGACGAAGTTTATACCGTAAGTTCCCAGCTAGGTTTTGAAGCCCTGTTGGCCGCCAAGCCTGTGCATTGCTTTGGCCTGCCCTGGTACGCAGGATGGGGGGTGACCGTGGACCACATTGCCTGCCCGCGCCGTACACGCAAGCGTAGTGTGGCAGAACTGTTTGCCGCGGCCTACCTGGACTACACGCGGTACATCGACCCAGAAACCGGCCGGCTAGGCAGTATTTTCCACGCCATTGACTGGCTGGTTCGTCAGAAACAGCATGCGCAGCGCTTTCCCGGGCGAGTGATTACGGTGGCCTTCAAGCGATGGCGGCGCAGTGCATTGAAATCAGTACTATGCCTGCACCCGGAAGAGCTGCATTTCGCCCGGAACAGCCGAGAGGCGGCACGTTTGGCACCCACGGGCAATGACACTCTTCTGTTCTGGGGGGCGGTTCCGCCCAAGGGTGTGCGGGAACTGGCGCAGGAAACCGGGGCACGGCTATGCCACCTGGAAGATGGTTTCATACGTTCGGTTGGCTTGGGTACTGACCGTATCCCCCCACACAGCCTGGTCTTTGACCCCCGCGGTCTGTATTTCGACCCTAGCCAAGCCAGTACGCTGGAGCACCTGCTGCTGAATAAAAAAGTCGGCGAAGAAGACCTGGATCGTGCCCGCCAAATACGTGCTTTGATCGTGCAACACCGCATGACCAAATACAACCTGGAGCGCCACCAACAACCGGGGTGGCATGCAGAAGGGCGCGAGGTCATACTTGTGCCAGGTCAGGTGGCCGACGATGCTTCTGTCAGGCTGGGTGCCGGGGAAGTCAACAGCAACGCAAAGCTACTGCAAGCAGCGCGTATGGCAAGGCCTGATGCTTATATCGTGTACAAGCCCCACCCGGATGTTGCTTCCGGCAACCGCAAGGGCAGATTGGCTTTGGCCAAGGCCGTGCAGTGGGCTGATCATATTGAAACGCAAGCATCGATTATTTCCTGCATTGAAGCCTGTGACAGCCTGCACACCATGACATCGCTCAGCGGTTTCGATGCCTTGCTTCGGGAAAAAAAGGTCGTCGTGTATGGCCGGCCATTCTATGCTGGGTGGGGCCTTACTGAAGACCGGTTGGAAGCTCTGCGGCCGCGCCGGGCACTGAGCCTGGACGAGCTCGTGGCCATCACCTTGCTTTACTACCCCATTTACTGGAACTGGACCATGCGAGGCGCCAGCAGCTGTGAAGCCGTGGTCAACCGCCTGCTGCTTGAACGCATAGCCTTGGAGCAAAGCGGCTATTTGGAAAGGCTGCGCTCAGACCGGTTCCTGCGCTTTCGCAACAAGGTATATTCGTATCTGAAGGGTTGGTTATAGGCACCATTACGTTACAAATACGCCACAATGTATGCTGCGGTGCAGCCAGACTGCGATACTCGGTGCAGCCAGGCTGCGATACTATTAGGCGCGCTTTCGCCGCGCGGAGCGTCTTCAAACTGGCTTCAAATCGTACTCACCTTTCCCCGTTGTTGCGTGAGTTCGTCCGCAATATTTGGGTTTTGCATGGTTAATCGTAAAAAGCTGTTCTTCGGCGTAGTGATCGTACCCATGGTGGTCGCAATCATCTACTACGCATTTTTCGCCATTGATCGCTATGTGAGCAGCGCACAGATAACCGTGCGTCAGGCCAACAGTGAAATCGGCCAACAGGCGGCCGGCCTGGCCATCATGCTGGCGGGTGTGAACCCTACATCGCGCGAGGAAACCCTCTACCTGCGTGAATACATTGTTTCGGGTGACATGCTAGAGGTGTTGAAGGACCAGCTTCCTTGGGTGGAGCATTATTCCAACCAGTGGCGCGACCCTTTGTATTGGATTGCCGATACCGCCACACAGGAAGAACAACTGAAGTTCTACCAGCGGGTTGTCACCACTCACTATGACGAACAGACTGGCCTGCTGCTGGTTGACGTTCAGGCGTATTCCTCAGAGTTTGCCGAGCAGGTCTTGAAGTTGATTCTGTCCACCAGCGAACGCTTCGTCAACGAGCTATCGCATCGCATGGCGCGCGAACAAATGACTTTTGCGCAGACAGAACTTGCCAACGCCCGTCGCAATTACGAAGAGCAGCGGGAACGCCTTATTCAGTTCCAAAGCCAGAACCAATTCCTGGATGCAGAACGTGCAGCAACCGACCGCGCCACGGTAATTGGTGAGTTGGAAGCTGAATTGGTGCGCGAACGCGCGGAATTGCGTGGATTGCGTTCTACCTTGGCTGACCAGTCGCCGGCAGTGCGCGCCAAGCGCAACCGTATCAACGCACTGGAACAGCAGTTAAAGGCTGAAAGCCAGCGCCTGCTTTCGCCGCCGGGTGGCGACCAGCTGAACGTCATTGCAGCCCGCTATCGCAACCTGACGATTGATGTAGGCATTGCCGAAGAAGCCTATAAATTGAGCGTTGCCGCCGTGGAAAACGCCCGTATCGAAGCCAGCAAAAAGATACGCAGCCTTGTCACAGTTGTGAGCCCGAACCAGCCAGACGAGGCCATTTACCCCCGCGTTCTATATAACCTGATCACGCTATTCATCGGCCTGATGCTGCTGTATGGTATAGCCCGTTTCATCATTGCCAACATAGAAGACCACCGTGACTAATTTCGCCCTTCTATACGGCGCGTACCGGCGCCCGCTACGCGGTATTTCCCTGCTGCTGCTCAGCACTGTGCTGGCAGGTTGTGCCGGCAATATTTTGTCGGGCTCAGGCCCGTCGATTCGCGCCATTCAACAAGGCGCGGAAGAGCAATCAGACGTTCCCTACACGCTGGTCGACCTCTCGGCGACCACGATTGCCCCCTTTATGCGCGTGCGCGAAGCTGAGCCCGCGCCGCAGGTGTCCACCACCGCCAACCCGGAGATTCGTCTTTCCGCCGGCGACGTCCTGACCATTATGGTGGCAGATACGGTGGCAGAGGGCGGCACCTTTGCGCCCCTGGCATCGGGCGGCACGGTATTCGAAAATGTCCGCGTCAGCCCCAAGGGGCAGATTTCCTTGCCATATGTGGGGCGGCCCAAAGTGGCGGGCAAAACCTTATACGAAGTGGAAACGCTGATTCAGGAATCTGTCCGCAATGTGGCGGTGGAACCGCAAGTACATGTTTCCCTGGTGGGTGACCTTTCCGGCTCGGTGCTGGTGGCGGGTGCAGTGAAACAACCGGGCCGGTTTTCGGCATTGAACGGGCCGCTTACCCTACTCGACGCCATCAACCAGGCAGGCGGGCCTGTGCTGGAGCCCCACCTTACCCGTGTGGTGGTGCGCACCGGCAAGAAGTCATACACCATGAACTATGAAGAAATTCTGAACGGCCGTAACCATGTGGTGCCGCCTTCTTCTGAAATAGTTCTGGAACGCGCGCGCAAACGCTTTGTCGCCATGGGCGCAGTGACCACCCCCGGCCTGCACGACCTGCCCTCTAACAACCCCAGCTTGCTGGAGGTTTTGGGCGTGGTGGGCGGCCTGCGTGAAGCACAGTCTGACGCCAGCGGCGTGTTCGTATTCCGCCTGGCCGAGGGGCCTGCAAAGGAAAACGAACCCCAAGCCCAGGTATTCAGGCTGAATCTGTCAGACCCTGCAGCCATATTCCTGGCGCGACAGTTCCTGGTTCACCCGGAAGATGCGGTGTATGTAACCAACGCCGCTGTATATGAATGGCAGAAGATTATTTCCCCCATTGTGCAGGTGCTTGTGCTGGGGCGGGCAGTTAACAGCTTCTGAGTGGTATAGGAAATGAAGAAGCGTTCACCCGTAGAAATTACCCGAGCGGTGGTCTTCGCACTGGTATTGCGTGAAGTTCAGGCGCGTATCGGTTCCCACCGCCTGGGCCTGGTGTGGATGCTGCTGGAACCTATCCTGCATATCACCTTGCTGATGTTGGTGTTTACCTACATACGCATGCGGCAGATACCCGGCATGGAGTTCCCCATCTTCCTGCTTACGGGGTTGCTGCCATTTTTTTTGATGCGCAATATAGCCTTGCGCTTGATGGGGGCAGTAGACGCCAACCGCGCGTTGTTTGTTTATAAACAGATTACCCCCTTCGATACTTTCATCGCGCGTTTGATTGTGGATTTCGCGCTGATGTCTTGCGTGTACGTGTTGCTGCTTGCGGCCTTGGGGTTCTGGGGTGGCTACGATATCAGCATAGACAAACCTTTGTTCTGGATGCTGGCCATTGCAACGGGAATCACCTTTGCCTTCGGCTTGGGCCTGATCTTCTGTGTGGTGGTGGAAGCGGTGCCGGAGGCGGCTCTGGTGATACGCCTGTTGTTCCTGCCGCTGTACTTTTTATCCGGCGTAATTATTCCTGTATGGATGTTGCCTGAGCGTGTAGTGGCTTGGGCAATGTGGAACCCTTTCTTGCATGTCATCGACAGCATACGGGTCGGAGTGTTTGAACATTACCCTGTTACCCATGGTATAGACCTGGCATATGCAGGGCAGTGGGCCGTTGTTACCCTGTTTATTGGTCTGTCTCTGTTCCGCTTGAGGCAGCGGGAAATTCTCGCCCTATGATTGAATTCCAAAACGTCACCAAGTCGTACCGTGACAAGGTAACGAAGAAGCGCCACTATGTGTTTCGCGAACTTACCTTCGCCGTACCCCCCGGGCGCAATATTGGGATGATTGGGCGCAACGGTGCAGGTAAATCAACCTTGATGCGTTTGATCGCCGGCAGCGACGTTCCCGACAGCGGAAAAATCATTGCGCATCAGAGCATTTCCTGGCC
>JAJUFI010000176.1 GCA_029263795.1 Alcaligenaceae bacterium
GCAATGGTGCCGGTTGCGCCACCGACGTTTTCAACGATCACATGGGCGCCCAATGCTTCGCCCACGGGGCCTGCCAGGATTCGTGCTGCAACGTCACTGGGGCCGCCGGCCGGGTAGGGAACCATCATGGTCACCGTATTGGGCGGGTAGGTGCTGGCAACAGCAGGCTGCAGCATGATGCTAGGGGCAAGCGCTGCAATTGCCGTTGCCTTGAGCAGTGAACGGCGCGTCTCGATCGATGTCGTTTTTTTCATGATTCTTGTGTGCGTTATTGAGTGCTACGGAAATTTCGGGCGGCGCCGTCGCTACTGCGCGGCAACAGCTGACCAGTCGACGTTCTGCAGGGACGCAATGGTCGCCAACACGGCCTGGCCGCGGGGCACCATCGAGTCGACCATGCAATACTCATCCAGGGTATGGAACCCCCCTCCTATCGGGCCTGTGCCGCACAGGGTGATGGCCCCTTCACTGGATGCCACGCCGGAATCCGCGCACCCGCCGCTGAATTCCTGGTCAGCGTGATGCCCCAGTGCGGAGAGTTGATCGCGGTACAGTTCGAACAGGCGCTGTGACTGGGCTGTCGGCACGAAGGGCCTGAATTCGCCCATGATGCTGAGCTTGGACGTTGTGCCCTTGATGAAGGATTGCTCGCAAATGCGGCGGATCTTGCCAACAATGTCTTCGCGCTGCTCAAGGTTCTGTATGCGCAGATCGATGCCGGCGCGAGCCGAGGGCGCGGACGTGTTCACGGAGAGCCCGCCGGACACCAGACCCACATTGACCGTGATGCCGTTATTCAGATCGGTAAGTGCATCCAGCGCCAGGATTTTGTGTGCGAGTTCGGAAATGGCGCTGATGCCTTCGGCGAAATTGGCGCCCGAGTGTGCAGCCTTTCCAGTGATCTGCAAGTTGAAGAAGACGCCGCCCTTACGGCCGGTCACCACATTGCCGGAGGGTCTGCCAGGTTCGGCATTGAAGGCGAATGCCGCTTTCCGCGCGAAGGGAACGATCACATCCTTGCTCAAGGGCGAACCGATTTCCTCGTCGCAAGTGAACAAGGCGGTAACTTCGGGAAGAGGTTCCTTGCTCTGTGCCACGGCGGCTATCAGGAAGGCATTCATCACAACGCCGGATTTCATATCCGCCACACCGGGCCCGTATGCCCGACCGTTCTCGACGCGAAAGGGGCGCCGAGCGGCCTCGCCAGCCGGGTACACCGTATCGCAGTGACCCATGAGGAGTACCGGTTGTCCCACAGTACTTCCCGCGTTGGCGGTGACGGAAATAGCAGCTTCAATGCCTTCGATGTAGTGGGACGTGACCGAAAGCCCATGAGTCTTGAAGAATGTCTCAAGACGGCGGAACACGCGAGATACCCCAGCCTTGTCGGCACTGTTGGAATCGATGTTGACGATGTCTTCCAACAGCGCAAGCATGTTGGTGTGCTGACCTTCCAGCCACTGGATGGCGCTTCCAGATGGTTCGAGACTCATGCTACCTCCCTGGTATTGTACTAAAATACTTAGTATTTCTATTTAATAAATTATATCGATTTCCTGCGGGAAGAGACAACGATGAAGAACCCTCTGTATGTTGCGTCAGTAGGAAAGGCCTTTCGCATCTTGGATTGCTTCAAAAGCGCACCGGGTGACCTGAGTCTCACGGAGCTTGTGGAACGCAGCGGCCTGGACAAGAGTGCAACGCAACGCTATGCCCACACACTGACCGTCGAAGGGTATTTGGAACAGAATGCGGTGACGCGGCGGTACCGCCTGGGAAAGAAGGTGCTTGATTTCACCTTCCACTTCCTGCGTACGCACAATGTGGTGGAAGCGTTAAACCCCCTCATGCTGGCTTTGTCCAAGGCAACGGGCGAAAAGATCAGTCTTTCCTTACTTGACGGCCATGAGCTCGTCTATGCCATGAGACATCAGACCAAAACAGAGCATTTCCACGCCTCACTGGTGGGGCGAAGGGTGCCACTTTACTGCACTGCAGGTGGTCGGGCGGTGCTTTCACGCATGACGCCGGAGCAGCTGGATGGATACTTTGCCGAGACTGCGCTGCTCGCCCACACACCCCGGACCCGCACCAGCGAAAAAGAAATTCGCTCACTGCTCACCACTGCGAGGGACGCCGGATACGCCACCATTGTGGATGAATTCATCATGGGTGAAATTGGCCTGGGTGCTGCAGTTCGTGATGAAAAAGGCGTTCCGTACGGAGCCTTGCACGTGTCCGGTTCGTCAAACGAGTGGACTTTGCGGGAATACGAGAATAATTTTGCGCCATTGCTACTGGATGCCATCGGCCAGTTCGAAAGACGCAACCATTACTGAATGATGTGGGCCCAGGTAAGACGGGAAAGTAACAACTTGTACCTGAGATAGGCTTTTTGTAAACTGCGACGGCCTGAAAATTCGTATCAGAACAAAAATCCTTCATGCGTTCAAAAATTGGTGTTCTCCTTGGTGTTGTCGCACTGCTGACGCTGCAAGCGTGTGCCGTCCCCACTCAACAGAACTATCGGGCTGCTGCCCCGACAGACATCCGCGACCAATGGGATGTCCGAATCAGCAAAGCTGAATTAGTCTTTCCACACGCGGAAGGCCACGTGGTGGCAAACAAGGTCAAGAACGCCTTATCGCAGTTTGCGATACCAGCAAACGTAAGTTTCAGGCCACAACCGGGTCCCATCCCCGATCGTCCGGAAGCTCCCCAGTTGATGCCTCCAACTTCTGCCATACCTTCGCCAGACTACAACTGTGACAATGGGTTTGCTGTCATCACACGTCGCCCGGCACCGGTGCAGAACGCCTTTGCTTTCATAGCGGAAGGGCATCAGGTTTGTTTGTACAACTTCAAGAATGGTGTGAAAGCCTATGTCCTGTTTTACAGCGTAAAGAAAATGGAGTCGTTGACTGCTGGGCTTTTCAACGGGATTACAAGAGCGATCCGTGGAACGGACGAGGAACGTGCGCAAAATCAACTGATGGAGAGCATCGAGGACATTCGCAAGGAAATCCCCTACCTCTTGGTTGAACGAATCGAGATTCCAGGCGCACCGATACAGACACCCGATGCCGAAGCCGTCGCAGCGCTGGTTCCGCCCCCACGCATGGAGGTTGCCGCAGGCAACGGTACGGGCGCGAGCGCGTTAACTGCAGCTTCAGGCGGAGCTTCGTCTGCAATGCAGGTCATGCTGGATGCACGGAAAAATTTAACCGCGATGGGGCTGGAGTATCACTCGCAAGAACAGTTTCTCGAAGCCATCCAGCGAAAGGATGCTGTAGCGGTACAGCTCTTTCTTGCTGGTGGTGCCATTGACCTGAATGCGAAAAACAAGAAAGGACAGACGCCGATCGAGTTGGCTCGGGCCAAAGGTGACGAAACTGTGCTCTCACTGCTCGAAGATCATCGTAGCAGCCAAGGGCAGGCCGGGAATCCCGTAGACGCGGCTTCCGCCGCTCCCCAGAGCCGAACTGCCGTGTCCCAAGGAAACCCTGCTCCTGCCGATCTGTCTCGCATCCCGCCAGAAATCCGGCAGAAGCTGGAAGATCAACTTAACCAGGCCAATCTGAGCCCTCGGCAAAAGGAACTGGCTCGTGCTCAATTTCTTTCACAATACTTGAAGCTGCAGCAGATTGCGGAGTTGTCCGGCCGATAGTTCTGCTCCGTGGCTTGACGCGCCCTGGCCGCGTCCGTAACAGGGTCATTCGTTGCGGGCGCCTTCGGTGTGCTGGTGCTGGCCGCTGCAATCATTGTCACGGTCGCCCGCCGTCATTCTCATGGCTCAGAGTAGCCCTCTCTAGTGCAAAGCCCTCCTGTCCGGCACGGAAAATATGGGTAAGTACCCTTTTTGTTATAATATGTACGAACATAAATTCCGACTTCGAGCGGATTTGTCTGCTTTAGGTGCTGACCCTGCAGGAGGGCTTTTTGAATACGACGCAACGTCAGAAGTCCAGCCATCGATATCTTCAGGTGCGTGACGCTATCGAGGCGGACATTCGTTCAGGAAAGTATCAAGTGGGGGAACTGCTTCCCAAGGAAGAGGTGCTGGCAGCAACTTATGACGTAAGTCGCCACACGATACGCGAAGCAATGCGCGGCCTGGTGGATGCGGGAATGGTGGAACGGTTTCCCCGGCGGGGCAGCTTTGTGAAGTCGACAGAGCCTGTGGTCGAGAGCCGCAAGTTTGTGGCAGGTGTGTCGAATGTCAATGATGTGTTGCAGTACACCGCGCAAACTCGCCTCACAATTCTAATGCGGTCGCGTACGCAAATACCGCCGGCGATTGCGAAAGAACTGAATTCCGATGGTCTGAGTCACGATTGGATACGCTTCGTATGCTGTCGGTGGCTGCCCGATAACACCTTGATCGGGTTTTCCAATCTGTATGTTTTGCCGGAACACGAAAGCATTGGTGAGGCTGTCGAGCAAGGGGAGGGCAGCGTCAGTGTTTTCGGTTTGCTGGCCAGCCAGTTTCACGTGCCTGTCCGTCGTGTATGGCAGAAGATCGAGGCCTCTCTGATGCCGGAAGAAGCGCCCTTTGCCTTGCGCAACAATCATGGTCGGCCCGCGCTGCGCCTGCTGCGGGCATATTACGGTGACGATGATCGCATGCTCACGTTTTCCGATAATTACTTTCTGAGTGATCGCTTCCAGCTCATTTCGCAGTGGGAGCATGACCCCGAGTGACTGCGGAAAGATCGTGTGAAATAAAGAGGGGCAGTTCGCATTGAACTGCC
>JAJUFI010000045.1 GCA_029263795.1 Alcaligenaceae bacterium
GCTCTATGCGAGCTTTTACCCCGCCTATGTAAGCGTATTCCGCTGACCCGCAGAAGCGGCAGCTAGAAAATCGGGTTTACGCTTTTCAAGGAAGGCTTGTGCACCTTCCCGAAACTCTGGCCCTGCCGCCCCCTGCATGAAAGCAGCGCGTTCGGCATCGAGCTGTTCTGCCAGACTGCGTAGACTTGCAGTGCGCAATAATGCCTTGCTGCGACCATACGCACCGGTTGCTCCTTCAGCCAGACGTTTGGCCATGGCTCCAAGCCGACCATCAAATTCCGCTGCGGGCACTACCCAGTTAACCAGACCAAGATCCAGGGCCCGGGCGGCGTCCACTGCATCGGACAACAAGGCGATCTCCAACGCCTTGCGCAGGCCCACCAGACGAGCCAGATGCCAGGTCCCGGAGCCATCGGGGCTGGCACCGATGCGGGTATAAGCCATCTGGAAAATGGTGTTGTCGGCCGCCAGCGCGAGATCTGCAGCAAGCGCCACGCTCATGCCCGCACCCGCGACCGGCCCATGCAGACCAGCCAGAACCGGTATGGGCAGTTCCGCCATCTTCAGCAGGGCCTCATGCAGGGGGTCGAGCAACAGGGGCGCGTTCCTGAGAGGATCCCGGGCCATGGTCGCAATGTCCCCGCCAGCCATGAAGCCGCGACCCGCTCCGCGCAACACCAGCACACGCAATGAGTCATCGCCCGCAACACGTGCAATGGCATCCCGGAAAGCACAGGCCATATCTTCATTCAGGGCATTGAGGGCCTCAGGCCGGGAAAAAGTGATCTGCGCGATGCTTCCCATCACCTCAAACAAAAGCACTTGCTGTTCACTACTCATTTAGTCTCCTGCATTCTTTCAAGCAACTGTGGAAATGCGGCCTGGAGCATGGCCTCGATGAACGCCTCAGCCGAAATGCGCCCATCCGGCTTATACCAGCGCACCATGTGATTCATTCCCCCAAGAACGAACTTGCGCAATACGATCGCATCACCGTCCAAAAGCCCGGCGTGGACCACGTCAGAAATGGCGCGGTGCCAGAGGGCCTCGTAGGTATCCGCAAGACGGCGGGCATGCAAGCGCGCATCGTTAGACAGACTGCGCCAGTCAAAGATGATGGCATGCATGGCATTGCCACCCACTCCGTAAATGAGGCTCTTCATATGCAACCGAAACAGGGCGACCAGCCTTTCGGCGGGGTCGCCATCACCATCCAACACAAGCTGCCCTTCGTCGATGACTTCCTGGATGCCATCCGCCATCACCGCCAGCAGAATTTCTTCCTTGTTCCGAAAGTGATGGAAGATGCTGCTGGACTGCAGGCCCACTGCAGCAGCCAGCTCACGCACCGTTGTGCGCTCATAACCAAGTTCGCGGAACAGCCGGCCGGCGGCAAGGACCAGTTCCCGCCGGCGGCCATCCTCGCCCGGTCGAAGGGGTGACATTTCCGCGGATTGCCGTTGAATCATGTGTACAGGGCCTCGATTTCATTGCCGTACATTTTGTAGATGCTGGCCCTTCGCACTTTCATGGTCGCCGTCACTTCGCCATCGTCGTGATCGAGCTCTTTGGTGAGCAGATGGAACCGGCGTATTCGCGCCACTTCCGCCAGCCCTGCGTTGGCCTTCCCGACCTCTGTCTCAACCAGACTGCGGACTTCTGGATTCTCCGCCAGAGAACGGAAATGCGTGAACGCGATTCCCCGGGACTCAGCCCATTTGGAAACAGTTTCGAAGTCGATCTGGATCAGTGCCGAGACAAACTTGCGGCGGTCCGCCACAACGATGCATTCCTTGATGTAAGGGCTGTCCTTGACCGCGTTCTCAATTTCGGAGGGGGTAAGATTCTTGCCGCCCGCCGTGATCATTACATCCTTGAGGCGGTCGACAATATACAAGGTATCTCCTTCCCGGCGCACCACATCGCCGGTATGCAGCCAGCCGTCGCGGATGACTTCCCGGGTTTGTTCCGGGCTTTTGTAATAACCGGCGAAAACCATGTCGCCCTGCACCAGCAGTTCGCCAATTTCTGAAACCCGGCAACTCACGCCCGTTGTCGGCGTCCCCACCGAGCCCCAGCGCACATCGTCCAGGGGCTGGCCCAATATCATGCCAGTTGACTCCGTCAGACCATAAACCTCGACCAGGGGCACACCCAGCGTCCGGAAATAACGGATCACGTTGGGAGAGATCGGTGCCGCACCCGTCAGTGCAACGCGCGCGCGGCGCAGACCAATGAAATTCAATAGGGCGCGCAACACCAGCCAATACCAGAAACCGTAAACCAGGCGCTCACGCAGGCTGCGATCACCGCTGGACTTGTGCGCAAATGGCTCACACGCTGCCAGCGCGCGGCGGTAGAGAGCCTGCATGGGAGCGTGGCTTTCCTGCATTTTGATGGTGATGGCCGCATGCAACTTTTCCCAAATGCGAGGCACACCAAGGAACAGGGTCGGTGCCACCTCACGCAGGTCTTCCTGAACGGTGCGCAAGGATTCACCAAAATTGACCTGAGAACCGAGATAGATCGGCACAAAGGTGGTGAGCATCTGCTCTGCCACGTGGCATAGGGGCAGATAGGAAAGGTGACTTGAATCGGGCTCCAGCTCCAGCCGGTCGACAATGCCGGGCACCACTGCCCGTATATTGCGGTAGGAAATCATCGCGCCCTTGGGCTTGCCCGTCGAACCCGAGGTGTAAATCATCAGGCCGATGTCATCCAGCTTCTGTTTCGCAAGTATGTCGTCAATCAGGCTGCCAGCCTCCTGCGCATGCTTTCGGCCGAGCGCTTCCAGTTCCGCGAAACTGTGGATGCGGTCGCGCAAGTCCTGCGGATAGTTCCGGAAGCCCTTGGTCTCCATCACGACAATATGCCGCACAGCGGGCAACTGCGAGAGAGAATCGATGACTTTCTCGGCCTGCTCCTGATCTTCGCAAAACACCAGCTCGACGTCGGCGTGGCCCAGCACGTAACTGACCTCGGGCGCCGGGCTGGTGGGATAAACGCCCACCGCCACGGCAGCCGCGGCCCCGGCCCCCATCTGGGCCAGCACCCACTCAAGCCGATTCTCCGAGATGATGCCCACATGGCCGCCTTCGGCCACGCCAAGCGCACGGATGCCCAAGCCGACATGACAGGCGCGCTGCCAGTAGTCATTCCAGGTATACGGGTTCCAGATTCCGAAATCCTTTTGCCGGATGGCGACAGCATCAGGAGTGCGTGAAGCGCGGGCGCGCAGCATCTGCGGCAAAGTGAGATCTTCAGGCTTAAAGGATGGACGTCCCATACTTGACTCCTTCAGGACAACCAGCGTTTGCGACGCTTGTAGTGCTTGACGTCTCGGAAGCTGCGGCGCTCCCCTCCACCGCCCATGCCCAGATAAAACTCCCGTACATCGGGGTCGGTGGCAAGCTTTTCGGCCGTGCCATCGATAACGACCTTGCCCATTTCCATGATGTAGCCGTAGTCGGCAATCGCCAGGGCCACCGACGCGTTCTGCTCCACCAGCAGCATGGCTGTACCTTGTTCCGCATTGATTCGGGCAATGATCCCGAAGATGTTCTCGACCAGCACGGGCGACAAACCAAGAGATGGTTCATCCAGCAGCATGAGCCTGGGCCTGGCAATCAGTGCCCGGCCGATCGCCAGCATCTGCTGCTCCCCGCCTGAAAGGTAGCCGGCGAGCCCCCGCCGGCGCTCATGCAGGCGGGGGAAGTACTCATAGACCAGGTCAAAGTCAGCCCTCTTCGCCTGACGGCCCTCCAGCGCGTAAGTGGCAGCCACCAGGTTTTCCTCCACGGTGAGATCCTCGAACACCCGCCGCCCTTCCATGACATGGCTCATGCCTCTGCGCACGAGAGTCTGCGGAGCCGCAGCCGCCACGTCCTGGCCGTCGAAGTCGATGCGACCGTTCACCAGTGCCCCGTCCTCCAACTCCAGCAGACGGGAAATCGCCTTCAAGGTCGTGGACTTTCCGGCACCGTTGCTCCCCAGAAGAGCAACCACCTGGCCGGCGGGCACACTAAGTGACAGGCCACGCAGCACCTGCACCACCTTGTTGTAGACGACCTCGATATTGTTAAGTGCGAGGATCATACCGACCCTCAGTCCAGGATAATCCAGTCAGATGCCGGCACCATCTTCTTGCTGGCGTAATCAGCTCGGTAAATGCGGCCCACCGGAACCGAATTGCCCTTGACAGAAATGGGTACACCAATGATGCCGCCAGTGTCGAAGTCCTTAATGGACTGCAGCGCGGCCTTCATGTTGGCGGAGCTGAGATCCTTGCCGGCGTCCAGGGTGCGCTTGACCGCCTCTGTCATCAACATGGCCGCCATGAAACCCTGCATGTAGGCTGTGCTTTGGTATTCCGGGCGCATTTCACGGATCTTCTCCAGCATGGGTGCTTTTTCTTCGTCGTAGTAATAACGGAAAGGCATCACCCCCATAAAGCCATCGGCGTTCTCGCCCATCTGCATGACCGTGGAGTTGTCCATGGTCCAGAAAGTGCCCATGTAGCGGCTCTTAAGCCCCATCTGGCGGCCCTGGGCAACAAATTCAGGAATGGGTGCCAGTACATAGCCATGGAAAATGGTGTAGTCGGGGCGGGCCCGCCGAAGTTTCAGCACCTCGGTGGAAACATCCACACTGCCCGGTGGCGTCATGATCTCCGCCCCCACCTTCAGGCCGAGCTCTTCCGCCCTCTTGCGGGAGGTTTCGATGGGATCACGACCGAATTCCGTGTCAGAATAGACAAAAGCCACAGTGGCGCCCGGTTTCTCCTGCGCGATGTACTTGAGCAGGATGCCGAACATTTCCGTGTAGTCTGGCCCCACCAGAAATTGGGAAGGGAATTTCTCGGGGTTGTTGATCTCGGTGGCAAAGGAAGCACCTGTCATCAGGATGTCGCCCTTGCGCTCCAGCTCCGGGTTGATAGTCTTGGAAAAACCGGTCGAATCCCCGTAATACAGGTTCACCTTGTTCTGGCTGGTGATTTTCTTGAAGGCAGCCACGGATACATCCACTTTGTAGCCCGTGTCTTCCGGCACATAGACCACCTTGCGGCCATTGATGCCGCCCTGCTCATTCAGCAGTTTCACGTAGTCGCCAATACCGGCATGGATACCGACTCCCGCAAAGGCGAACACCCCGCTCATGGGAATGGAGCCGCCTATGACAATGTCGTCGCCCTGGGCTTGGGCGACGGGTGTCATGGCCATGCCGAGCGACAGCCCCAAAGGCGCTGCCCAGCGCTTCATCAAGTTGGATAAACCTGTATAGCGGTGACTCATGCGTTTCTCCTGAAGTGGAATGACTGATTCCGCTCAATTGCGGAAGGGCCAGAGGTGGAAGAAGCGCCGTATGCGTCGCCATACCTCGGCGAGGCCATGCGGTTCAAAGATGAGGAAACCCACAATCAACAGGCCGAACACGATGGTTCTGACCGGGGATACGTACTGAAGGGTGTCGCCGCTGACAGGCAACATGCCCACCACAATGCGCAGTACCTCGGGGACCATTGTCATGAAAATGGCGCCAAGAATGCCGCCCAGGATGGTCCCCATTCCGCCAACAATGATGGCGGCCAGGAAGAAGATAGACATGATCAGCGGAAAGCTTTCCGGCGTGACCACCCTGAAGAAGTAAGCCCACATGCCTCCGGCCACACCGGCATAAAAAGACGACAAGCCGAAGGACAGCAGCTTGTAGCGCAGCAGAGGAATTCCCAGCACCTCGGCTGAGATATCGCGGTCACGTATGGCGATGAAAGCCCGGCCAATACGGGTGCGGAACAAATTGGCAGCGCCCAACACCATGAGCACCGTGACGGGAATGATCAGCCAATAAATGCGGAAGGAAGTATCGAGCGAGATTCCGGCAAACTGAGCGGGTGGCACGTTCATCCCCCCGGTGCCCCCTGTGAAGCCGGAATTGACGAACAGGAAGTGGGCCAGGAAGGAGGCAGCAATGGTGACAATGGCCAGGTACAGCCCTTTGACCCGTAGAGAGGGAATGCCCACCACTATGCCTCCGGCCATGGCCACCACCCCGGCCATGATCAGGTTGATCAGAAAGTACCCACCCACAAACTGCTCCATGACGGCCACTGTGTAGGCTCCCAGGCCCATGAAGGCAGCCTGCCCCAGGCTGACCAGCCCGGTGTATCCGGTGAGAATGTTCAGCCCTGTCGCGCTGGCAACGTTTATGGCCACTAGGCAGGCCAGGTACAGCCAGTAGTCATTGGCCATGAAGGGGTAAAGGATAAGCGCGAGCGCAAGAATTCCCGCCCACACACGTTGGGTGCGGGAATCGAACAAGGCTTCGTCCTGGCGGTAACTCTCCTTGGCGGTTGCAATGCGCATGGTCAGAGCCTCTCTATTTCGCGTGTGCCGAACAACCCGTACGGCCGAACCATCAACACTGCCACCAGTACCAGGAAGGTGACCAGCAACTTGTATTCGCCCCCAAGATAAGCGCCGGCAAGGGCCTCCAGAACGCCAATCAGCAGGCCGGCCAACAGTGCGCCCAGCACACTGTCCAGACCGCCCACAATCACCACCACCAGCACCGACAGGCCAAATATCCCCATAGAAGAGGACACCCCGCCGATGGCGCCTACGGCGATTCCCGCAACAGCGGCCAACGCAGCCGCCACAACCCATGCCACAGAGAACACTCGCGGTACATTGATACCCATGGCGTAGGCAGCACCCTGGTCGGTAGCTGTGGCCCGCAATGCCACCCCGCCCCGCCACCAGCGGAACACGGTCAGGCTGATGGCAACCAGAACCAGGGCCACAAGAAAGCTGTAGAAGATCTTTGGCGAGATGAACGCTTCGCCAAGGAAGATGGGCTCATTGGGAATGAACTCAGGCAAGCGACGCTGGTCTGCCGACCAAATCAATTCCACCACTCCCACCATGATGGAGCCCAGGCCGACAGTAACCATGAAAACCGAAATGGGTGATTCACCCAGCATGGGCCGTATCGCCAGACGCTCCACGACCCCACCCAGCACCGCGCACACGGCCACGGCGGCAACTATGGCGACAGGAATCGGCCACTGCATGCCTGCGGCAAATGCGAAAAAGGCATAGGCACCGAGCATGAGCATTTCGCCTATGGCAAGGTTCACTACCTGAGTGGCCTTGTAAATGATGACGAACGCTAGCCCGGCCAAGGCATACAAGCCCCCCGCACCGATACCCGCCAGAATGACTTCGAACAGGAAGAGCCAGTCCATCAGGCCACCTCGCCAAGAGAGCTTACGGGCGACCCGCCCCGGGGCACACCCGACTCACCCGCCTCCGCTCCCGCCCCCTTTGCCCGTCCGGCTCGAAGACGCTCGCGCAACTCGGAGACATCGCCCGAACCCAGATAAGCGCGCACCACTTCCGGATTGGACTGGACTTCATGAGGCTTGCCTTGGGCGATCACCTGCCCGAAGTTGAGTACCACCACATGGTCTGAGAGGTCCATCACCAGGCCCATATCGTGCTCGACCATGAGCACCGTTACTCCCCATTCCGCATTCACATCCAAAATGAAGCGCGCCATGTCCTCCGTCTCTTCACGGTTCATACCGGCCACGGGCTCATCAAGCATCAGCACCTTCGGTTGCATGGCCAGGGCGCGCGCCATTTCCACCCGCTTCTGCAAGCCATATGACAAGGAGGCGACAGAAGCATGCCGAATATGGTCGATTTCCAGAAAATCGATGATGTGTGCTTCGATGTCGGCCCGCAGCGCCATTTCTTCACGCCGAGCGGGGCCAAGATAGAACAGGCTCTGCAGGATATTGGTCTTCAGCTGGCAGTGGCGCCCCAACTTGATGTTGTCCAGTACGGACATGCCGCGAAACAGGGCGATGTTCTGAAAACTGCGCGCCAGGCCCAGGCGGGCCCGATGTGGAGCCGGTAGACGGGTGATGTCCCGCCCTTCGAATTCCACAGTCCCCGCCACCGGCCGATAAAAACCAGAAATGGTATTGAACAGCGATGTCTTGCCGGCACCGTTTGGCCCGATAACAGTGGTAATGGAGCCTGGCTGCACTTCAAAGCTCACTCCATTGAGAGCCTTCACGCCGCCAAATGTGAGCGTCAGGCCGTTGACTCGCAGGACAGGATCAACTGTCGTCACGCATGCCTCCCCAACCTTCTGTTTATAGTTTTCTGGGCTACAGCCGAGCGCTAAAGTCTCCCGAACGAGCGCTCGGTTGAACAATGGACGAGCGAGCGTCAACCAGCAAGCGCGGAAATACCCTCAGCTGCAGCGCAGCATGAATATTGCGCAAGAACTGCGGATGGCGTGAGCAGTAGCCTGCAGGCAGTTCCACCACCATTGCTGCCTCTCGTACGTGTGCAATGCGGTTGGGAGGCAGACGTTCCCGCAATGCGCAGAGGTTCAACTTTCCGTCGAGGAAAACGACATCAATCGGTGTACGCAGAAAAAAGGTGTGTATGCTCCTGCAGGGGATGATGAGCAGACCTTCGTTGCATCCCAGCTCGGGTTTGCCGTGGAGCCCGCGCAAACGCGAAAGAAAGGAGCTTGCGATATGCAGGTTCAGGGAGGATTTATGCTGCTTCAGAGGTGATTCATGTAGTTGCATGGTCGGAATTCGCGAATCCTGGTCGGTGCTCTTTTCCATTCGAAACCTGAATTTCATGTCAGATGGGTTGGTCAGTTGTGTCGTTTGAAACCCGCCATGGGGTTGAGATTCACCTTCGATTCCCGGCTTCATTTCAAAAATTCAAGAAATTGCTGCGCCAGCGGAAAGGCAATGATCAGAAATGAGCAGGGAAAAATGCAGAACACCAAGGGAAACATGAGCTTTACGGGCGCTTCCAGCGCCTGTTTCTCCGCCTGCAGGAAACGCTCACTGCGCCATTGATCTGCATGGGCCCGCAGCGCCGGCCCCAAGCTCATTCCCGAGACTTCGGCTTGCAGCACCGTGGCGACAAACTGCTGGACTTGCATCAGATCACAGCGTTGTGCCCATGCCAGCAAGGCCTCCTGCCTCGTCGAGCCTGCACGAATGTCCGCCAGCAGATGACGAATTTCATCACGCAGGGGCCCCTCCGGCCCTTTGTCCGCCACCTGTCGCAAGGCTCCCTGCAGATTGAGCCCGGCCTCCACACACAAACTGACCATGTCCAGCAGAAAGGGAAATGCCCTGAGCATTGCCCTCTTCCGCTGTTGTGTCAGCCGTAGCAGAATGTGCACCGGCCACATCGACGCCAGCAATGCGGCCACTGCCATGCCGGGAATCAGCAGCGAGAATTTGAGCAGCCCTGTCAGGAGAAATGCCACCAGCCCACCGGCGGCCGAGGCCAGCACCCACTGCAAAGCAAAGAACTCCTGCGGCGAGCCGAAATAGTCAACGCCCGCCTGCCGCAATAAATGTGCGAGACGGCGCCTCAGATTCCAGGTCATGAAGCGGCTGCAAAAGGGAACAATTGCCTTTACCCACGGCCAGACCAGTTCAAGCGCGAAGGGGCGCTGCCGCCCCGCAGCGAGCCCGAAACGGGCGAAGGGTGACCCGAGCCAAAACAGCAAAAGCCCCAGACACATCGCTGCCATGAAGATGCTGACTCCCTGCCACATCGTCACACCTCTATTTCCATGATTTTGCGCACCAGGGTGACACCCACCAATTCAAGCACTACAACAATGGATAGCACCAGCCAACCGCCCGGGGTCGTCCAGAGCGCGCGCATGGTCAGTGGATCGAGCATGTAGAGCGCTGCAACGAGAAGCGCCGGCAAACAGCCCATGATCCATGCCTGCATACGGCCCTGCGAGGTCAACGCACGGATTTTCCCGATGAGTTGCAGTCGACCACGAACGGTACGTGAGATCTGTTCAAGGGTATCCGCCAGACTACCGCCGGTTTCCCCGGCCACTTTGATCGCGGCAATGAACAAGGCAACCGATTCGTTGGGCACACGCCTGTAGAACGCGTCTAGCGCGTCAGGAAAACTCACCCCCATACGCTGTTGCTGCAATAGAAGGCCCAATTCCTGTGCGAGAGGCCTGCGCACATGAAGACATACCTGCTGCAGGCCCTTTTGCAGCCCCGCCCCCGAGCGCAACGTGCCTGCCAGCGCGAGTAAAAGATCCGGCAACTGTTCTTCAATAAGGCGAATCCGTCGTAGCCGTGCCCAATGCAGCAGCCGGCGAGGTAGGAGGAATGCGACAAGCCCCGCAACCACAGCAGCAGGAACCCCGCCTGAGAAAACGAACACCAGCCCCGCGCAAGCCAGGGCCGCAGCGACATTTGCACCCCACAATTGCGCAGGGTCGAGGAATACGAAGAACTCGGCGAGGTTGCGCACCGCATCCTGCTGAAAAGTGGCGCGGTAGCGACCATATTCCCGGTGCAACACACGCATGCCAAACCAGGCAGATGTGGCGGCGACAACACCGGAAGTCAGCATGATGATCAGGATGGCCATGAGTCTGAGGAAATACTGTCTTCCAGAACCGTGACCTGGTTCATCCATTCTGCCGGTACCAGGCGCGGTGCATCAGAGAAACATTCGGGTTGGACGCCGCAACCTTCAAAGCGTGGAGACGGAAGTTGCCGATAGGAGAATAAGTCCTGCGTCTGTATGCGCCCCGCCTCCATGCCGGTCACTTCCACAATTGCCACCACCAGACGCCGGCCATCCGAAAGCCGTGCCTGCTGCACGATGAGATCAATGGCTGCAGCGATATGTTCTCGTATCGCCGCAAGAGGCAGATCCATTCCCGCCATGAGAATCATGGTTTCCAGGCGTGACAGCGCATCTCGGGGTGAATTGGCGTGCAAGGTGGTGAGCGAGCCTTCGTGTCCCGTGTTCATGGCGGCAAGCATGTCGAATGCTTCAGCACCCCGGCATTCTCCAACAATGATGCGGTCAGGTCTCATGCGCAAAGCGTTGCGTACCAGATCACGGATCTCAATCTTCCCCTTACCTTCAGTGTTCGGTGGCCTGGACTCCATGGAGACAAGATGCTCGTGGTGCAGCTTCAACTCTGCCGCGTCTTCAATCGTGATCACCCGCTCGCCTTCAGGAATGCAGTTCGACAGAATGTTGAGCAATGTGGTTTTGCCCGACCCTGTGCCTCCTGAAACCAGAATGCTCTTGCGCGTTTTCACGCACAGACTGAGAAACTGCGCCATGTTGGCGTCCAGGCTGCCGGCTGCCAGAAGGTCATCCATGGAGAGGCGGCGTTGGGGGAATTTACGGATCGTCAAGCATGGCCCTCGCAACGCGACGGGAGGAATCACGGCGTTCACACGCGAGCCATCTTTGAGCCTGGCATCCACCATGGGGGACGATTCGTCCACCCTTCTTCCCAGCGGCGCAACAATTCGATCTATCACGGCGCGGACCGCCTGGTCACTGGTGAAACTGCGATGCAGGCGCTGCAAAGTTCCGGAGCGCTCTACGAATATTTCATCATGGGCATTGACCATGATTTCGCTCACCGTCGGGTCAGCGAGAAGCGTCTCGATGGGCCCGAGCCCGACCGCCTCGTCCACAATCTCCTTGAGCAATTGTTCTCTGTTGACTTCCGGGGGCAACTCGCCATCATCAGCGATAATACGGCTCAGGGCTTCTGACGCCTCCATCCGCAGTGCCTCATCGCTCAATGCGAGAATATCCCGACGCCGCAGGTCGAGCGCCTCGAGCAGCGCCTTGTGCAGACGCCGCCTATGATGAAACGCTGTGTTCGGCTCCGTGCCCGGCCGTGCCCCTTGCTGCGGCCTGATTTCCACCTGTATGGCGCCAGAGGAACGATTCAGCTGGTCAATGGCGGGTTGCAATTGAGGCGTTCTAGGGAACTCCCCACACACCTTGGCCTCAGCCACGTTGTTGTGACCCACCGCTGTTTCGCATTCCTGAAACAAATTGCTGTCCGGCTCCCCGTCGCCTTGAGTTCCACGAGGAGCGCATGAAGTCAGTTCTGCCGTCTTCAATATGCGCGCGCGACAAGGGCCGATGACAATCTCATCACCCACAAGTAGCGGCCCATACTGCGCCACCCGCCGACCATTCACATGGCTGCCGGCCAACCCGCCCAGGTCTTCCAGATAGAGTGCTTCCCCTCTCATCTGGATAAGGGCATGATGTCTGGCGACCCGCCAGGATCTCAGGCTCAATGCACATTCCGGTGCCCGCCCGATGCTCAGGGGAAGCGCAAACCGACGGCACTCCGTGCGCCCATCTTCAAAAGTCAGTTCCAGTTCCAGCATGGACCCTCCTCGTTACGATGCTTTGCTTCGGAGCAAGAGCAGATTCTTCGCCTGACTGATTCACTCCAGCTTGATTGCCGCTCAGTCTCCATCCGTCTTCCACTGCCCGCCATCACCCTTCCAGGGCTGCCACAGAGGTGCAGGAGCCGAATCCCTACTCGACTGCCACGGTTGGTTCCGAATCGGTTTGACTAGCCTGGGCTCCTGCGGAAAACCCTGCGCCAGGAGTTCCCGACCATGCATTGCCCTTTCCTGAAGGTCGGGATGATCAGCTGCGGCCACCACCGGTGTGACGAAAACCGCCAGTTCAGTGTCACTCCTCTGTTTTTTCACCGAACGAAACAGCCCTCCGAGCAGAGGAAGCCCCCCCAGTCCGGGCACACTATCGATATTGCGAGCATCTTCGCGCGACAAGAATCCGGCCAGTACAAGTGTTTGTCCGGAGCGAGCATTGAATTCCGTGGATGCGCGCCGAGTTTTCAGGGCTGGGCCATTTTCAACCGACAGAGCATGATCCACGGAACTCACCTCAACCTCTATTCGGGAGCGCACAATGCCATTACGTTCAACCCGGGGAGTGATGCGCAACGACACACCATAAGGCTTGAAGGCAGTATTCGTGCTGCCATTGGCGTCCGTGGTGGAATAGGGAACTTCACCCCCGGCCAGAAATTCTGCGGTGGAACCGCTGCGCGCGATGAGTTGTGGCTGAGCAAGTACGATGGCTTGGCCTGCCTGCTGCAGGGCATTCAGTTGCGCAGGCCACAAAACGCTTGCCCCAAGGTAGCCGGCGGCAAGCCTCGTGGGAAAGTTGGCAGGCACAACGTTTTCCCCGGGCCGCTCCACGATACGACGGCTTCCGGAGTCCCATGCGAGCGCTGCATTGATTCCTCCAGTGGCCGGAGACTGCCACCGTATACCAAGCTCTTGAATGAGCGAACGGGGGACCTCCACAACCTGAACGTCCAGCATTACCATGCTGTCCCACCCCACCCTGCCAGTGAAGTTCAAGAGCTGCGGATAACGTTGTGCCAGTTCCTCGATGCGCATCAGGTCGTCATCCGACAGGCCGTCTCCTTCAACAAGCAGTTTGTCACCGACTGGTGTCAGAGTGACGCCGGAAATACGGCCAAGAACTGTACGAAGCTCCTGCTCAATGCGCCTGGCACCTTCAGGCGCCACTTCGACGTCAAGACGACGCCTTCGCCCGTCGGCCGACCAGATCTGCAAGACGCTGGAACCCTCATTGCGGGCAAAGACAATGACCTCCTTCTCCTCAGTCGTGACCGCATTGATGACATGCCCGTCACCGACCGCCACCCTGGCCACATCAGTGGCGGAAAGCACCCGCACTTCCCCCACCTGCATATGCAGCACTGTTTCACACCAGGCAAGGCTGGATTGCATGAAGCCGGCCATCAGTAGAAGACGCAGGATGCGTCGGACAAACATGGCTTACTCCACAGCTTCAAGAGACAACAGCTCCGGCGTTGCGGGACTGAGGTCCGTGATTGCATGCCTCAGCCAGGCACTGGCAAGCATCTGGTTGCCAGGCAGGTCGAACAGCCCTGAAGGACTTCGCGGAGAAGTGGCGTCCGGAACGAGACGGGGCACTTTGCGCGGCTGCTGGTTGCCGTACAGGACTGGTGCCCGCGATGCGGTACGGGTTGGTGGAGGGTTGGCCACGCCCAGCAGACTGGCCAGATCGCCCCGAACTGCTTTCCGGCTGGGGAGGCTGTCCGCGGGATTGCGCAGTACTGCCGTGAGGGTGCCGGCTTGCCGTGCAGCCACCAGCTTTACCGCGTCTTCCGGAGAAGTATCGAGCGTGACGGTGGAATAGCCACCCCCACCTTCTTCCGATGCTTGAGAGAGTGTCTGGTTGCCTGTGGCGAGCACCAGCACACCCTGGAGCAAGGGCGCGGTTATTCTGCGTCGCTGGTACTCAAAGGACACATAAAGATCGATGAGATCGCCCGGTTTCAGCAGACCAGAAACCGAATTGATTGCATCGACCGGCATCGTGATGGCGCGCCGCCCTTTCCCCAACTGAGCTGAGAAAGCCTCATTCACCCTTTCCTGCCCATGTGCCGGCAAGATGAGATCGCCGGCCCTCAGGCCGCTTCGCAGTATCTGGCCCAACAACGCTTCATGGCGACCTGGAGCGATACTGTCACTCGGCACCAAATGAACGGGAAATTCACGTGTAGCGAGATTGTCGACCGTGAGCCGTGTACCGGGAGGAAGGTCATGCGCAGCCACGACACGCGACACCACGGGCGTACGCGCTTCAGCCTCAAGGCGGGCAACGTGACTCTGTATGTGCTGGCGCGCAGCCCAGGCCGCCACAAGGCCGGCCAGAATCGACAGGCCCAGAACAAGTAAAGAGCGCGGTGCTGCACCGAGAAACTCAAAGCGCACAAAGCGGGGATTCAAGCGACTCATGTCATTGCTCCGTAAAGTTCAGAACTACACCCATGCCGCCTTCCTGCGAGGGCGCAATCACGAACTCACCCTTCGCAACCGCACTGTCCGCCTCATTCATCAACAGGGAATGGCTCGTCAGCCGCAGCTCCCCGGCGGGGCCAAAATCGAAAATACGTTCTGGACCCAGCCCAGGTTTAGCGGTCCAGTCAAAAATACGTTCCGGACCCTGCCCCGACACTGCGTTCCTGCCCGCGATGTGCGATCGCCCGCCCGCATATGGAATACCGGTGTCCGCCTTCCCAGGAGCCAGCGACCCTGGGCCGGATGTGTCGCTATCACCAAAGCGAAGTGCGGAGACATAGCCCTGGGTTCCGCGAACGCCAGCTTGAATTTCTGCAAGTAGATGTTCACCTTCTCGAATGCCTGACAGCAGTACACGGCCATCTCCCACCAGAAAGCGCCGCAGTTCGGAAAATCGGCCGGCCAATTCCCGCATCAGTGCGTCCGGTGTCAAAGAGCTTGAAAAAGGCTGCACGGACAGTTGCTGGCCATTCAGGCGCAGCTGCCAAGAATCCCCCCATTCAATGGGGTCTGCCCGCGCTTGCGCGCCTACGGCTGAGAGCACCGCACCCAGAAGGAATACCCTCCATCGGTTTCGACATGGCAGTACCAAGAAAGAACAGTGCATATTCCTCTCCGTATTCGTGCTCAATCAACCAACAGATATTCCGGGAGTTGAGATGCCCAGCGCGCCAACCAGTCGAACTCCGGGCCTGCTCGCCCCCATCCGGCATCGACGGCCCCCGCTCTGCTCACGACAAACTCTCCAGCCCGGGCAGAATCTGCCTCCGCGTCCGACCAAGCCAACGCAGAAGAACCCGTAATTGCCTGCGCCTGATCGTCGGATTCTGCATGCCCAGCCCCCGTCAGAATGGACATGCTCATGCTGAATGACGGATAGGCGTTATCGAAAGCATCAAGACTCAACAACCCGTGCGCCTGCCTTTTGCCATTACTGGAGGCATCTTCCTGGAAATTGGCCGTGATCCGTGCCTGGAAGATGCCGTTGTCTTCCAGACCCCACTCTTGCCTCAGCACCGTGGCGTGGGGCTGTGTACCGCCCGGCTGTGCTCCGGGACTGAGCTTGGGGCGGCGGGTACTCAGGCTCACAGGTAGGGCGGGGTCAAGCACCCGTTCCGACCGTCGACCCACCCAACGATGTGCAGGGCCCGTAAAGTAGCCGCGAACCATGATGTCGGGATCAACCACGTGTTCCGCCCGGGTAGCCAAAAATGCCGCATGCCGACTGGCGTGGGTGGCTGAGAGGGCGATGTCCTGCAGATGCGCAAGCCACGGAATGGCCACCCACAGCACGGCCAGAACCAGCATAAGCACAAGAGTCTCGGCGATGGCCTGACCAAACTGACTATGACGGAACCCTGTCGGTCTGGTACCGCAAGTTGAACCACCAGGCCCTGGTGCGAACGCGGAGCACCACTTCATGGACGTGCCCCCTTTCCCTCAAGCGTTGGCTTGCGCAACCGCGCCTGCCAATAGGGATGGAACGTACTGGGCAGTTCTCGGCGCCCATCGGCCCGACCCCGAGGCCGACGGAAGTAGGTTTCCGCAGCGCTGCGCGAATGCAGCCATTGCCCGCTGCTGCCCTTCCGTTGCAGTGTGACTATGAAATGTGCCGAACTGCTTCGTCTTGCGTCGGACAAGTCCTGGAATGCAGGCAAGCCACCCCCTTCCCAGCGCTGCCTGTCCCGGTAAGCCCAGGAATTTGCCAGCGGATTACCGCGGCTGCTGGCAATGTCCCACCGTGTGGATTGCTGCACCCAACGCCAGAAGTCCTGTTCGGCAAAATTCTCTGGAGAATCCTCTACATATTCGATATCTAGAAGAGACGATTCCCGGGGCGGAATCCAGCCCCATCCCATTGGGTATTCCCGGTAATAGCACCCGATCCAGCGGTTGGAACGCAGGGCATGGTAGGACTGTGTGTCGACCGACTGCCATATGCCTTGTTCATTCAGCACCGTGCTGCCCCTGCGCCGCAACTCGTGCCGCAGCGTCGGGCAGCGATAGCTCACAGGAAACAAACTGCGTTTGAGGTGGTCGCGTGATTCCAGAAAATCGTAGAGTTGGGCAAGGCTCCTGACGAAAGGCTGCAGCAACTGATTCCCAGAATATGCATTCAGGAAACCCTCTGCACCATCCTCGATGATTTCGAGGTGGAATGAAGGGTCGCCGGGGTAATTTGCCCGCAGTACCTCCCGCATTGCCTCGTCGCGGCTTTCAACGTAGAGTTTCGCCACACGCGCGGCAGCCGATGCCAGCACAGCGCGGTTCGTTTGGTCATGTCTGGCATAGGCTGAAGCTAGCGCCCCTTGTTCCTTTGCCATGTACTCCAGGCCCGTGGCCTGCAACGCTGAAAGATAAGCGGCCGCATGATCTGGACCAAAATGCATGGCAATCACATAAGCGGGCGGATTACCCATCGACGCGCGCTGGGCTTCTGTACCGGCAAAATGGGCCAGCGAACCCAAGGTCACGAGATGTGCCATGGCCACCTGGTGCGCCGCCTGCGCGCGGTTGATATAAGCGAGCATGTTGAGTGCTCGGGCCTGCACCAGCGCTCCACTGTAGGCTGCGGCATCGAGCGCATGGTCTTGACGGACCTTTTCGGCCAGCACTTTGCCCGCCTGGAAATAGTGAACAAGGGCCGTGATCATGGCTCCCGCCAACAGCATGCCCAGTACGAGTACCTGACCCTGTTGCCTGTCAGCCTCTCGCGAGCATCTGGTCGCCATCGCATTCCGACCGGTAAACTGAATGTGCATAATGGATCACTGGCCTGCAGCGGCATTGCCGGTGAACGACTTCAGGGTGCGCACCGCTGTCTGCCCTGCCGCCGCCTCGGCGGCAGCTTGTGCCATTGCCGACTGTTCTGAACCGTCTTCGCCCGCCAGTTCCCGCGCCATGGCCGCCGTTTGTGATCGAACGACCTGACCAAATAACTGATAGACGGCAATCGCAGCCACCGCCACCAGGGCCACCACGATGATGTACTCCGTCATACCCTGCCCGGACTGCTTACTGTCTTTGTTCATCATCTCTGTTCCTCCGTTTGAGCAGCAGTGTGCCGCTCAAGGGAGACCCGGCCAATTCGCGAATGCCGAGACGGACGAAATGATCGCCAGCCCCTTAAACTGGAAAAACGCCACGCCTTTACTTAC
>JAJUFI010000009.1 GCA_029263795.1 Alcaligenaceae bacterium
CTGCGCACCACACCATCCACGCCAATCAATTCCAGCATGTCGCGCCCGCCCAGATAGGCTTCGCGATAGAACTCGGTGAAATCTTCCGGGGCCACTGAGAGCACAACCACGCCGGCAAACGAGCCGTCTGCGCGACTGATACGCAGCGACATGGGAATACGGACTTCTCCGGACACCCTTCCGACCACGGGGGGACTCACGAAAAGCGCATCTGACGTACTGTCGCGTTGAAAGGTGAAGAACTCGCGGTCAGCGTAATTTACCTGCACCCCGGGCTGAGTGGAGTCGACGACGTCGCCATTCTCGTCGGAAACATTGATGATGGTGAACATGTTTTCACGGATCAGGCCCTCTTCCAGCCAGCGTCCCAATTCAGTTTTCCCGCTGCGCACGGCCTGTTCACGGACGAAGGACGCGAGTTGCTCGGCAGACTTTATGGTGCGATGAACTTGTTGTTCGAACGCAATGGCGAGGTTGAGATTCGCATCGCGCGCGGCGGCGATTGCCTGTTTGCGCTCTGCGTCAATACGTTGCAGCGTGGCGAGCCAAATGCCGATCACCACTACTGCACACAGCAGGGCGACGAGCGCATTCACTGGCCCTGCGGAACGTTACCAGCCGGACAACATCGGATGAATCTCCTCTTTTTTGCAGCGATGTTACCGGTTCTGTGGTGCCTCCAGTATGGAGGATGCCCGACTTAGAAAGTCGGGTTATTTTAGGTCGAATTTTTAGAACCAGATGAAATAAATGAGCGCTGCAACCAGTGCCGCACCCCTTCCGCTGCCCACCGCCCCTGAGCGAGGCAGGCACTTAGGAGATAGCCACCGGTGGGGGCCTCCCAATCGAGCATTTCCCCCGCAGCAAAAGTGCCCGGCAATGACGTGAACATCAGATGGTCGTCCAGCGCTTCAAATCTGACGCCACCCGCGGTGCTTATGGCTTCGTGCAGAGGACGGGGCGCCGTCAGCTCCACAGGCAGTGCCTTGATGGCCCGGGCAACCAAGATGGCATCCCCATAGCCCTGTGGGCCAAGACTTTCCCTGAGCAAAGCAGCCTTCACACCCTTCACCCCGAGCCTGCTCTGCAGATGACTGGACATGGAACGTGAACCGCGCGGCCGCGCCAGTTCCTGAAACACGTTTTCCACACTGCGCCCGGGGGTCAGGTCCAGCTCCACCTTCACAGACCCGGTGCGGGCCAGGGTATCACGCAAGGGGCGCGACAGGGCGTAAATCAGGCTGCCTTCCACACCGTATTGGGTCACGATGAATTCCCCTTGCCGACTGTGCCGCACACCATCCGCATCGGTAAAGGAAAGCACCACCGGCTTGACCTGTGCGCCGGCGAAACGCTCCTGCAAATGAGGACTCCAGTCCACCTGGAAACCACAGTTCGCAGTTTGCAACGGTGCGATGCTTACGCCCCGGGCTTCAAGCCACGGGACCCAGGCGCCGTCAGACCCCAACTGGGGCCAGCTGGCACCCCCGAGCGCCAGTATGGTGGCGCCCGCCTGGACCGCAACTTCACCGTCCGGTACGGTGAACAGCAGTGCGCCAGCCTCATTCCACCCCTGCCAGCGATGCCTGAGTCTGAAACTCACACCCAGCCCGCGCAGACGCTGCACCCAGGCGCGCAATAAGGGGGCCGCCTTCATGTCCACCGGAAA
This sequence comes from Alcaligenaceae bacterium, assembly GCA_029263795.1. Lineage (GTDB taxonomy): Bacteria > Pseudomonadota > Gammaproteobacteria > Burkholderiales > Burkholderiaceae_B > Yanghanlia. The sequence continues at coordinate 1,670 of JAJUFI010000009.1, forward strand.
AACTCTGCCGGAAGAACCCTTGAAGGTTTCCACGCCCAGGCCAGCAGCCCAGGCACGGATGGACTCTGGGGGGAAGGCATCCAGCACTGGCTTCAGGCGTTCACTGCGCTCACCAAAGCGGGTAACGAACTGCGCATAGTCTTCGCCGTGGGTAAGGTTCAACCCACCAATGCCTGCCCGCAGGAACTTCCGTCCCAGCGACGGTTTGGCCTCAAAGACCGTCACCGCAAGCCCTGCATGCGCCAGCACTTCTGCCGACATCAGGCCCGCAGGGCCGCCGCCGATGATGGCGATTTCGAGGTTTTCCAGTTCGGTCATAAGGGTGTCTTCGGGAAGCAGGGTGCAAATCATAATGCACTGCACCCGATTTCATTCCTTCCGGGTGCAAGGGTATGCTTGGCCATTCCTTTCAACTGGCCATCGTTTTTCAATTCAGAGGAACCCATGAGCAGCAGCCTACGCGAGCCCTTCACTCTTTCCGAACTTTCCTCCGCCTATCGGACGGCAGCTGAGCGCGAGGCACAGCGCATCAGCCAGGGTGCGAGCACCACCGGCTACAAGGTGGGCTTCACCAATACGCGTAACTGGGCGCAGATGGGTGCAACGGAACCAATGTGGGGTGCCATGTACGATGACACCGTTACACACTTGGCGGGCGGCACTGGCCACTACTCGCTTGCCGGCTTGATGGGCCCGCGCATTGAACCGGAAATCGTGCTGCATTTCCACAAAGCCCCTGCACCGGATGCGAGCCTGGAGCAGATTCTGGAATGCGTGGACTGGCTGGCCCAGGGTTATGAAATTGTGCTCACCCCCGCCGACGGCGTACCTCCGACAGTGCCGCAGGCCATTGCCAATGGCGGCATGCACGGCGCACTGGTGATTGCGGAACGCCGCGCTGTGGAAGATCTGGGCCCCGGCCTGACCAACCGCCTTGCCGAAGTGAAATTGGAACTGCGCTGCGATGGTGAAACCAAGGACAGCGGTTCAGGCGCAAACGTGCTGGGCAACCCCCTGAATGCCGTTGTGCACCTGATGAGGGGCCTGCAGCGTGAGGGCTGGCCCCCAGTGGGCCCCGGTTCACTTGTCACCACCGGCACATTGACGGCTGCCTTCCCGATTGCACCCGGCCAACGCTGGACCACCGAACTGTCCGGCCTGCCGCTGCCAAACCTCGACGTCATGTTCGAGTGATGCCGGGCCGGGCGCGCCCGGGCTGCGTCGCAAACCGACGCGCCTGCGGCGCGCTGCCAGAGCGATGCTTACCGGCCCATGGCCGCTGCGGGCTCGCTGGCGGACTGGATCTCGTCGACAGCCCGGGCCAGACGATTGACCGTACCGTCGATGTCGGCCCATTTATCCAGGCCGAACAGGCCGATGCGGAAGGTCTTGAAATCAGCCGGCTCCCCGCACTGCAAAGGTACACCGGCTGCCGCCTGCACACCTGCAGCGGCAAATTTCTTCGCTGACTGAATGCCGTCGTCGTCGGTATAGCAGACCACCACGCCGGGCGCTTCAAAACCGGGTGCCGCCACGCTGCGGAAGCCCTTTTCCCGCAACATGCTGCGTACACGATCGCCAAGCGTCTGTTGCGCTGTACGCAGATTCTCGAAGCCTCTTGACTCGGCCTCCGCCATGACATCGCGCAAGGTGAGCAAAGAGTCGGTCGGCATGGTGGCGTGGTAGGCAAAACCACCCTGCTCGTAACTTTGCATGATCTGCAGCCACTTGCGCAGGTCACAGGCGAAACTGGTGCTGGCGGTGGAATCAATACGCCGGCGCGCCTCTTCCCCCAGCATGACCAGCCCGGCGCAGGCCGGCCCGGACCAGCCCTTCTGGGGCGCGCTGATGAGAATATCCACGCCCACAGCCTGCATGTCCACCCAGATGGCTCCCGAAGCAATGCAGTCCAGCACGAACATACCACCATGCTCATGAACGGCATCGGCCACAGCGCGGAGATAATCTTGCGGCAGCATGATGCCCGACGCTGTTTCCACATGGGCGGCAAATACCAGATCAGGCTTCTGTTCGCGAATCGCGGCAACGACTTCGCCGATGGGAGGCGGTGCAAAAGGCGCCTGAGGGTCGGCCTGTGTGCGCACAGCAGTCAGAACCGTGGTCTCGGCCGGGATGGAACCCATTTCGAATATCTGGCTCCAGCGGTAGCTGAACCAGCCATTGCGTATGACCATGCAGTGCCTGCCAGTGGCAAACTGTCGCGCAACGGCTTCCATAGCGTAGGTTCCGCTGCCCGGCACCACGATGGCGGCTTCCGCCTGGTAGACCTGTTTGAGGGTGCGGCTGATGTCGTTCATCACGCGCTGAAAGCGCTGCGACATATGATTCAGTGCGCGGTCTGTGTAGACCACCGAATATTCAAGCAGGCCGTCGGGATCCACATTGGGAAGCAAACCAGGCATTGTGTTCTCCTGTTCTGGAAGATTGACTGCCCATTATTGAACGCGACAACAGTTTCGGCAATCAGCGATCCAGTCTCCCGGTGCAGCCATTCGCCGTAGGCGGGAATACGTCTTGCGCCCTACCGCCCGGCGCAGGGTCATCCGGCCCCTGCGCCTGACAGCACGACGAATCACAACGCCTTGAGCGCCGCGGCGGCAATGGAGTCTGCGTCCACCCCAAAATGCCGGCGCAGCCGTGCACGCGTATCGCTCAGGCCGAAGCCATCCGTGCCCAGGCAGCGGTAGTGGCGCCCTTCCGGCAGATAGGCACGCACGGATTCGGGTACCAACCTCACATAGTCGCTTGCCGCGATGATGGGTCCTCCCGTTCCCGCCAGCACCCGGCGGATATGGCTGTTTTCCAGTGATGCTTCGGCATCCTCAAGCCGCATGCCATCGCGCGCCAGCTCGCACCAGCTTGTGACGCTGATGACGTCCACGGACACTCCCTGGCCCGACAAAAGCCCGGCAGCGCGAATGACTTCAGTAAGAATCGCGCCCGACCCCATCAGAGTGACGCGGCGCGGTTCGTCACCCGCCCGACCCTGGGCGGGATAATGGCCGAAGCGGTAGGCACCCTTGATGATGTCGTCCTCCACTCCGGCAGGCAGCGCAGCCTGCACATAGTTTTCGTTCATGACGGTCAGGTAAAAGAACTCATCCTGCTGTTCCACCATCATGCGCTGCATTCCGTGAGCGATGATGACGGCCAGCTCCCCGGCAAAGGCAGGGTCATAGGAACGGCAGTTCGGAATGGTCATGGCCCAAAGGTGGCTGCTGCCATCCTGGTGTTGCAGGCCCTCGCCCGCCAGCGTCGTGCGCCCCGACGTGGCACCAATCAGGAAACCGCGCGGTTTCTGGTCGGCGGCCGCCCAGATCAAGTCGCCTATGCGCTGAAAGCCGAACATGGAGTAATAGATGTAAAAGGGCAGCATGGCCAGGCCGTGGACGCTGTAGCTCGTCGCAGCGGCAACCCAGCTGGAAATCGCACCTGCCTCGCTGATGCCTTCTTCCAGAATTTGCCCGTCCAGCGCTTCTCGGTAGCTCAGGATGGAACCTATGTCCTCGGGCTCATATTTCTGGCCAACACAGGAATAGATGCCTACCTGTTTGAAGAGGTTGGCCATACCGAAAGTCCGCGCTTCGTCAGCGACGATGGGCACGATGCGTGGGCCCAGGCTCTGGTCGCGCAGCAGGCTGCCCAGCATGCGTACGAACGCCATGGTGGTGGACATCTCCCTGTCGGAAGGCTCCATGGCAAAACGTGCATAGCTTTCAATGGGCGGCACCGCGACTGGGTCGCAGGCCGTGTGGCGCGCTGGCAGACTGCCACCGAGCGCAGCCCGGCGCTCGCGCAGGTAACGCAATTCTGCGCTGTCAGCAGGCGGGCGGTAGAAGTCCAGCCTTAGTGCCTGCTCGTCGGAAAGCGGCAGAGCAAAACGGTCGCGGAATTGCAGAATATCGGTGTCCTCGAATTTTTTGTTGGAGTGGGTGTTCATGCGGCCTTGGCCAGCGCTGCCCATTCCATAGCCCTTCATGGTGTGAGCCAGGATCACGGTCGGCTTGCCCTCACTTGCCATGGCTGCCGCGTAGGCTGCGTAAACCTTCACCATGTCATGCCCGCCGCGGCGCAGGCGGTCGATGTCTTCGTCCGTCATGCCTTCCACCAGCCGCGCCAGGGAAGGGTCCTGCCCGAAGAAGTGCTCCCGGTTGTACCGGCCATCATTGGCCGCGAAGGTCTGCATCTGCCCATCCACCGTGGCGGCCAGGGCCCGCATCAGGACGCCGTCCTTGTCACGGGCGAATAGGCCATCCCAGTCACTGCCCCACAACAACTTTATGACGTTCCAGCCCGCACCCAGGAATAGGCGTTCAAGTTCGTCAACCACCTTGAAATTGCCACGCACCGGGCCATCCAGACGCTGCAGATTGCAGTTCACCACCCATACCAGGTTGTCCAGACGTTCCCGCGCTGCCAGGGTGAGTGCGCTCATGGACTCGGGTTCGTCCATCTCGCCATCGCCGAACACACCCCAGACTTTGCGGCCGCTGCAATCCAGCAAACCGCGGTGCGTGAGATAGTGCATGAAACGCGCCTGGTAAATGGAGCTGATCGGGCCTATGCCCATGGACCCGGTGGGAAATTGCCAGAAATCGGACATCAGCCAGGGGTGGGGGTAGCTGCTCAGCCCACGTGCCCCGGCTTCCGGGCCACCGAGTTCCTGGCGGTAATGAGCCAGATCTGCTTCAGTGAGCCGCCCTTCCAGAAAGGCGCGGGCATAGACACCTGGTGCACTGTGCGGTTGCAGGAAGACCAAGTCACCGCCAAACCCGCCCGGCCTGGTGTCACGCGCCCGGAAAAAATGGTTGAAACCCACTTCGAACAGTTCCGCCGCACTGGCGAAGCTGGCGATATGCCCGCCCAACTCGCCGTAAGCCGCGTTCGCCCGCAGAACCATCGCAAGCGCGTTCCAGCGGATCATCGCGCACAGACGCTGTTCCATGGCAAGGTCACCGGGATAAGGTGGCTGGCGGTCGGCGGGAATGGTATTCACGTAGGGCGTTCCCAACAGCGGACGCCAGCCCACCTTGAGATGCACCGCCAGCCGGTGCAGTTCGTCCAGCATGAAGGCCGCCCGTTGCGAACCATGCACCGCGGCCAGCGCCATGAAGGCCTCCCGCCATTCGGCGGTTTCCTCGGGGTCTGCATCCTGGGTGACGGGGTGCAGTTCCGCATCTCCCGAAGCGTACGTTTGACCCGGTTCACCATAAGGCGATTGGGCTGCCTGATTGAACAGTGATTGAAAGTCGGTGATGGCGTTCATGGCTGACCTCGAATTAACTCTCATGCTTTCATTCTGCGCCACAAAGCACCGAATTTGCTTCTGAAACCTGCCCCCAAAACCAAACATCGCAGCATAAAATGCTGATCACAACACAATTACCAGAACAAAATTCTAGTAGACATAATGAAGTTGGACTCCACCGACTTGAAGATCCTGGACGAGCTGCAGCGCGACGGTTCACTGAGCAATGTGGAACTGGCGCGTCGCGTTCATCTTTCGCCCTCTCCATGCCTTGCCCGCGTCAAGGCGCTGGAGGCGGCCGGCATTATCGAACGCTATGTCGCCATCGCCAATGCCGCCGCACTGGGGCTGGGCCTCAACGTCTTCATTTCCATCAGCCTGAAGTCCCAGGAAAAAGCCGCCCTGAATCTATTCGAAAAACGGATCTGCGAGCACGAGGAGGTCATGGAGTGCTATCTCATGACTGGCGATTCGGATTATCTGATCCGGGTCGCCGTACGCGATATCGCTGCCCTGGAACGCTTCATCATCGAGCAGCTCACCCCTATTCCAGGCATCGACAAGATTCGCTCGAGCTTTGCGCTCAAACAGGTGTCTTACAAGACAGCCCTTCCCCTGGGGCTATGAGCCGCCGACCAGCAAAGTTGACCTGCGCGGGCCGCCAGCCGGCTCGCGCGGCATGATGCTTGCACGGGTCCGACTCCATTGCCGCGCTTGCCCCAACCCTTCCGGTAAAGAAGCAAGCCGTACAAATAACGGAGCCCCATCATGCCGAGTCGCAAAGATTCTTCCTCTCAGCCCCCTCGTTCACCGGCCAACGACGCGGCCCGGGCGACGGATACCGCTTATTCCCGTACCGACAGTGGCCCAGCCCACCCTCCAGGCAGTGAAAACCAGCCCACGGAGCAGGTTCAGAAGGCAGCAGCCGTTGCAGCCATGGCTGCCGGCATGCCTTACAACCCGACCAAACCCGCTGAACACGGCCAGGCCAACGCCCTCAACCCACAGCCAGGCGCGACATCACCGCCACCCGAGGTGGAGGCAACCGGCAGCACCCTGTCCGAAACAAATTTGACCGACAAGGCTGGCCAGGCCGCCACACCCGGAGTGAACCACTCTGGGGGCCCGCTGGAGCGCTTCCGCGCTGACTCCGCGGGGCAAGCACTGACTACCAATCAGGGCGTACGGATATCCGACAATCAGAACTCCCTGAAGGCCGGTCTGCGCGGCCCCGCGCTGCTCAAAGACTTCATCCTGCGGGAGAAACTCACCCACTTCGACCACGAGAGAATTCCGGAACGGGTGGTCCACGCACGCGGTTCGGGCGCTCACGGCTACTTCGAGTGTTACGAAGATCTGAGCGAGATCACCTGCGCCGCACCGTTCAATTCCGCGGGCAAGATCACGCCCGTGTTCGTTCGTTTTTCCACTGTGCAGGGCGAGCGCGGTTCCAAGGACACCGCTCGCGACGTGCGCGGGTTCGCCGTGAAGTTCTATACGGACGAGGGCAACTGGGATCTGGTCGGCAACAATATGCCGGTCTTCTTCATCCAGGATGCGATGAAGTTCCCTGACCTGGTCCACGCCGTCAAACCCGAGCAGCATCATGCCATGCCGCAGGCGGCATCGGCCCACGACACATTCTGGGATTTCGTCTCGCTCATGCCCGAATCCACCCACATGCTGATGTGGCAGATGTCCGACCGGGCAATTCCCCGCAGTTACCGCATGATGCAGGGTTTCGGGGTGCACACTTTCCGCTTTGTGAATCGCGCGGGAGAGGCGACCTTTGTGAAGTTCCACTGGAACCCCAAGCTGGGCACCCATTCCCTGGTGTGGGACGAGGCCGTGAAGATTTCCGGTGCCGACCCGGATTACCACCGGCGCGACCTCTGGGAAGCCATCGAGGCCGGCGAATACCCTGAGTGGGAACTGTGTGTGCAGCTGTTCACCGAAGAAGATGCCGCCCGCTTCAGTTTCGACATCCTGGATTCCACCAAAATCATTCCGGAGGAACTGGTGCCGTTGCGCCCCATCGGTCGGATGGTGCTGAACCGCAACCCCGACAATTTCTTCGCGGAAACTGAGCAGGTGGCCTTCTGCACGGCTCATGTGGTCCCGGGCATCGACTTCACCAACGACCCCCTGCTGGCCGGTCGCCTGCATTCATATATCGATACGCAGCTCATCCGCCTGGGAGGCCCCAATTTCCATGAGCTGCCCATCAATGCTCCGCTGGCTCCGGTTCACAATAACCAGCGTGAAGGCATGCACAGACAGACGATTAACCGTGGTGGCGTGGCCTACGAACCGAATTCCCTGGCCGGAGGCTGCCCGTTTCAGGCCGGTCGCGGTGGTTTCGTGTCCTTCCCCGAGCCGGTTCGCGGAGAAGAATTGCGCGGCAAACCCGAGCTATTTGCCGAGCACTTCAACCAGGCCGCACTCTTTTACAACAGCCAGACTCCTGTCGAGCAGGCACATATTGTCGGCGGCTTCCGTTTTGAATTGAGCAAGGTCACGGTGGGTGCCATTCGGGAGCGCACCATCGCCATGCTGCGCAATGTGTCGGAAGACCTTGCCAGCCGTGTGGCCCAGGGGCTGGGTATGGCCTTGCCGCCGGCAATGCCGCGTACCCTGGAAAACCCGCCCGAGCCGGAAGTCACCACCTCACCGGCCTTGTCCTTGATGGCGCGACCCGGCGAAGGAGGCATCGCCACGCGCATGGTTGCGATCCTGGTGGCTGACGGAGTCGATGAGACGTCAGTATGGCCCCTCGCGGAAACTTTGGTGGCTCAAGGGGCGGTGGTCCGCCTCGTGGGTCCACATATTGGTGGACTGCAAGGCAGTGGCGGCAGCCTGCTGGATGCCGATGCTTCGCTGGAAAATCACCCCGGTGTACTGTTCGACGCGGTCGCCGTACCCCAGGGCCCGCAGGCCATGCAAGTTCTGGCAGCCGATCCGAAGGCCAGGGAATTCCTGCAGGACCAGTTCCTGCACTGCAAGACCATGCTTGTCTCGCGCGACGCCGAACCCCTGCTGCGCAAGGCCGGCATCATGGCTGAAGATGAAGCCGCCGCCGGAGTGATACTCTGCGACAGCGTCGACGCCACGGCGGTGCAGGCTTTCATTGATGGCATTGCCCGCCATCGCCACTACGAAAGAGAGGGCTGGCGCACCCTCTGAAACCAAGCCGTGATCTATGCCGGCTTGCTAAACTTCGCGCCTTGGACTTTTTCTCGGTGCATTGATGATGCAGGCCGGCTTTCTTCTGATCACCGCCTTTTCCGTACTGGCGACCTCCTTCATCTCGGGTATTTTCGGCATGGCCGGAGGGATGATTCTGATGGGGGTGCTGGTCGCCTTCATGCCGGTTTCGGCTGCCATGGTACTGCATGGTGCTGCGCAGCTGACCTCGAATGGCTGGCGCGCATTACTCTGGCGCCGTCACATCGACTTTCGCATTTTCGGACGGTTTCTTCTCGGCCTGCTGCTGGCAGGCCTGATGTTTTCCTTCGTGGGCTTCATTCCGGACCGCGCAATGGTATTGATCACCCTGGGCATTGTGCCCTTTCTGGTGATGATCATTCCGCGCCGTTTCGTCCCACAGGTCACCACGCGCGGTGGCGCAGAAATGTGCGGCTTTCTCAATACGGCCATGCAGTTCATCGCGGGCGTCTCGGGGCCTCTGCTCGATATTTTCTATGTTCGGACCGACATGGACCGCCGCGTGGTGGTGGCCACCAAGGCGGCCTGCCAGGCCTGTGCCCACCTCGCCAAGCTGATTTATTTCGGTCACGCCCTCTCCGGCGGTGACACCCTGCCCGGCATGCTGCTGGGGGTGGCCGTGCTGTGCGCAGTCATTGGCACCAGCCTGAGCAAATTCGTCCTGGAGCGCCTGAACGACAAGCAATTCAGGCGCTGGACCCAGTGGCTGGTGATGGTGATAGGTACGGTTTACCTGGTGCAGGGTGTGCACCTGTTGCTGACCCGGTGAAGCAGCTCACCCGCCTTCCTGTGGCGGGTCCCGCAAGGGCATGGCCCGCCCGGGTGGTTCATGGTGCACCACAAACGCCTGCAAGGCCCGGTCGACATCAATACCAAAGGGTTCCAGCCCTCTGGTCAATTGATGTGCGTGGCGCTCCAGCACGTCGGTTTCCGGCAGGGGGCCTGCAGTGGCGATGATGACCCGGTTTCCTTCCACCCCTGCGCGCAGGTTGAAGAATTCGCCGAATACATTCGCGTAGGTGGCAGATTCGCGTTCATACATGCGGCTTTGTGTGAAGGAATTGGCTACCACCACGCCGTGGGGTGTGAGCAGGCTGCGCACCCGCTCCAGGAACTCGACCGTGAGCAGGTGGGCCGGGATGTAATCGACATCGAAGGCATCCAGCATGACCATGTCGTAACGTCGGCCTTCCGCCAGCGCCCGTTCTACATATGCCCTGCCGTCCTCCACATGGATGCGCTGGCGCGGCCCCAGCTGATAGCCAAAGAAACGTTCTGCCACCCTGACCACCGCCGGGTCGATTTCCACCGTATCAATGACAGCCGTGGGCAACAGTTTGTGAAGCGCCGTGGGCAAGGTTGCTCCGCCCAGGCCAATGATCAGTATGGAGTGCGGTTCCGGGTTGACGAACAGTGCGCTGGTCATCATGCGGGTGTATTCGAACACCATGCGGTCCGGGTCGTTCAGCTGCATGCAGGTCTGGCGACCTTCGCCTTCGATGTCGTTGAAATTCATGCACCGCTCGCCGTACTGCTCGAAGACGATAATGGGGGCGAATTCCGACGCCTCGGTATGCACCAGCCTCTCGCCGGCCAGCAGGTCGCGGACCACCGGCCCCGAGTTGACCGTGGCCAGGGCCAGCACTACCAGAAAGATGATCCACCCACGCTTTTTCATGACTTGATTGAACGAGCCGTCAGCGCACCAGCCCGAAGGACTCGCTGCTCACCCGATTCCAGTATTTTTCAAAGACAGGATGCCGGAAATTGCCCTGCAGCAGGTCCCCGGGTTCGAGGAAAGTAAGAATCTGCGAAATCGGCTTGGCCTCATCCCGCGAAAGGCGGCGCAGAATGTGATCCGGCCTGAATTCCGACGGGTGTAGCAAACCCGTTGCCTGAACCAGTTCGCGCAGCGCGTGCAGGGTGTTGCGATGGAAATTGGCGACGCGCTGGGATTTGTCCTTGATGTCGATGGCTCTCTGGCGGCGCGGGTCCTGCGTGGCCACACCGGTGGGGCATTTATCCGTGCCGCAGATGCCCGCCTGAATACAGCCCACGGCAAACATGAACCCTCGGGCGCTGTTGCAGTAGTCTGCCCCCATGGCCAGGGTGCGCGCAATATCGAAGGCGGTGATGATCTTGCCACTGGCCCCTATCCGTATCTGGTCGCGCAAGCCTGCACCCACCAGGGTGTTGTGCACCAGCAGCAGCCCCTCCTGCAGCGGTGCCCCTACGTGATCGGTGAACTCCACTGGTGCTGCGCCAGTGCCGCCTTCAGCACCATCCACCACAATGAAGTCGGGAAGAATGCCGGTCTCCAGCATGGCCTTCACCATGCTCATGAATTCCCAGGGGTGGCCGACACATAGCTTGAGCCCCGCAGGCTTGCCTCCCGCGAGCGTCCGCAAGCGGTCGATGAAGGCCAGCATTTCCTTGGGGGTGGAGAAGGTGGAATGGGAGGACGGCGAAACGCAGTCGACATCCATGAGCACTCCACGGGTGCGGGCGATCTCCGGAGTGATCTTGGCTGCAGGCAGAATGCCCCCATGGCCGGGTTTGGCTCCCTGCGACAACTTGAGCTCGATCATCTTGATCTCTTCCCTGGCGGCCACCTTCTCGAACAGCTCGGGGTCGAACCTGCCTTTTTCGTCACGACAGCCGAAATATCCGGAACCCAGTTGCCAGACCAGGTCACCACCCTGCAGATGGTAGGGGGAAACCGAACCTTCGCCGGTATCATGAGCGAAGCCGCCCAGGCGGGCGCCCATGTTCAAGGCCCTGATTGCATTGGCCGACAACGCGCCAAAACTCATGCCGGAAATATTGAACACCGACATGGAATAAGGCTGCTTGCGACCAGGCCCGACCGCAATGCGGAAATCCTGGCTTTCAATCTGGGAGGGCACCACCGAGTGGCTCACCCATTCATAGCCGATTTCATGCATCGCCAGCTTGCTTCCAAAGGAGCGCCCGTCCGGCTGGCCCTTGGCCCGCTGGTACACCACGGCCCGTTGCAGACGTGCGAACGGGACCTCATCGGTGTCGGAGTCCACCAGGTACTGCTGGATCTCCGGCCTCACGGTTTCTATCATGTACCGCATATGGCCGATAATCGGATAATTGCGCAACACAGCGTGGCGCCGCTGGAATATGTCATACACACCAATGACCACCAGAACGGCAGGCATGAGCGCCCAGCCCCAGTGCCAGCCTAGCAGCAGGCACCCTGCAATCGTCACCCCCAGCGCAAGCCATGAAAGTGCAAATACCAGATAACGCATACCAAGCATTGCCAGCCCCTCCCCCGCCCCAGCGGCAGCGAAAAACATCCCAATATTAAGCAGCTTCTCTCGTGCTACGCTAACTCCGTCATTTTCACAGGTGGTTTCAAGCGACAGACATGCGCATTCTGCTGGTCGAAGACGAGCCGGAACTGGCTCACTGGCTGAGCCGCAGCCTGGAGAAAAAGGGTTTCTCCATACAATGGTCCAATGATGGTCTGGTGGCTTACCGTCGCCTGCAGCTGGAGGAATTTGACGCCGTCATTCTGGATCTCGGCATCCCCGGCATGGACGGCCATTCTGTATTGAGCCGCCTGCGCTCGGAAGACAACCGTACGCCCATCCTGATTCTGACGGCGCGCGATTCCCTGGCCGAACGGGTCGACACTCTGGAGTCAGGTGCCGACGACTTCCTTCCCAAGCCATTCCGTATTGAAGAGCTGGTTGCCCGCCTGCATGCCCTGATCCGCCGCAGCCGCGGCAGGGACAAACCGCGCTTCGCCTGCGGCTCGCTTGCCTATGACCTCTCCTCGCAACGCTTCACCCTCAATGGAGGCCTGCTTTCCGTCACGCCACGCGAAGCCGAAGTGCTGCGCACACTCATACAGCGCAGCGGCGAACCCGTGAACAAGCAGTTCATTCTGGACCGCCTCACCGAACGTGATGCCGAACTCATTGGGGTGGAAGCCGTGGAAGTAATCATCCACCGCCTGCGCAAGAAGCTGCAGAACTCCGATGTGCAGATAACTACGCTGCGCGGCATCGGCTACTGCCTTGAGCCCGCTCACGATGCGCCGGCCTGATACGCACCCCGCAGCCGAGACACGGCACCGTTGCCCATGGCACTGAACAGCATTCGTTCCACGCTTCTATGGATACTGATTCCCGCGGTGGTACTCACCTCCGGGCTTTCCTTGTGGGTGTCCAGCGTTGAACTGACGGACAGAGTGAATGCGGCTTTCGACCGTGCACTGGCCGGCGCCCTGCAGTCAATTGCCCTCAATGTAAATACGGAAAGCGGCGGTCTGGCCATGGAACAGCCCTTCTACATGCTGGAATTCATCGAGCTGGCCACCGACAGCCGCGTATATTTCAGGGTCTCCACGGAGGATGGGCTTTCGGAAATTGGCTATTCGGAACTCCCCATGCCCGAAGACGACCTGCTCGAAGATGGTCGCCCCCTTTTCTACAGCGGCGAATACTTTGGTGAAACACTGCGCCTGGCCATCATGGCCATCGGGCCTTCCGAACGTCTTCAGACTCCGCTGGACAGCCGCATCATCATTCAGGTGGGCGAAAGCACCACCGGCCGGGATGAATTCATCCGCAGGGTTCTGCTGCAGACCGTACGCAAGGATTTCGCCCTTCTGCTGCTTTTTGTGTTTCTGATCTCGGCGGGGGCCATCCTTGCCCTGCGCCCCTTGCGCGAAACCAGCGAAATCATTCATCAACGGGCGTCCGGCAACCTTCAGCCCATAGATGAAGCTACCCTGCCGCGCGAGGTGCGTCCGCTGATACGTGCCATCAACCTGCATATGGAACGATATGCCCGCAAAACCACGACGCAGCAGCAATTTCTGGACGATACCTCGCACCAATTGCGCACCCCCCTGTCCGTTTTGATGATGCAGGTGGAATACGCGAAATCGCTGGCCCGCAGTGAGGAAATGCAGGAAGTGCTTGAAGCCATCCAGCAACGCCTGAACAACACCATCCAGCTCACCAACCAGATGATGGCCCTGGGCCGGGTGCACGATGCCGCGGACAAACTCCGCAGCGGTGAATCCCTGGAAGAAGTGGACCTGTGCGAAGTGGCGCGCGACGTGGTGAATGATTTTCTGGCGGCTGCACGGGAAAAACGCCAGGATTTCGGCCTGGACCTCCCCGACACGCCCATCGTGATCCGGGGTATCGGTTGGCTTCTACACCAGGCCTTGAGCAATATGGTGAACAACGCCATCAAATACAGCCCGGTTCAGGCCCGCATCACAGTTTCTGCTTACGACACGGAAGACGGCGCAGTGCTGCAGGTTGAAGACAACGGCCCAGGGATGTCTGCCGAAGATATTGCGCTGGCCGGCCACCGTTTCCGGCGTGGCGCGGCAGGCCGGGCCCAGCATGGTTCCGGCCTGGGCCTGGCGATTGTGCAGACGATTGCGGATATCAACAATGCACACATGGAGATCGTGCCTGCAACTGCAGATGGAGGACTGACGGTGCGCCTAACCTTCCCTCAGCATTCCTCATAGTCTTATATAAGATAAAAGATAAAAGATAGAGGGATATCCCTAGTTTCCAGGGATTTTCATATTTCTGAAAGGATTGAGAAAGCTTCGATTGGATATCGTAAGTTCCGGAACATACCGACACACAAAATTCCGGAGGACATCCAATGAAGCTTTACAAGAAAACGCTGGCCGTGGTTGCTGCCGGCCTGATGACGTTCACGGGCATCGGCGCCGTTCAGGCTCAACAACCCAGCAAGCCCGAGTGTATCGCCCCGGCCCAGCCCGGCGGTGGCTTCGACCTGACCTGTCGCGTCGCCCTGAACGGCTTTGCCAGCACCGACATTCTCAAGGAGCCCATGCGCACCGTATACATGCCGGGTGGCATTGGTGCCGTGGCTTACAACCACATCGTGGCGCAGCGTCCCGGTGACCCGAACGCGATAGTGGCGTTTTCTGGCGGTTCACTGCTGAACCTGGCACAGGGCAAGTTCGGCCGCTACAACGTCAATGACGTGCGCTGGCTGGCCGCCATTGGCAGCGACTACGGCGTTGCCATCGTGCGTGATGACTCGCCCTATAAAGACCTGAAGTCCCTGATGGAAGCCTTCAAGGCAGACCCCACCAAAATCGTTCTGGGTGCGGGCGGTTCGGTCGGCAGCCAGGACTGGATGAAGGCCGCCCTTACCGCCAAAGCTGCTGGTGTGGACTACAAGAAGATGCGCTTTGTGGCGTTTGAAGGCGGTGGTGAAGCACTGACTGCCCTGCGCGGCGGCCATATCCAGGCCTACATGGGCGATGCTGCAGAAGCCCGTACCATGCTCGACGGTGGCGCGCCCATCCGCGTCCTGGCAGTGTTCAACGACCAGCGCCTGCCCGGCAGCATGTCGGAGATCCCCACGGCCACGGAGCAGGGCTTTGAAATCATCTGGCCCATCATCCGCGGCTTCTACGTTGGCCCCAAGGTGTCCGACGAGCAATACCAGTGGTGGGTGCAGGCTTTCGACAAGCTTATGCAGACACCTGAATTCGCCAAGCTGCAGGAACAACAAGGCCTGTTCCCCTTCAACAAGACTGGCGATGAGCTCGACGCCTACGTGAAGGAGCGCGTCAAGTTTTACACCGAACTGGCGGACAGTTTCGGTCTGATCAAGAAGTAAATCACCGCAGGCCCCCACCCCAGTTGGCGGGTCTGCCTCACACCCCCGGCACACGGCCATGTCCACCCATGGCCGTGTTTCTCCAGTCAGGGGGAAATCAACGGAGAACCACCCACCATGCTGACGCTCAATGACCGCGTATTGGGCATTGCGGCGCTGATTTTCGCAGCGCTGATCACTGCCTTCGGTTACGACCTAGAACCACCTTTTTCCTACGAACCGGTCGGCCCCAAAGCCTTCCCACTTCTGCTTGCGCTGATCATCGCCCTGTGCGGCCTGCGCCTGGTCATCAAAGGCGGCGGCGAGGTAGAAGCCAATCCCGAAGGTGCCAACGTCCGCATTGCCACCATGGTGGCTTACCTGGCCGGCTATGCCTTCCTTTTCCAGTGGATAGGCTTCATTGCCGCCACGACGCTCATGGTCACCCTGATCGGCCGCCTGTTCCAGGCAACCTGGGCCCAGGCAATCATTGGTGGCGTCGTCATGAGCGTCGGGCTTTTCTTCCTCTTTGACAAGGGTCTGGATGTGGTCCTGCCCGCCGGCATTCTGGGAGATCTCCTGTGAGCAGCGTACTTGAATATCTTTCTCTGGGCTTCAGCGTTGCCTTTACGGCGACCAACCTGCTGGTCGCAGCCATTGGCTCCTTCATCGGGACGATTGTCGGCGTACTTCCCGGCCTGGGCCCCATCAACGGCGTGGCCATGCTGGTGCCCATTGCCTTCGCCATGCAGCTGCCCCCGGAAACCGCACTCATTCTGCTGGCTGCGGTCTATGTGGGTGCTGAATACGGTGGCCGCATCACCTCCATTCTGATCAACGTGCCAGGCGAGGCCGCCGCAGTGATGACCACTCTTGATGGCTACCCGCTGGCTCGCCAGGGGCTGGCCAGTGTGGCGCTGTCACTTTCAGCGTGGTCGTCCTTCATCGGTTCCACAATTGCCATCATCGGCATTGTGCTGCTAGCCCCGCTGCTGGCCAATTTTGCCGTGGCTTTCGGACCGGCCGAGTACTTCGTTCTCATGGTCTTCGCCTTCTGCGCCCTGACAAGTCTGCTGGGCGATGAGCCGGTCAAGGGCATACTCGCCGCCATGCTGGGCTTGTTCATCTCGACCGTGGGCGTGGACTCCAATTCCGGTGTCTACCGCTACACCTTCGACCTGCCAAACCTGGCCGATGGGATTGACTTCGTTGTTGTGGTGATCGGCCTGTTTGCCGTCGCCGAAATGCTGCAAATGCTCGAAAACCTGCTGGGCGGGACATCAATTGAAGTTCCAAAGAGCGAACGCAAGCTGTTCAACCTGAAAGAACTCGCTTTCACCTGGTGGTCCACTGTCCGCGCTGGTGTCACCGGGTTCGTCATCGGCATCCTGCCGGGAGCTGGCGCCAGCGTGGCGTCCGCCGTAGCTTACGCCAATGAGAAGAAGATCTGCGAGGGCAAGGATCCAAACGCGAAGTTCGGCCAGGGCGACATGCGCGGCCTGGCCGCCCCCGAAGCCGCCAATAACAGCGCTGCCACGGGTTCCTTCATTCCCATGCTGACACTGGGCGTACCCGGATCCGGCACCACCGCCGTGATGATGGGCGCGCTGACTCTCTACAACATCACTCCCGGTCCCGTGCTCTTTGACGCACAACCGCAAATTGTCTGGGGGCTGATTGCCTCCCTGTTCGTGGCCAACGTCATCCTCTTCCTGATGAACGTGCCCCTGGTGCGGCTGTTTGCCTCCATGCTGTCCATTCCGCCACGCCTGCTGGTGCCGGGCATCCTGGCCATCAGCTTCATTGGGGTATATGCCATCAATGCCACCCGCTTCGACCTGCTCATGGTGGTTGGCATCGGTGTCATCGGCTACTTCCTGCGCAAGATGAATGTGCCCATGGCACCCATGGTGCTGGGTGTAGTGCTTGGCGACATGATGGAGCAGAATCTGCGCCGCGCACTTTCCATCACCAATGGTGAAATTTCCATCCTGTTCGAGAGCAAGATCTCCATCGCGCTGTGGATTCTTGCCGCCCTGGTTGCCATTGTCCCACCGGTTTTGCGTAAACTAGCCAGCAAGAAGGCATCAGTCCCTGCCAATTGATTGGCCGAACTCGCCCGGCGTCACACCGGGCAGCGTTCGAGGCAGGCCCGGCCAGGCAAGCGGGCAGGAAACTCCGGCCCTTGCCGGAGTTTCTTTTTGGAGCGCCGGCAGGCGTTCATCTTCGGGGGGATGGTGCCACAACCCGCGCAGCATGTTCATGTTCATGACCAACGTCACACGCATCATCCTGGGTCTGTTCACTGCCACCGTCGGCGCCCTTGCCGCGGTCAAGCTGGGGATGCCGCTGCCCTGGATGATCGGTGCCCTGCTGGCCACCGCCATCTCGAAAATGGCGGGCAGCCCAGCCTGCAGCCACAAAGTGTTCCGCAATGGTGGCCAATGGGTAATCGGCGCCTCCCTGGGGCTTTACTTCACCCCGGAAATGCTGCGGCTCATTGCCCTCAACCTGCCCTTCATCCTGGCAGGAACGGTCTTCGCCCTGGGCCTGGGAGGCATGGGCGCCTGGATATTGCGCACGCTGGGCGGGGCCGACTTCAAGACGGCGTGGTTCGCCAGTGCCATAGGCGGGGCCAGCGAAATGACCACTCTCGCCGAGCGCAACCATGCCCGCGCCGACCTGGTCGCCTCAGCACACAGCCTGCGCATGCTCATGGTGGTGGTCATCATCCCCTTCGCCTTTCAGGCGCTCGACATCCACGGCAGCGATGCCTCCCAGCTTTCCCGCAGCGGCTTCTTCGACCCCGGCGGCCTGCTCCTGCTCATTCTACTGACCAGCGTTATGGGGCTGGTGTTCCAGCGCTTCAGCCTGCCCAACCCCTGGGTGTTGGGCCCCCTGCTCGTCACTGCCCTGCTGACCAGCCAGGAGGTCGTCTTCACCTATCTGCCGGTGGAAATGACTAATCTGGGCCAGTTGCTGATAGGTTGGTCGCTAGGCGATAAATTCGGTTCCGACTTTTTTCGCCGGGCACCCCGTTACCTGAGCGTGGTGGCGCTGGCCAATGCACTCAACATTTTGCTGGCCTTCTGCTTCGGCTATGTGGTTTCTCTGCTCTCGGGCATCGCCTTTCCCACCTTGGTGCTGGGCACCAGCCCGGGAGGCATTGCTGAAATGGCCATCACTGCCAAGGTACTGATGCTGGGAGCACCTGTGGTCACCGCATTTCATGTCATACGCATGGTTGGTGTGCTGCTCGCCACTGCACCGTTGTATCGAGTGCTGGTGAGGCGCATGGAATCATCAAGTTAGGCGTTCAGCGCCGCTCATCCCTTCAAGGAGTAGACACAATATGTCCACACAGATTCTTGCCGGCATCCGTGTCATCGAGCTCGGTCAGCTCATTGCCGGGCCTTTTGCCGCCAAGACCCTGGCTGACTTTGGCGCAGAAGTCATCAAGATCGAACCGCCGGGCCAGGGCGACCCGCTGCGCAAGTGGCGCCTGCTGCATGAAGGCACTTCCGTGTGGTGGGAGGCCCAATCACGCAGCAAGAAATCGGTGTGCGTGGACCTGCGCCAGCCGGAAGGGCAGGAGGTTGTGCGTCGTCTCGCCGCCGAAGCCGACGTGCTGATCGAAAACTTCCGGCCGGGCACCATGGAAAAATGGGGTCTGTCGTGGGAAGTCCTGCATGAACTGAATCCGCGTCTGATCATGCTGCGGGTATCAGGCTATGGCCAGAATGGGCCGCGCGCCCAGGAACCGGGCTTTGCCGCAGTGGGCGAAGCATTCGCCGGCATCCGCTATCTGAATGGTGAACCTGGACGGGCCCCGGTACGGGCGGGCTTATCCCTGGGAGACACCATTGCGGGCCTGCACGGTGCCCTCGGTGTGCTGCTGGCCCTCTATCAGCGTGACGCACGGGGCGGCAGCGGGCAAATGATAGACGCCGCCCTTTACGAAAGCCTGTTCAACCTGACGGAAAGCCTGCTCCCCGAATATTCCGTCTTCGGGGCGGTGCGTGAGCCTGCTGGTGCAGCCCTGCCCGGCATCGCACCCTCCAATGCGTACAAATGTCACGATGGCAGCTATGTCCTCATCGCCGGCAACGGCGACGGAATTTTCCAGCGCCTCATGCACTGCATTGGGCGGCCCGACCTGGCGGATGACCCCGGTCTCGCCCACAACGATGGCCGAGTGGCACGTGTGGAGGAGCTGGACGCCGCCATCGAAGCCTGGACGCTGACTCAAACCGACATACCCGCAATGCTTGAGAAGCTAAAGGAGGCACGGGTGCCGTCAGGGCTTATCTACTCCATCCGCGATATTGCTCAGGAACCGCACTACCGCGAGCGTGGCGCCATCACTGCGATAAAGGCGGCCAGCGGCATCCAGGTGGAGATGCCTGCCGTGTTCCCGATTCTTTCAGGCAACCCCGGCGCTGTGCGCCACCGTGCACCCACCTTGGGCGAGCACACCGACCAAGTTCTGGCCGAAGCAGGCTTTGATGCCGAAACGCTGGCAGACCTCCGGGCACGGGGAATTCTGGCCTGAGGTTCAGTTTGATGCCCGCATTCTTGAGCGTGGGCCCCAATGCCGGCAGCCGGACTCCGGAACAATCCTGGTATGGGGCTTGCTGCTTTGCCCCCAGGCATCGCAACGCGGTGCAGACCATACGACGGAGCCTGTTCATGCACACACGTAAAGCCTCTCTGCCGGCGATCCCGGCATTCGCCCTGAAACTCCTCATTGCCGGCGTTCTGATGGTCGCCGCCTTCATTTTGGCGCCGTTGGCGCAGGCCGCTGAGCCGGCCCAGGGCGGTGGCGACCAACCGGTGGTGCAACGCCTGCTGGATGCCATGGCCCAGAACGATTACCAGGCTTTCACCAGTCAGGGAACACCCGAATTCGCCGCAATTGACCAGGCCCAGTTCAGCCAGGTCTCCACTTCGCTTGCACCCCGCCTGAAGCAAGGCTACACCGTGCAGTATATGGGCAACCTGCAGCAGCAGGGCCTGGATATTTCCGTCTGGAAGATCAGCTTCCAGGATCAGGGAGATGATCTGCTCGCCACCCTGAATGTGCAGGATGGTCGTGTGGGCGGGTTCTTCCTGCGCTAGGGGCGTCCGCCTGCTATGCTGGGGGTTCATGCCTACCCCGCTGCCCTTGAACTGCACATGCGCCCGCTAGACAACCCCGCTGACATGAAGGCGCTTGCCGAAGCTGTCGCCCTGTTGGAAGCGCCTTCATTCACCATACGCATCGCCAATCTTGTCGGCACCCCTGTGGAATGGGCACTCGAGCGTCTCCCGGGAGCTGCCGCGGACACCATTCAGAAGGCCATACGTCTTGCCCTGAACAAGGCGGTTTCCGGCGCCCTTCGCACCATGGATGACTCCGCCGGCGGCGCTGCCCGCCCAAGGACGCATACCGCGCTGGCTGCCGCTTCCGGGGCACTGGGCGGTTTTTTCGGGCTGAAAGGCACGTTGGTGGAGCTTCCGGTGACCACCACCATCATCATGCGTTCGGTGGCAGACATCGCCCGCAGCGAAGGCTTTCTCGTGAATGACCCAATGGTGCAGGCAGACTGCATTCAGGTCTTCGCACTGGGAGGTCGCAGCTCTGACGACGATGCCGCGGATTCCGCCTACTATGCGGCGCGCGTGGGCCTGAGTGAACTCACTCGCGAAACGGGCAGGATACTTGTGGAAGGTGCCGCCCGCCATGCTGCCGGAGCTGCCGCACAGGGAATTCAGTTCACACCCGGCCAGATTGCCGCCTGGCTGGCCCAGGTCATCGAAGCCGTCGCCCAGCGCTTCGGCGTCAAGGTGACGGAAAAACTCGCGCTGCAGGCGGCACCTGTGCTCGGCGCGGTCAGTGGCGCTGCCATCAACACCCTGTTCATCTCGCATTATCAGGACATGGCCCGGGGGCATTTTGTGGTGCGCCGGCTGGAAGAAAAGTACGGTGCGGAAACCGTACGCGACGCTTACGCAACATTGAGCAAGCGCCCGCCACTGAAGTAGCTCGCTCATCAAGCAGTACGCACCTCAAGTGGATGGCGGCCACTTGCCCACGATGGTTGCGCATTTGCGTTAACCTGTTGGTTCAATCATTCAGGAGCAATACCCATGGCACGAGCCTCTGCCCGTCATATCCTCGTCGACACCGAAGCCAAATGCAATGAGCTGAAGCAGGCTATCGAAAATGGTGCCGACTTCGCTCAGGTTGCGAAGGAAAACTCCCGCTGCCCCTCCAGCCGCGATGGCGGTGCGCTTGGCACCTTCGGCCGCGGTGAAATGGTTCGCGAATTCGACGAAGTGGTTTTCAGCGCCCCCGTCGGCGTCGTTCAGGGCCCCGTCAAGACTCAGTTCGGCTACCACCTGGTGGAAGTCACCGAACGTCAGGACTGACTCCCGCACATTGCCTGAAGCCCGTTATTCCGGGTTTCTTACAATGGAGGCCGGTCATGGTGTAAACCGCCATGGCCGGCCTTTGTCATTCAGGAGGACGCCTGTGATCTGGAATTGTCTCATCATCGAGGACGACCGGGAAAACGCGCACTACATCGCAGAAGGCTTTCGCGAGCTGGGCCACTGGCCCGTCGTCTGCCACGACGGAGTCGAAGGGCTGCACCGTGCATCCACCGAAACCTGGGACCTCATCATTCTCGATCGCATGCTGCCCAATCAGGTGGATGGCCTGACCATCCTCACCAAACTGCGGGCGGCCGGCATCAAGACGCCCGTCATCGTACTCAGTGCGCTCACCGCACTCGATGAACGCGTAAAAGGCCTGAAACTGGGTGGAGACGACTACCTGACCAAGCCTTTTGCCCTCATCGAACTGCTGGCCAGGGCCGAGGCACAGGTTCGCAGCTCACGCAGCAACCGCAGCGAGCGCATACTGGAATACGCCGACCTTCGGTACGACCTCACCATACCGCGCGTAACCCGGGCGGGCCGGGTTCTCAACCTGCAGCCCAGGGAATGCAGGCTGCTGGCCTACATGATGACCCACCCCGACCAAGTGCTGACCCGCGCCATGTTGCTGGGTGCGGTCTGGGGCTATCAGTTCAACCCGCAGACCAACGTGATCGACGCCACTGTCAGCCGCCTCAGGCAGAAAGTTGACGGAGACTTCTCCCCGCCCTTGATTCACACCGTTCGGGGCGTGGGCTACCGTTTTTCGACCGACTCCGAACCTGCATTCTCACAGGCCTCCGGCGAGCCATCTCATGCCGTTTGAGCGACTGCTCACGGGGTGGCAGCGGCTTTGGGGTTCGGTTGCCTTCCGACTGACTCTCAATTACAGCTTGCTGGCGGCAGGTACTACTGCCTTCCTGCTCATATTCGCATACGGGAAGATTGTCGACCTGCTACAGAATCAGTACTCGCGGCAGGTCGCCCTGGCTGCGAACCGCCTGGCCTCCCACTACGACGCCTATGGTCTCGAAGCTCTGAGGCAGGAAATTGAACAGCTGCTTTCCGACCAGACAGATATCGACACCGAGATGTTCCTGCTGCTCTCGGCCCAAAATGAGCGTCTGGTCGGCAACCTGGAACTGCTGCCCGTCGAAGATATCGACGAATCCATCAGCGCCACCGACTTGCTGGCCGAGGCCCAAGCCCCCCTGCTGCTGAACGTATTGCGTGAGGGGGCTCCCGTCACGGGCCTGCTGACCCTGCGTGAGCTGGGCCAGGGCAACCGGCTGATCATTGGCCGGGACATCGCCGACATGCATGAGATTCAGGCGCTGATCGGCAATGCGGTACTCGCCGCCACCCTGGTGGCACTGGTCCTGGTTCTGGTGGGCACGACCATTTTCCGGCGAGAGCTGCGCAACCGTGTACAGGCAATTCGTGAAACCGCTCTGCGGGTGGGTACGGGCGAACTCACCAGACGCGTACCGGATGCAGCTGAAATCGACGAATTCGTCCAGCTGCGCTACGACATCAACTACATGCTGGACCGCATCGAGAACCTGATGACGGGTGTGCGCAATGTTTCCGATTCGATTGCCCACAACTTGCGCACCCCACTGGCGCGTGTACTCGGTCGCCTGGAAAAAGCGCGCTACGGCAATCAGGACTGTGAAAGCCTGAAGGCCGCCATGGAAGCCGCATCAGTGGAAATCATGGAATTAATCACGGTTTCCGAAAAGCTCCTGCTCATTGCCGAGGCCAATTCCGGCCTGCAGCGCCAGAATTTCTCAACCGTGTCACTCCCAGCCCTGGTTGAAGATGTCTGCGAACTGTACGAACCGGCGGCAGCGGAAGATGGCATACGTCTGAGCTGCCATCTGAAGCCAGTCACCATTCAGGCAGACCCGGACCTGCTGATCAGCGCCATCACCAACCTTATAGACAACGCGTTCAAGTACGCCGGCTCCGGCTCCCAAATTGTTCTGGAAGTGGACACATACGAGCGCATGGCACGGGTCAGTGTCACGGACGACGGCCCTGGTGTGCCCGACGAGGAGCTTGACCGGCTAGGGACCCGTTTCCACCGTCTGGAACAAAGCCTGCCCGGTTTTGGCCTGGGGCTGGCCTCCGTACGGGCCATTGCTGCCCTTCATGGTGGCCGGGTCGAGTTCAGCAATGCCCGACCGGGACTGAGGGTGGACATTCTGCTGCCTAACAGTGCGAAACAGTAAGGCGGCAGCAAAAAACTGCCCAACATTACAGAACGGTAATGTGATGGTAATGAACGCGTGACGCACAGCGGCTGGCCGTCTCCTAACATGCCGGATGCTTTGAACAAGGAGGCATCTGGTGAATATCAGAATCAAAAATCAGCAGGACTTCTGGTCCGGCGTAATGTTCGTGCTCGTTGGAATCGGTTTCGCCCTAGGCGCCACCAAGTATTCCATGGGTACGGCGGCACGCATGGGGCCGGGCTATTTCCCATTCTGGCTGGGCACCTGCCTGGCACTGTTGGGAGCATTTGTCGCATTCGGCGCGACATCCAGCAAGGCTGAGGAAACCACAGTCGAGAAATTCGACTGGCCCATTGTCTTCATTCTGCTGGGCAGCGTAGTCCTTTGCGGGCTCCTGATGAACTACCTGGGCGTCTACATCAGCGTCTTTCTGCTGGTGTTCCTCAGTAGCTTTGCAAGCCACGTATTCAACTGGAAAGTTGCCGCCATCACCGGCCTGTGCCTGGTGATCTTCGTGTGGGGTGCATTCATAAAAGGCCTGGGACTTATCTTCCCCCTGTGGCCCTCTTTCATGGGCTGACGCAGGAGTAAATGTAAATGGAACTGTTTGACAACCTCATCTTGGGCTTTTCCGTCGCCCTGACCCTGGAGAACCTGGCCTACTGTCTGCTAGGCTGTCTTCTGGGTACGCTGATCGGCGTTCTGCCTGGCATCGGCCCCGTGCCGACCATCGCCATGCTTCTGCCCATCACCTACGTGCTGCCGCCCACCGCAGGGCTCATCATGTTGGCCGGTATCTATTACGGGGCGGCCTATGGGGGTTCTACCACCGCCATTCTGGTGGCCCTGCCCGGTGAAACTTCCGCAGTGGTGACAGTGCTGGACGGCCACCAGATGGCCCGCAATGGGCGCGCTGGTTCGGCCCTGGCCATTTCCGCACTGGGTTCCTTCTTCGCCGGCTGTGTCACCACCTTCCTTATTGCAGGCTTTGCACCGCCCCTGGCAGAAGTGGCCTTCAAGTTCGGCCCCGCGGAATATTTCTCGCTCATGGTGCTGGGCCTGATCGGCGCCGTGGTGCTGGCATCCGGCTCCCTGCCCAAAGCCATCTGCATGATCTTCCTGGGTCTGCTGCTGGGCATGGTGGGTACGGATGTGAACTCCGGCGTGGCCCGCTTCGATTTCGGCATTCCCGAGCTGCAGGACGGCATCGACTTCGCCGTGGTGGCCATGGGTGTGTTCGGTTTCTCCGAAATCATGAGCAACCTGGAGTTGCGTGACCAGCGCGTGGACCTTACCGATAAGGTCGGCCAGCTCTACCCCAACAAGCAGGAGTTCAGGGAAGCCTGGCCCGCCGTCATTCGCGGCACTGCTATCGGCTCGGCCCTGGGCATTCTGCCGGGCGGCGGCGCGGTGCTTTCCTCCTTCGCGTCCTACACGCTGGAAAAGAAACTTTCCAAGGAGCCGGAGCGCTTCGGCAAGGGCCACCCTGCGGGGGTGGCGGGCCCCGAATCCGCCAACAATTCGGGTTCTCAGGCTTCCTTCATTCCGCTGCTCACCCTGGGCATTCCCGGCAACGCCGTGACTGCCCTGATGATCGGTGCGATGACCATCCACAACATCCAGCCCGGCCCGCAGGTCATGTCCAGCCACCCCGAACTGTTCTGGGGCCTGATCGTGTCCATGTGGATCGGCAACCTGATGCTGGTCATCCTCAACCTGCCGCTCATCGGTTTGTGGGTGAAACTGCTGACCGTCCCCTACCGCATTCTGTTCCCGGCCATTCTGGTGTTCTGCACCATCGGGGTCTACTCTCTGAACTACAACGTGTTCGACATCTGGGTGACCGCCGCCTTCGGCCTGGTGGGCTACATCTGGGTGAAGCTGAAATGCGAGGGAGCGCCATTGCTGCTGGGTCTGGTGCTTGGGCCCATGATGGAAGAGAACTTCCGTCGTGCCCTGCTGCTGGCGCGCGGTGACTACTCCACCTTCGTGACCCGCCCGCTGTCGCTCAGCCTGCTGGTGATGGCGGTGATTCTGGTGGCGCTGGTGGCACTGCCCTCCATCAAGGCCAAGCGCGAAGAGGCCTTTGTGGAAGAAGGCTGATCAGACGTCCGAGGGTCGAAGCCTGCGCGGCTTCGATCCGCCTGCAAACATGAAGAGAGCGGAACAGCTTCGGTTACAGTAGCTGTTCCGCTCTCTCTTGTTTTTCAGGTGATGGCTTCCAAGAACCCTGCATCCAACGTAAAGACAGCGCTGCGCGTCATCGAAATCATCGAAATCTTCGCGCGTGAAGGCAAGCCCCTGTCGCTAACCGAACTGTCCCGCCAGTTGGGCGCCCCGGTTTCCAGCTGCCTCAACCTGCTGCGCACACTGACCGGGCTGGGCTATCTCTACGAAACCGCGCCCCGGCAGGGCTATTACCCCACCGGCCGCCTGCTTGCCATGGCCCAGAGAATCGCACGGGCCGACCCCATTCTGGAAAAGATAGGGCCGACGCTGGCCGCCTTGCGTGACGCGGTGACGGAAACCGTTGTGCTGGCCAAGCTGGGCCCGGACGCCGCCGTCGTTTATCTAGAGGTGTTCCCCTCCCCGCATCCCATCAGCTATGTAGCCGACCCGGGCGCACAGCGCCACCTTCACAGCAACTCCCTGGGCAAGGCGCTGATGTCGCTCATGAGCGAACAGGAAAGGGCTCGCCTGCTGAAGAGCCGCAAGCTGGAAAAACTGACCGGACGCACTCTGGTCACGCTGGAGGAGATCGAGCGCGAGATTGCCGTTTCCCGGGAAAGAGGCTGGTTTCAGAACCTGGGGGAATCGATCCCTGATGTAGGTGCCGTGGCCTGGCCCCTGCAGATATCCGGCGCGGAATATGCCGTTTCCATCGCGGGGCCGCTCTACCGCATCCAGCCCAATCTGGAAAACCTGGCCCAGCAACTGCGCGTTGCCTGCCAGGTCATGAGCCAGAGGCGGTGAATCAATAAGACTTGGGCATGCCCAGCACTTTCTCTGCAATGAAGCACAGAATCAGCTGAGGGCTGACCGGGGCGATGCGCGGAATGAAGCTTTCCCGCAGGTAGCGCTCCACATGGTATTCACGGGCGTAGCCCATGCCACCAAGGGTCTGGACGGCAGTCTGACAGGCGTTGAATGCAGCTTCCGCGCCCAGATACTTCGCACTGTTTGCGTAGGGGCCACAAGGCTCGCCCGCGTCATAAAGCTCGGCCGCCTTCTGCACCATCAGGTCGGCCGCCTCGAGCTGCATCCATGCGTGAGCCAGGGGATGCTGGATGCCCTGGTTCTGGCCGATGGGGCGGCCAAACACCACCCGTTCCTTCGCATATTCGCCTGCCTTGCGTAACGCCGCGTGGCCCAGGCCCACAGCCTCTGCTGCAATCAGAATGCGTTCCGGATTGAGACCGTGAAGAATGTATTCAAAGCCGCGTCCTTCCTCGCCTATGCGGTCCTCCACCGGTATCTCCAGCCCATCAATGAACAGCATGTTGGAGTCGACCGCCTTGCGTCCCATCTTGTCGATTTCCCTCACCTCGATATGGCTGCGGTCCAAATCGGTATAGAAGAGCGAAAGACCCTGGGTGGGCTTCTGTACCTCGGAAAGCGGAGTGGTACGCGCCAGCAACAGCATCTTGTCGGCCACCTGCGCGGTGGATATCCAGATCTTGCGCCCGTGCACAATATAGCGGTCGCCTTCCCTGCGGGCGCGCGTCGACAAGCGGGTCGTATCCAGGCCGGCGTCCGGTTCGGTCACGGCGAAACACGCCTTCTGCTTTCCGGCTATCAGTGGCGGCAGGAAACGGGCACGTTGCTCATCATTCCCGAACACCACCACGGGGTTAAGGCCGAAAATATTCATGTGTATTGCCGAAGCGCCGCTGAACCCCGCTCCCGAACGGGCAATGGTGTGCATCATCAGGGCCGCTTCCCGCATGCCCAGCCCCGCCCCTCCATAGGGCTCCGGCATGGCGATTCCCAGCCAGCCGGCCTCTGCCAGATCGCGATGGAAATCATGTGGAAACTCGCCGTCCCGATCTCGAGTGTGCCAGTAGTCATCGTCATAACGGCTGCAGAGGTTTTCAATGGCAGCGACCAGGGCTTTGTGATCGTCTGACTGGATGAAACTCATCGGGACTCCTGAACGGTGGGCTGGCTCAGCGTGAACCTGGCCTTGATGTCATCTTCTGTATATCCGGCTTCGGCAAGGACTTCTTTCGTGTGCTCTCCAAGGCGGGGGGCGTGACGATGCAGACCTGCCGGTGTACGTGAATAGCGCCCCACCGGCGCCGGTGTGTGGATTTCGCCTTCCGAAGGGTGATGCTGCGCCCGCACCATGCCCACTGCGCGGATGTGCGGGTCGTCCAGCAGGTCTTCAACGCTGTAGAGTGGTGCAACGGGAATGTCGGCCGCCGCCAGGGCTTCGAGCCAATGCCGGGAATTACGCGTGGCGAGCACTTCCGCCACCAGCCGGTAGGCGGCATCAATATTCCGCGAACGTGCCGTATGGGTGCTGAAGCGGGGGTCTGACCTGAGCTCTGGCCTGCCGATGAGCTCGAAGAACCGTGTCCAATGCTTGTCGTTGTAGATCAGTGCGCTGATGTACCCATCGGAAGTGGCGTACGGCCTGCGATGCTCGACCAGCAGCCGTGTGTAGCCGGTTTCACCATTGACGGGATCAAAGCTGCGACCAGCCAGATGGTCTCCCAGCACCAGCTGCGCCATGGCCTCGAACATGGGAATTTCGATCGCCTGGCCGCGGCCAGAGGTGCGCGCTTCCAGCACCCCCGCGAGAATGGCAATGGCGACATGCATGCCGACCGCGCGGTCAGCCAGGGTCAGGGGTGCGTAGCGGGGAACATCGCCCGAATTGCGCTGGTAGAGCGAGGGCAGGCCGGTCATTCCCTGTATGAGGTCGTCATAGGCGGGTTTGCCGGCATATGGCCCCTGCTCCCCAAAACCGTAGGCACCCACGTACACAATGGCCGGGTTCGCCGCCGCCACCGTTTCATAGTCCAGCCCCAACCGTCGCATGGCTTGCGGGCGAGTGTTGTAGAGGAGCACATCCGCCGATTTCGCCAGGCGCAGGCAGGCTTCCTGCCCCGTTTCCGTTTTCAGGTCCAAAACAACGGACCGCTTGTTGCGATTCAGATGCAGATAGAGGGCGCCCATGCCGGGATTCCTCATGGGGCCGACCGCCCGCAGGTTGTCACCGCTGGGCGGCTCGATCTTGATCACGTCGGCGCCCAGGTCACCAAGGATCTGCGTGGCGTACGGCCCCATCACCACCGAGCTGAGGTCCATCACGCGTACGCCAGCCAGCGGCCCCAGGCGCGCCGCCGCGCTTCCGGCATTTTTTTCTTTCATGAAACAGCCGCCCTACGCGATAAGACCGGCTTTGCGGGGGGATGATGAGGTGCGTTTCATGTTTGTCTCCTTTTTCATGATTATGAAAATAATTTTATAACAGTGAATAAATCATGCAAGCGCGAGCCAGCCCCAGGCCGTTCGCACACCAGTTCTTCGGGCCCGATATAATCGGTCTTTCGGCCATTTACCGAATCTCATCTTCACCGGAAGCTTCCTACCCTTGCAGCTTCCCTTTGGTCGTGCCCCTTTGCCTGGGCTCATCTTCGCTTTTATCGTGCGCTGCACCTTCTAGAAATGAAAAAACTGACTGGTATCCTCCTGGCGTCCGCCGCTGTCTTTCTGACTGCCTGCGGGCCGGCCGACAACACTTCTTCCGCCAAGGCCGAAGCGCCCGCACAGCCAAGCAAGGTAGTCATCGGCCTTGACGACAACTTCCCGCCAATGGGTTTCCGTGACGAGAAGAATGAACTGGTCGGCTTCGACATCGACCTGGCGCGTGAAGCTGCCAAACGCCTGGGTGTGGAAGTCGAATTCAAGCCCATCGACTGGAGCGCCAAGGAAGCCGAACTGCACGGCAAGCGTGTGGACGTGCTGTGGAACGGCCTGACCATCACTGAAGAACGCAAGAAGCACATCAAGTTCACCAAGCCGTACATGGCCAACCACCAGATCATCGTGGTGTCCGCCGGCTCCGACATCCAGACCAAGGCTGACCTCACCCAGAAGGTTGTCGGCGCACAGGAAGGCAGCAGCGCAGTCGACGCCATCAGGAAAGAAGCGGCTGTGTTCGAGAGCTTCAAGGAACTCAAGACTTTCGGCGACAACGTGACCGCCCTGATGGACTTATCCGCCGGCCGTCTGGACGCCGTGGTGCTTGACGAAGTCGTGGGCCGCTATCTGGCCGACAAGCGCAAGGGCGAATACCGGGTGCTTGAAGACCATTTCGGTACTGAAGACTATGGCGTGGGTGTACACCTGGAGAACACCGAACTGCATGCCAAGCTTGAGAAAGCCCTGGACGATATGAAGCAGGACGGCACTGCCGGTCGCATCTCCACCAAGTGGTTTGGCTCCGACATCATCAAGTAAGCTTCTTTTCCCGGCGGGGCCACGGCACAGGCTGCTGGCCCTCTGAACTTCTAGACGCGTGGCAGCCGCCTCAGCATGGATTATGTTCTTTCCCTGATCGGGCCGATGGCCGAAGGTGC
This sequence comes from Alcaligenaceae bacterium, assembly GCA_029263795.1. Classification (GTDB taxonomy): domain Bacteria; phylum Pseudomonadota; class Gammaproteobacteria; order Burkholderiales; family Burkholderiaceae_B; genus Yanghanlia. The sequence continues at coordinate 32,053 of JAJUFI010000009.1, forward strand.
AAAGGTTACGCTTTCGCTCTTCTTCATCACCCTGATCCTGTCAGTTCCCCTGGGCCTGGTTCTGGCGCTTGTACGCATCAGCAAATGGCGCAGTCTCAGCGCCGCCGTCAATGGCTACATCTGGCTGATGCGCGGCACACCGCTCATGCTGCAGCTGCTGTTCGTCTACTTTGCCCTCCCTTTCGTGCCGGTCATCGGCGTTCGCCTGCCTGATTTTCCCGCTGCCGTTGTCGCCTTCGCCCTGAACTACGCCGCCTACTTTGCGGAAATCTTCCGCGCCGGCATACAGTCGGTGGACCGCGGCCAGTATGAAGGCAGCAAGGTGCTGGGTCTGAGTTATCTGCAGACCCTGCGCCGCATAGTCCTGCCACAGATGGTGCAGCGCGTGTTGCCGCCCATGAGCAATGAAACCATCACGCTGGTGAAGGACACCTCGCTCATCTACGTGCTGGCCCTGAATGACATTCTGCGCACGGCCCGCGGCATCGTGCAACGTGACTTCACCACCACTCCCTTCCTGGTAGCCGCCGTCTTCTACCTGCTCATGACGCTGGTTCTCACCTGGTTCTTCCAGCGCATGGAAAAACGCTATGCCAAATTCGATGAATAGCAGCGCCGTCCCTGCAGCCGGCGTGGACCCTCGCGAAGTCATGATCGAAGCCCGGGAGATCGTTAAATCCTTCGGCAACAACCGGGTGCTGGACGGTGTCTCCCTGACCCTGCGTAAGGGTGAAGTAGTCGCCATCATCGGTCCCTCCGGGTCCGGCAAGAGCACTTTCCTGCGCTGCCTGAATCATCTGGAAATCATCGACGGCGGCTCTATTTTCGTGCAGGGCGAGCCTCTGGCCGTAGCCTCGGACCACGGCCCGAGCAAGTATGTGAGCGACACCGACGTACGCCGTATTTGCCGCAAGATGGGTATGGTGTTCCAGTCATTCAACCTTTTCCCCCACATGACGGTGCTGGAGAACGTCATAGAAGCTCCCATCACTGTCAAGCGCCTGCCCCGCCAGGTGGCAGTCGCCAAGGCAGAACAGCTGCTGGAAAAGGTTGGCCTGCTGAATAAGCGCGACAACTACCCCGGCAGGTTGTCAGGCGGGCAGAAACAGCGAGTTGCCATTGCCCGCGCCCTGGCAATGGAACCTGCCATCATGCTGTTTGATGAGCCCACCTCTGCACTGGACCCGGAACTGACTGTCGAAGTGCTTCGCACCATGCGCCAGCTTGCCGAAGAACACATGACGATGCTGGTCGTCACCCATGAAATGGGCTTTGCCCGCGAAGTCGCTCACCGCGTGGTCTTCATGGACAATGGCCGCATCGTGGAGTCCGCCCCATCGTCAACGTTCTTCAGTTCCCCCAAGCACGAGCGAACCCGCACCTTCCTGGGGCAGATGCTCTGACAGCATCCTGAACCCGAGGCACAGCGTTCCCGGGCTAACCAACCTCTGGCTTGGGGGCGGCCGGAAATCGCTGCGCCCGACCTACGCCACAGGCTGGTTGACGGGAAGGCGAAAATCGCTGCGCTCGAGCTCGTCGATCTGATCCACCAGCTGCACTTCCCACTCCAGGTAACGCCGGGAGGCTTCCTTGTTCCCGCTGTGGCGGTCATGCACGAAAAACAGGTAATCAATGCAATCGGCATCTGGTGGGGTATCGGGACTTGCCTCCAGTGGCAGGCCAGCCGCCTTCCAGGCATCTATCCCGCCCGCAAGCATTTGCACCGACATCCCCGCGTCAGCTAGCTCGATCGCAGCACAGGCCGCCACCCCTGGTTCATCCGCCACTAGCACAACCTCACCCTTCCAGCCCGCCAGAGCGTCCAGCAAGCGTGGCCGGATCGACCAGCGGGAAGTGGGAATATGCGACTTTCGATACCGCATGCTCGCGCCCACGTCGAGCAGCAGGGGCGGTTCGGCCGAACGCAGACGTTCAGCCAGGACCTCGGGATGTATGCCGGGTGGCTCGGCGGGCGTTGGTTGCTCGGCCACCTGCAGCCCTGCCGCGCGCCCCGCCGCCAGACCGCCAGCCAGAACGTAGGCTTCGTGGCCCATCTGACGCAGCCAGCTGGCCACCACCGGGGCGCGGACTCCGTCATCATCAAACAGCACCAGGCGTGCGCGGCGCACACCAATGTATTGATCAGTCGCCTGAATTAACTGCCCCCCAGGGGTATGCTGAGCACCAGGCAGAGTTCCCGCAGCAAATTCTTCAGGGGTGCGCACATCACAGAGAAACAGGGTGCGTTGCTCATCTTGCTCCCAAGCGGCCACGCTTGCGGCATCAACTTCCTCCCC
>JAJUFI010000211.1 GCA_029263795.1 Alcaligenaceae bacterium
GAAACTCGTTTTCACAGGCGGGAGTTTACAATTTTGCGAAGCTTAACTCAGGAAATATCGTGGTGAATTTTCAAAACGGCGTGTGCCGACTCGTTGTATTGATCTCTGGTCGCGGTTCCAACATGCAGACCATTGTCGACACCATCGCGCGGGAAAACCTGCCCGCGCAGGTGTGTGCCGTCATTTCCAACCGAGCCGATGCAGCGGGTCTGGAGTGGGCGGCAGCGCGGGGCCTGGCCACCCACGTCATACCCCACCGCAATTTCGACAGCCGGCAGGATTTCGATGCGGCTCTGGCGAATGTCATTGACCAGTACGAGCCCCATTACGTCTTGCTCGCGGGTTTCATGCGTGTGCTGACGCCCGAGTTCGTCGAGCGCTATGAAGGCCGCCTCATCAACATTCACCCGTCATTGCTGCCTGCGTTTCCGGGTCTGCACACACATCAACAGGCTCTTGTCGACGGTGTGCAATGGCACGGGTGTACAGTGCATTTTGTCACTGCGAAGCTGGATCATGGGCCCATCGTGGCTCAGGGCATTGTGCCTGTTCTGTGCGCTGATGACCCGGACTCTCTGGCCGCCCGCCTGTTGAGCGTGGAACACCGCATGTACGCCCAGGTGGTGCGCTGGCTGGCCGAGGGCCGTGTATCCTTGGGCGAGAATCGGCTCGTGAGGGTGGAAGGAGTGGCCACCCGGGCGTTCTTGCCGGACGGCTCATTGTCGAATGCGAGTGACAAGGTATGAGTATGACTACGCAGAAGGGCCGCGTCCCCAAGGCAGGCGGAGCAGGTCGGAGTGACCGCAGCCAAAGTGTCTCGCCCACGAACACCGGTGCGCCCAAAGGTGCGCCCAGCCGGGTGGCGACTCAAAGCAGGGCAGCAAAGGGGTCGGCAGGCCGCGGAAGCCGGCCGGCGGCTTCGGCTTCGAGCGATCGCCACTATGTGCCGGCCATTGCCAGAATAGAGCAGGTCCGCAATGTCCTGGGCGAGGTGCTGCAATGGCAGCATCCGGCCGACCAGGTCCTGTCGCGCTGGATGCGCGCTCACCCTCGCCTGGGCGCACGGGATCGCGCCGAAGTCACGGATGCGGTATTCAACGTGCTGCGCCACCTGCGCCTCTATCGCAATTTCTCCGAAAGCGGGTCGGGTCACGCAGTGCGTCGTCTGGCAATCCTTGGCCTGGACGCCACCATGCCGGATGGCTGGCTGGAACCGGGTCTCGATGATCACGAGAAAGCCTGGTTGACGCATATTCGCCGAATCGACCGCGCTGCGATGCCGCGTATCGTCCGTGAAAGCCTGCCCGATTGGCTGGACGAACGTCTTTCATCCCTGCCGGATAGTGACGCTCTGGTGCGGGCATTGAACGAGCCGGCCCCCCTGGATATCCGCGTCAACCCCTTCAAGGTCACTCGGGAGGACGTTCTTGCAGCCTTCGCCGTCGGGCCTGCTGCCAAGTTCAATCCTCAGCCGACGCCATATAGCCCCTGGGGCATTCGCCTTGAGGGGCGGCCTTCCGTCACCCGATGGCCCGCTTTCGAGAAGGGAGAGATCGAAGTTCAGGACGAAGGCAGCCAGATTCTGGTGACGCTGATGGCACCAAAGCGCGGCGAGATGGTCATCGATTTCTGCGCAGGTGCCGGCGGCAAGACGCTTCTGCTGGGTGCGCTCATGCGTTCCACCGGCCGTCTGTATGCATTTGATGTGTCACATGCCCGCCTGGCACGGGCCAAACCCCGCTTCGCCCGCAGCGGCCTGTCCAATATCGTGCCTGTGGTGATCGAGCCCAGCACCGACCAGCGGGTCAAGCGGCTGCGTGGAAAAGCGCAGCGTGTGCTGGTCGACGCACCGTGTTCAGGTCTTGGAACCTTGCGTCGCAACCCCGACCTGAAATGGCGGCAGCACCCCGAAGTCATCCATGAATTTCAGCGCCTGCAACAAAGCATTCTGAAAGAAGCGTCTACATGCGTGGCGCCGGGTGGGCGGCTGGTTTACGCCACCTGCTCCTTGCTGCCCGAAGAAAACGAGCTTCAGGTTGAGGCATTTCTGCAGGCCAACCCAGGGTTCAGGTTGCTGGATGCTGCAGAAATTGCGCGTGAACGCTGCCCTGCTTTGAATGAGGAAGGCCCCTATCTGCGACTGCGTCCGGACCGCCACGGTACTGACGGTTTTTTCGCTGCAGTGTTGCAAAGGAACAAAGCTGATGCCTAGGCAGTAACCCTGCGTCACACATATCCGCCGGCAAACGTAAAGTAGCTGTCCCTGGAAGGACATACAGGGTAAAATTCCCTTGATTCTTACCAAGCGGGGAACCGTACCTTACCGAATATGGACCAAGTCTTTCACTATCTGGCCGGCGGCCTTCTCCAGCTGTCATGGTGGCAAGTTGCCCTCATCACACTGGGTCTCACGCACATCACCATCGTCTCGGTGACTGTGTTCCTGCACCGCAGCCAGGCGCATCGGGGTCTTGACCTGCATCCTGCAGTCATGCATTTTTTCCGTTTCTGGCTTTGGCTGACCACCGGCATGGTCACCAAGGAATGGGTCTCCATTCACCGGAAACACCACGCATACGTCGAGCGCGAGGGCGATCCGCACTCACCCATGGTCTATGGAATTGGCAAAGTGTTCTTCCGTGGGGCTGAGCTCTACCGCCACGAAGCCGCCAACGCCGAGACTCTCAAGCGCTTTGGCCACGGTACGCCTGACGACTGGATCGAGCGCAATCTCTACTCGCGCCACAGCAGCCTCGGCATCCTGATCATGCTAGGCATTGATTTGGCCCTTTTCGGCGCCCTTGGTCTCACAGTATGGGCCATCCAGATGGCGTGGATTCCGTTCTGGGCGGCTGGCGTGGTGAACGGCCTGGGTCATTACATCGGCTACCGCAACTACTCCAGCCCGGACACAAGTACCAACGTCTTCCCCGTCGGCATCATCATCGGGGGCGAAGAGCTTCACAATAACCACCATGCGCATGGCACATCCTGCCGCTTTTCCGCAAAGTGGTGGGAGTTCGACATCGGCTGGCTGTATATCCGTATTCTGGCCTTCCTGAAGCTGGCCACCATCCGTCGAGTTGCTCCGCGTCTCAAGGTCGAACCCACAAAGGGTTCCGTCGATCTGGCCACGCTGCAGGCGGTCATCACCCATCGTTACGAGATTCTTGCCAAATACACCCGTATGGTGCGTAAGGCGGCCGCTGAAGAGCTCAGCAAGGTCAA
>JAJUFI010000133.1 GCA_029263795.1 Alcaligenaceae bacterium
AGCGGTGAAGGCAATGCCTGGCAGCTCGCAGCCGACTATTTCAGTTTCGGCCTGGACCCGAACGTGAAGTCCTCGGCAATCCAGACTGTGCTGGACAACCTGGAGGCCTTCCGCCGCAACTCGGGCTACAACCACCCGGATGACCAAGTCATCTGGCATCTGGTGAGCGGGCCGGTGAACCTGCTGATCCGCTACGTGCTGGAGCAGGGCTCCTGCAGTGTGCAGAAAGACTGGGAAAGCAGCGTACTGTGGAAGACACAGATGGCTGTCAGTGCCCAGGAAACCATGAACCAGCTGTTCGGCGAAAAGGGTTCGGTATGGAGTTTTGCCGATGGCCCGGCGCGGCCCTTCCTCAAGCAGCAGGCGGGAGGCTTCACCCTGGCCAAGAAGAACAATTTCACCTTCCCCTTCACGCCCGATTTCGTTCCCTTCCTGAATGCTTCGGTGGACACCCAGGTGGCGTCCGAAGTGCGCAAGCAGCAGGCGGAGTCTGCCGTGGGCAAGTCAGCCAACCTGTTGATCAGCTCACGGCCAGTAGGCGTGAACCCGGGAGCCAAGGCCAACCCCTATGCGGTGAATCTCTCCATACAGTGCGCCAACGAACAGATCACTCTGGACAACTACAACATGGCGGTGACCAGCAGCTTTGACTGGTCGCCCGACCAGTGCGGTGATGTCACGCTGGACATTCTGATTGATGACCTCACCCTCACCCGCCGCTACCCCGGCCCCATGGGCCTGGCGCGCTTCGTGGAGGAATTTGTGGACGGGCAGCGCGTCTTTACCCCCGAGGACTTCCCGCAGGTTCAGGAAGAACTGGAAGGGCTGGGCGTAACCGCCATTTACGTTCGTTACGACTTGGGCGGCGCAGAAAAGTTACTGGATATTGCGCACCACCTGGAATATCTGGCTGAAACAAGCCGGCCCGTCGTGGGTGCCACGCCCGCCAAGCTGAGCGTGAAAGTGCCCGAGCGGGTAGGCCAGTGCTGGATGGACGGCATCCCCGACCAACCGGCCACCTCCCTGCCGCTCTACATCCGCCAACGCGCCCAGGAAATCATCAACCAGCCTCCTCCACCGCCGGAACCTGCACATATTCAGGCGCTCGCTGAGGCCGAGGCCAGGGCGCAGGCCAAGGCAGAGCCTCAGGCGGCCAAAGCTACCCCTGCGGCTGCGGCAGTGCCCAAGGTCACCCGCACCCATCGTGTGCAGGAGGGCGAAACACTCTATTCCCTTGCCCGGCGGTTCAACACCACTGTGGAACTACTGAAGGAAATCAATCACCTATCAGATGAAAACCTGATCATCACCGGCACAGTTCTGAAACTGCCGGCGAGCGTCGAGTAAGTGATAGCAACAATTGACAAGCCGTGTCGCCGTACGACACAATGTTTTCAATGCTTTACGTCTTTTTTGCAAGCAAATTCACAGCAGAAAGAACGACACACTCCCAGGAGAAAAAACCATGGCAGGCGAAGGTTCCGTTGCACCCAAAGAACGGGTAAACATCACATACAAACCTGCCACAGGCGATGCCCAGGCTGAAGTTGAATTGCCACTCAAGCTCCTGATCCTGGGCGACTTCACCCAACGTGAAGATGATCGCAGTGTGGAAGACCGCGCACCCATCAGCGTAGATAAAGACAACTACGATGAAGTCCTCAAGGCCCAGAATCTGTCGCTGGACCTCTCCGTTCCCAACCGTCTCGAGCCCGGGTCAGAAGACAACCTGGCGGTAAGCCTGAAATTCGAATCTCTGGCCGACTTCCAGCCCGACAACATCGTCGATAAAGTGCCCGAACTGCGCAACATCGTCGAACTGCGCGGCGCACTCAAGGCGCTCAAGGGCCCGCTGGGCAATATCCCTGATTTCCGCAAGAAGCTGCAGTCGCTGGTGCAAGACGAAGCCACCCGCGAACGCCTGCTCAAGGAACTCGGGATCGAAGACAAATAATTAACGGAACGAAAACATGAGCGAAGAACGCGCCCAACAGGAAACCGCCGGAGCCGCTGCGGAAGGTACATCCCTGATCGATCAGCTGCTTGAAACCACCAAGGTTCGTCCCGGCGACGAATCCTACGCCATCACCAAGCAGGGCATTCAAACTTTCATTTCCTCGCTGCTCGATTCCTCACGCAGCGTAGACCGCATCACTGCTTCGCTGGCCGACGACATGATCGCCGAGCTCGACAAAAAGCTCTGCGCACAGGTCGATGAAATCCTGCATCACCCCGATTTCCAGCGTCTTGAAGCCTCGTGGCGCTCGCTGAAGTTCCTGGTAGACCGCACCAACTTCCGCGAAAACATCAAGCTGCAGATCATGAACGTCAGCAAGGAAGACTTGCTGAGCGATTTCGAAGACTCCCCGGAAGTCACCAAGTCCGGCCTCTACAAGAACTGCTACACGGCGGAATTCGGTCAGTTCGGCGGCCAGCCTTTCGGCGCCATCATTGCCAACTACGAATTCGGGCCCGGCGCCAGCGACGTGAAGCTGCTGCAGTATTGCGCCAGCGTCGCTTCCATGAGCCACGCACCCTTCATCGCCGCGGCCGGCCCGCAGTTCTTCGGGCTAGACAGCTTCGCCAAACTGCCTGATCTCAAAGATCTTTCCTCCATCTTTGAAATGCCGCAGTACACGAAGTGGAACGCATTCCGCGAAAGCGAAGACTCCCGCTACGTGGGCCTGGTGCTGCCACACTTCCTGCTGCGCACTCCCTACGGCAACGACACCACGCCGTCCAAGAAATTCAATTACGAGGAAGACGTCACTTCGGGCAACGACGCCTTCCTGTGGGGCAACGCCGCCTTCGCCTTTGCCTCCCGTCTCACGGCAAGCTTTGCCGACTACCGCTGGTGCGCGAACATCATCGGCCCGCAAGGCGGCGGCACGGTGGGCGATCTACCCATCTACAACTACGAGGCCATGGGCGAGATCCAAACCAAGATCCCCACCGAGGTCCTCATTTCCGAGCGGCGCGAATTCGAACTTGCCGAACAGGGTTTCATTGCCCTGGCCATGCGCAAGAACAGCGACAACGCCGCCTTCTTCTCCGCCAACTCCGCCCAGAAGCCGAAGTTCTTCGGCAACACCAAAGAAGGCAAGGAAGCGGAAACCAATTACAAGCTGGGTACGCAGCTTCCGTATATTTTCGTCGTCAGCAGGCTGGCGCACTACATCAAGGTGCTGCAACGAGAAAACATCGGTACCTGGAAGGAACGCGCCGATCTCGAAGGCGAACTCAACAACTGGATACGCCAATACGTCGCCGACATGGACGCTCCCGGGCCTGAAGTCCGGAGCCGTCGTCCGCTGCGCACGGCACAGATCAATGTTGAAGATGTTGAAGGAGACCCGGGTTGGTATCGGGTTTCCATGCGGGTTCGCCCCCATTTCAAATACATGGGAGCATCCTTCACCTTGTCTCTTGTAGGCAAGTTGGACAAATAGCAGTTTCACCTCACAAGACACAACCGGCTTAAAGGAGAAAAACCATGCCTATGCCAGGTTATCTGACCCTGACGGGACAGACGCAAGGAAAGATAGACGGAAGCTGCACCATTCAGGGCCACGAAGACACCATCCTCGTACAAGCGGTCGATCACACCATCGAGATCCCCAAGTCACTGCAAACGGGTCTGCCCACCGGCAAGCGTATCCATGGCCCGCTGACCATCACGAAGGAAATCGACAAGTCCTCGCCCAAGCTTTTCCAGGCGCTCACCTCGGGTGAACAGCTCACTTCCGCCAAGCTCGAGTACTACCGCATCTCGCCGCAGGGCAAGGAAGAGCTTTACTACACCGTCGAAATCAAGAACGCCATCATCACTTCCATGCACAAGTTTGTGCCCATGTGTCTGGACCCTGCCAACAAGTCCATGGGCCACATGGAAGCGGTCTCCTTCACCTATGAGACCATCATTGAAACCTTCGTACCAGACGGCATTGAGGCACAGGATTCCTGGAACGCACCGAAGGCCTGACCCCTTTTCCGCAACAAGTCGAGTGGCCGCTTGGCGCCACCGCGGCTTGCCAGTCGTTTCAAAAAGTCTGAAAGAGCCGCGCGACACGCTGTACACGGCGGCTCTTTTCATTGGTGCGCGCTGATGCTGGGCGAGCAAAGCCTCCATTTCTGATGAACCCGCCGCCACGGGATACCTTCCATGCAGATCGTTGATTTCAAATCCCTGGTCGACCGGCTCAACCCCACCTGCCGCGATGCGCTGGAGCATGCCGCAGGTTTGTGCCTGAACCGGACGCATTACGAAATCACCATAGAACACATGCTGGTGCGCCTGGTCGAAGACCCGCGCTCAGACTTCCAGCTGGTTCTGAAACAGGCTGGTATCGACCCGGGCCGTTTGCTGCGAGCCATCGACCAGACCCTGGAAAGCTACAAGAGCGGCAACAGCGGGCGCCCGCAGTTTTCGCCCCAGCTGCCCGAACTCTTCTCTGACGCCTGGCTGGTTGCTTCCGTGGAGCTTTATGAAGGCAGCATCCGCTCGGGCGCATTGCTGGCGGCCTTTGTGGCGCGGGCATCCTTCTATGCCAGCGGGGGCTATGCCTCGTTGCTTTCCGACCTCGACAAGAACAAGGTGGTAGCCCTGCTGGGGCAGGTGGCCAGTGCTTCGCGGGAAAGTGCCGAGGCCGTCAACTTGAGTGGTTCCAGTGTCTCGGCCGGCACCTCAGCAGGCGGGCCGGAAGGCGGCCGTGGCGGTTCGGCCATCGAGCGTTTTTGCGAAGATTTCACTGCCAAGGCCCGTGCCGGCAAGATTGACCCTGTATTCGGTCGCGATGCAGAAATTCGCCAAATGGTGGATATTCTTGCTCGCCGCCGCAAGAACAACCCCATCTGCGTGGGTGACCCGGGCGTGGGAAAAACAGCTGTCATCGAGGGCCTGGCCCTGCGCATCGTGGAAGACGACGTGCCCGAAGTGCTCAAGGGCGTAACTTTGCTGGGGCTGGACATGGGCGCTCTGGAAGCCGGCGCCGGCGTGAAGGGGGAATTCGAAAACCGCCTGCGCGGGGTGATCAACGAGATCAAGGCCTCCCCCACTCCCATCATTCTGTTCATTGACGAAGCCCATACCCTGATTGGTGCCGGCGGCAGCGCCGGTACCAGCGACGCCGCCAACCTGCTCAAGCCGGCACTCGCCCGTGGCGAGCTGCGCACCATCGCCGCCACCACATGGAGCGAATACAAGAAGTATTTCGAAAAAGACGCTGCTCTGGCACGGCGCTTCGAACTGGTGAAGCTGGACGAGCCTTCCACCGCCATGGCGGTGCAGATTCTGCGTGGGTTGAAAGACCGCTACGAACAAGTCCACAAGGTCTTGATTCGCGACGACGCCCTGGTTGCCGCAGCGGAGCTTTCCAACCGCTACATCACCGGCCGCCAGCTTCCCGACAAGGCCATCGACTTGCTCGACACCGCCTGTGCCCGCATTAAGGTGAATTTGTCGTCCAAGCCTGATTTCATCGAAGACCGTGAGCGCCGGCTGCAGATGCTGGAGCGCGAAAAGCGCGGCCTGATGCGCGACGCGGAAAACCGCATCCCCATTTCCGCCGAGCGTCTGGCAGAAATCGATGCCGAAGCGGCGACTGTTCAGCAGGAACTTGACGAACTGCGCGCCCGCTTCGAAGCCCAGCATGCCCTGGCCCGCAAGATACTCGAACTGCGCGCACAACGGGCGGGCAATCCCGATGGCGCTGATGACCTTGAAGCTGCCCTGATCGCCGCCGAACAGGAATTCGCTGCCCTGCAGGCAGAAGAAAAACTCATCTTCATTGATGTCTCGCCCGACACCGTGGCCAAGGTCGTTTCCGACCGAACTGGCATCCCGCTGGGCAAGATGATGCGCGACCAGGCCAGCGCCGCCCTCACCTTGGAAGCCACCCTGGCCGAGCGCATCAAGGGCCAACCCTACGCACTTTCGACCATCTCTGAAGTGCTGAAATCCGCACGTTCGGGCATTCAGGACCCGAACCAGCCCATGGGCATTTTCCTGCTGGTAGGCCCCTCCGGCACCGGCAAGACGGAAACGGCACTAACCATTGCCGACACCATGTTTGGCGGCGAGCAGTCCCTGGTCAGCATCAACATGTCGGAATTCCAGGAAAAGCACACCGTAAGCCGCCTGGTAGGCTCGCCCCCCGGTTATGTCGGCTATGGCGAAGGCGGCATTCTTACTGAGGCCGTGCGCCAGCGCCCCTATTCGGTGGTGTTGCTGGATGAAGTCGAAAAAGCCCACCTTGATGTAGTCAACCTGTTCTACCAGGTGTTTGACAAAGGTGTGCTGTCCGATGGCGAAGGCCGTGAGATCAACTTCCGTAACACGGTGGTTTTTCTCACCTCCAACCTGGCGCTGGACGTCATCACCGAATTGTGTGCGGGTGACGAACCGCCGCCCATGGAAGTCATTCAGGCTGCCATCCGCCCCATTCTTTCAAACCACTTCAAGCCTGCACTGCTGGCGCGCATGACCATCGTGCCCTTCCTCACCCTGAAGGACGAAGCTTTGCGCGGCATTGTCCGGCTCAAGCTCGACAAGCTGGCAGCGCGCATGCGCCAGAACAACAAGATCACACTGGAAGTGCCCGACGAAGTCGTCGACACCATTACGGCGCGGTGCACGGAAGTGGAAACCGGTGCCCGCAACATCGACTTCATTCTGCGCGGCAGCATTATGCCCATGCTGTCCAACCAGTTGCTTGCCGCCATGGCGGCGGGTACGCCCATACACAGCGCCCGCCTGCAGGTCGATGAAGACGGGCAGTTCAGCGCCACTTTCGCTTGAGGTAACCATGACGGACAAATGCGCATGGATCATCAACCTTGGACAGGACGACGCATCGGGGCTGCAGGTTGCAGCGCAGCTCTCTGCATACGGCCTCAAACCCCGCGGCCAGCGCTGGCCGAAGGGCGAAGACAAGGCGTGGATGGCCAGCGCCGAAGAGGCCGCTCATCAGAATGCGTCC
>JAJUFI010000090.1 GCA_029263795.1 Alcaligenaceae bacterium
ACTGCGTACGCTGCCTTCGCACCGCGTCCTCGCGCTGCTACGGGGCAGGCAGCAAGGTGTGTTGGACCTGCGGGTCGGCCTGGAGCCCGAACTGGAGGAACTCCTTCCCCACCCCTGCGTTCAGCGTATTGCAGACCATCTTAACCTGGACGCAAAGTTCGATTTGCAGGCCCCGGCGCGAGAACGCTGGCTGGGCGAAGTCTGCCGTTGGACATGGCGCGTGAAACTGTTGACTTCCTTCGAGACCGAATTCATCAGCCGGCTGCGTGAATCCGCCGAAGAAGAGGCGATCCGTGTATTCGCGGCCAACCTCAAGGACCTGTTGCTGGCAGCACCAGCCGGCCGGAAGAGCGTCCTGGGCCTGGACCCCGGCATACGCACCGGAGTGAAAGTGTGTGCCATCGACTCCACCGGCAAGCTGCTGGACACGGCCACCATCTACCCGTTCGAACCGCGCCGCGACCGCGAGGGCAGTCTTCGCACCCTGGCGGCAATGGCCAAGCGTCACCAGATTCAGCTGGTGGCCATTGGCAACGGCACCGCCTCTCGGGAAACGGAAAAACTGGTGGCAGATCTGCAGCAAATGCATCCGGAACTCGGCCTCACACGGGTCATGGTATCCGAAGCCGGCGCCTCGGTGTATTCGGCGTCAGAGCTAGCCGCACAGGAGTTTCCAGATCTGGATGTCAGCCTGCGCGGCGCGGTTTCCATTGCCCGCCGGCTGCAGGACCCACTGGCCGAACTGGTCAAGATCGAACCCAAAGCCATTGGCGTCGGCCAGTATCAGCACGATGTCAACCAGCGTGAGCTGGCCCGCTCCCTGGATGCCGTCGTCGAAGACTGCGTGAATGCGGTCGGTGTGAACGTCAACACCGCCTCCGCCGCCCTGCTTGCGCGAGTGTCCGGTCTGAATGCCGGCCTGGCGCGCAATATCGTGGCGTACCGCGATGAATTCGGGGCCTTCCCCAACCGCAAGGCCCTGATGAAGGTGCCCCGCTTTGGTGAAAAAGCCTTCGAACAGGCTGCAGGCTTCCTGCGCATTCCAGATGGCGACAACCCGCTGGACAGCTCGGCCGTCCACCCCGAAGCCTACCCTGTGGTAGAACGCATTCTCCAGCGCATCCAGGCCGACGTCCGCAGCGTGATGGGCAATGCAGGGGCGCTCAAGGGCCTGTCTCCTGCAGACTTCACCGACGAACGCTTTGGTCTGCCCACGGTCAAGGACATCTTCAATGAGCTGGAAAAACCCGGCAGGGACCCACGTCCGGAGTTCAAGACGGCTCAGTTCATGGAAGGCGTGAACACCATCCAGGACCTTGCTCCGGGCATGATTCTGGAAGGCGTGGTCACCAATGTGGCCAACTTTGGTGCCTTTGTGGACATAGGTGTACATCAGGACGGACTGGTGCATATTTCCGCCCTGTCGGAAACTTTTGTGAAGGATCCCCGTGACGTTGTGCGTGTGGGCCAGACCGTCAAGGTAAAGGTGCAGGAAGTGGATGTTGCGCGCAAGCGTATTGGGCTGACCATGCGTCTGAATGATGATTCCGCGCCGGTACGCCGCGGCAATGGTCGCACCTCGGACGCTCCGGCGCGCGGGCGCCCACAAGGCGGGCGCGGTGGCGAGGGCCGCCAGGGCAACCGCCAGCCCGAGCCTACCGGCGCAATGGCCGCTGCCTTTGCTAAACTGAAACGCTGACCCCGCCTTCCCCCGGCCTTGCCACACCAAGGCCGGGCAGCGCTGCAAGCGGTCAGCCCGCCATAGACTCCAGAGCAGTACGCACGTCGGCAGCAACTTCGGCGGGGAACGCGGCCACTTTCTGGCCGTCCAGCCGGATCACCAGCAGGTCGCCTTCCTGGTGACCCAGTTCCTGCAGAGCACCGGCTTGCTGCAGGGCCTTGATTGCCACACCAGCCGCCTTGGGATCTGAGAAAGGCTCCGAAAGCAGCAGCTCGGTACCCTCGCCACTGATCAGGCGGAAGCGGAAGCTGCCGTCAGCGTCACGGAAGCTGACGAAACGCGCCGCCTTCCCCTTCGACTTGCCTGCTGCCTGTTCCGAACCCGCCACGGGGACGGAAACGTGACGCCGCAGGCCCACGGCTTCGCGCAGGCGTTCCATGAAGGGGACAGCTAGCCGGCGAGCCTTCTCAGCACCGGCCTGGAGGATATCCTCAATGCGATCCGGACGTGCCATGAACTCAGCGTAGCGATCACGCATGGGCCCTATTTCCGCTTCTATGCGGTCGCACAACTGCTTTTTCGCTTCGCCCCAGGCCAGGCCTTCTTCAAGAGCCTGCTTGAATTTCGCAGCTTGCTCGGCCGAGGCGAATGCCCGGTATATGGTGTACAGGTGTGAACTCTCGGCATCCTTGGGCTCACCCGGGCCACGCGAGTCAGTGACGATGCGCATTACGGCATTCCGCATGGCGGCGCTGCCACCTTCAAAAAGCGGAATGGTGTTGTCGTAACTCTTGGACATCTTGCGGCCATCCAGCCCCGGCAGCGTGGCCACGTCATCATCCACCTGCACTTCCGGAAGCACGAAGAGTTCTTCGCCCTGACCGTAAAGGTGGTTGAAGCGCTGGGCGATGTCTCTTGCCATCTCCAGGTGCTGGATCTGGTCCCGCCCCACGGGCACCTTGTTCGCGTTGAACATGAGGATGTCGGCCGCCATGAGGACGGGATAGGAAAACAGGCCCATCGTGACGCCTTCATCTTCGTCCGCATTGCGCGCAACATTTTGGTCCACCGCCGCCTTGTAGGCATGAGCGCGGTTCATTAACCCCTTGGCCGTCACACAGCAGAGCATCCAGCACAGTTCCGGAATTTCAGGAATGTCGGACTGGCGGTAGAAAGTGACGCGATCCGGGTCCAGACCCGCAGCCAGCCAGGTGGCTGCGATCTCCAGCCGCGAGCGGGCAATCCGCGCAGGGTCTTCACACTTGATGAGCGCGTGGTAGTCGGCCATGAAGTAGAAGGCGTCGACATCCGGCAGAGTGCTGGCCTGAATGGAAGGCCGAATCGCGCCTGCGTAGTTGCCCAGGTGCGGGGTTCCGGTGGTGGTGATTCCTGTAAGGACTCGCGTATTCATTTTGTTCAGCTGTGAAATCAAGCGTGGATGCCTGCCTGCCGCCCCTCAAAGGGTTACGGCAAGCCTGCGTTCGGATTCCAGGTATTCGCGCGACTGCATTTCCACCATGCGCGACACCGTGCGGTGGAACTCGTTGGACATGGGCCCCCGAGTATAAAGCTCTTCCGGCGGACACTCCGCGGAAATGATCAGCTTCACCTTGTGATCGTAGAAGACATCCACCAGCCAGGTGAAACGCCTTGCCTCCGAAGCCTGACGTTCGTTCATGCGCGGCACATCAGAAAGTATCACTGTCTGGAAGCGGCTGGCCAGTTCCAGATAATCGTTCTGCGAACGCGGGGTGCCGCAGAGTGTCGCAAAATCGAACCAGACCACATTCCCGGCGAGTGCAACGACGGGCAATTGGCGATTCTCGATTTCCAGCACTGGCTCCATTTCGGCGGTATCTGCCAGACGCTGGAAATTCGCCCGAAGCTCAGAAGTGGTTTCCTCGGACAAGGGCGTAAGATAGGTGCGAACCTGCTCCAGTGACCGCCTCCGATAGTCTACTCCAGTATCTACATTGAGTATATCCATCTGCGCCTTGATCAGAGCGATGGCGGGAAGAATGCGGTCGCGATGCAGGCCGTCCGGATAGAGAGTTTCCGGTTCGTAGTTCGACGTCATCACGAAAGATGTGCCCCGATCGAACAGCCCCTGCAGCAACTTGTACAGAATCATAGCGTCTGCCACGTCCGACACATGGAACTCGTCGAAACAGATCAGCCTGTAGCGTTTGGCGATACGGTCGGCGACTTCATCAAGCGGATCCTGCCGGCCTCTCACCTGCTTCAGTTCCGCATGTACACCACGCATGAACTCGTGGAAATGCAAACGGGTCTTCCGCTTCACCGGGACGGTTAGGTAAAAGGCGTCCATGATGAAGCTCTTGCCGCGCCCCACACCACCCCAGAGATACACGCCGCGCGGCACCGCGGGACGCTTGAACAGCTTCTTCAGCCGCGAGGACCGCGCCTTCTTGAAGTTGACCCAATCATCGTAATAACGCTGCAGTCGATCGATTGCGCGTTCCTGCGCTGCATCGGGCTCATAGCCACGTTCTGCCAATGCGCTGCGGTAATACTCGCGTACGTTCATGAAAAGCCAGACTCAAAAAAGGGCGGATACTCGGCCGCCCTTTTGAAAGGATTTCCGGCCCCGGAAGCTGCAAGATGACACGCTTCCCTGTGGCCGGAACTCGCCGGCAAGCAGCCGGCTGGGACAGACTTCATCTGTAAGGCGGCCGGCGGGCTCCCCATACGAGCCCGCTTGCGCCTGCATCAGAAGTTCAGAGTGCGCTTGTCAACTGCCAGGGCAGCTTCCTTGACCGCTTCGGAAAGCGTCGGGTGAGCGTGGCAGATGCGTGCGATGTCTTCAGCTGCACCACGGAACTCCATGATGGTGACCGCTTCGGCGATCAGTTCCGATGCCATGGGGCCGATGATGTGCACCCCAAGCACTTCGTCTGTCTTGGCGTCGGCAAGAATCTTCACGAAGCCGGTGGTGTCACCCAGGGCGCGCGCGCGGCCGTTGGCCATGAAGGGGAAGCTGCCGGCCTTGTAGTCGACGCCTTCCTTCTTGAGCTGCTGTTCATTCTTGCCAACCCAGGCGATTTCAGGCGAGGTGTAGATGACGGAAGGAATGGTGGCGAAATTCACATGGCCATGCTGACCAGCGATACGTTCAGCCACTGCAACGCCTTCTTCCTCCGCCTTGTGGGCCAGCATGGGGCCACGCACCACGTCACCCACCGCCCAGACATTGGGCAGGTTGGTGCGGCAATCGTCGTCCACGGCGATGAAGCCGCGTTCGTCGAGCTTCAAACCAACGGATTCGGCGTTCAGACCCTGCACGTTGGGCACACGACCAATGGAAACGATGAGGCGATCCACCGACAGCTTCTGCTCTTCGCCCTTGGCGTTGGTGTACTGGATGGTGGCGCCCTTGCCAGTCGCCTTGACATCGGCAATCTTCACACCGGTTTCGATCTTCAGACCCTGCTTGGTGAAGACCTTGAGTGCTTCCTTGGCCACCTGCTGGTCGGCAACCGCCAGAAATTCGGGCATGGCTTCCAGCACGGTGACTTCAGCACCAAGACGACGCCATACGCTGCCCAGTTCCAGACCGATCACGCCGCCACCGATCACGCCCAGTTTCTTGGGAACGGAAGGAATGCGCAGGGCACCGTCGTTGGACAGCACAACTTCTTCGTCGAAATCAAGGCCGGGCAGCTGGCGTGGAGTGGAGCCGGTTGCCACGATGACGTGCTTGCCCACCAGTTCTTCTTCGTCCTTGCCGGCAACTTTGATGCTCCAGCCACCATCGACCTGTCCGGTGAAGGAGCCGGTGCCGTGGAAGAAACTGACCTTGTTCTTTTTGAACAGGTAAAGAATGCCGTCGTTATTCTGCTTGACGACAGTGTCCTTGCGGCCGATGAGCTTGTCCAGCTTCAGGCTCACGCCCTTTACTTCAATGCCATGCTCTTCGAAATGATGGTTGGCTTGCTCAAAATGCTCGGAGGACTGCAACAAGGCCTTGGAGGGGATGCAACCCACATTGGTGCAGGTACCACCAGGTGCGGGCTTGCCGTCTGCATTAGCCCATGCATCGATACAAGCCACGCTCATGCCCAGTTGTGCTGCGCGGATGGCCGCAATATAGCCGCCAGGGCCGGCACCGATGACGACGAGGTCGAATTGTTTTGCCATTTTTAATCTCTGTCTGTATGTGTTGGTTCAGGGGAAGCGCTCGAAATTCAGCCCAGTAAAAACCCCGGCCGAGCCGGGCGCGGAAAAAATCCGGGCCTAGCCATGCCGGGGCTCTTCAGGCGACTCGAAGCATCAGACGTCCAGCAGCAGGCGCTGCGGGTCTTCCAGCGCTTCCTTGATTGCCACCAGGGCCAGCACAGCTTCGCGGCCGTCGATGATACGGTGGTCATAGGACAGTGCCAGGTAGTTCATCGGGCGGATGACGATCTGGCCGTTTTCCACAACCGGACGATCCTTGGTGGCGTGAATGCCGAGGATCGCAGACTGCGGAGGATTAATGATGGGTGTGGAGAGCATGGAACCAAACACACCACCGTTGGAGATGGAGAAGGTACCTCCGGTCAGCTCTTCCAGACCCAGTTTGCCGTCGCGCGCACGTGCGCCGAAGTCGGCAATCGCCTTTTCGATATCGGCGATGGACATTTGATCGGCGTTACGCAGGATGGGCACCACCAGACCACGGGGGCTGCCAACAGCAATGCCGATGTCGAAATAGCCGTGGTAGATAATGTCCTTGCCGTCGACCGAAGCGTTGACGATCGGGTATTTCTTCAGTGCGGCGACCGCAGCCTTCACGAAGAAGGACATGAAACCCAGCTTGACGCCGTGTTCCTTCTCGAAGCTGTCCTTGTACTTCTTGCGCAGGTCGATCACGGCCTGCATGTTGACTTCGTTGAAAGTGGTCAGGATGGCGTTTTCCTGCTGAGATTGCAGCAGACGCTCGGCTACCCGGGCGCGCAGGCGGCTCATGGGCACACGCTGCTCGGGACGGCCATCCAGGGACAGGGAAGGAGGCGCGACAGGTGCAGCCGGCTTCTTGGCGGCGCCGGCTTCGGCTGCCAGCGCATCACCCTTGGTGATGCGGCCACCGCGGCCGGAACCTTCGACCGTTGCGGGATCAACACCCTTTTCGGCGAGGATCTTACCGGCTGCAGGCGAGGTGATGGCGGCTGCTGCGGGTGCCGGAGCAGCCGCCGCGGGTGCAGCGGCCGGAGCGGCTGCTGCAGGTGCTTCTGCGGCCGGAGCGGCAGCGGAGCTTGCCTTGCCTTCGGTGTCAATGCGAGCCAGGACTTCGCCGGCGACGACTGTGGCGCCGTCACCCTTGACGATTTCCTTCAACACGCCGGCGGCGGGCGCAGGCACTTCCAGCACGACCTTGTCGGTTTCGACCTCGATCAGGATTTCATCGATTTCCACGGCTTCGCCGGGCTGCTTTTTCCATTCGAGCAGAGTGGCTTCCGAGACAGACTCGGAAAGCTGTGGGACTACAACATCGGTAATTGCCATATCGGTATCCGTTTCTGGAGTTTTAAGTGTCTGTTACTTGCTCAGCGTGAAGCCCTTGAACTTCGTCGCCATGGCGGCCTCGAGCAGCGCGCGCTGCTGCTCAATGTGCTTGGCCAGGTAGCCCACGGCAGGCGAAGACGATGCGGGACGGCCTGCATAACCCAGCTTCTGGCCTTCCTTCATGTGCTCGAACAGGTGGTGCTGAATATAGAACCACGGACCCTGGTTCTGAGGTTCGTCCTGTACCCAGACGACTTCTGTCGCGTTCGGGTACTTGTTGAATTCCGCCTCGAAAGCCTTGTGTGCGAAGGGGTAAAGCTGCTCAATGCGGATGATGGCGATGTCGCTGCGGCCGGTTTCCTTGCGTGCATTGACGAGGTCGTAGTAGACCTTGCCGGAGCAGGCGATGACGCGGGTAACAGCGGACGCATCGATGGAAGCGTCGGTTTCGCCAATTACAGTCTGGAAGTGACCATTAACGAGATCTTCCAGCGGAGAGGTGGCTTCCTTGTTGCGCAGCAGCGATTTGGGCGTGAAGATGACCAGCGGCTTGCGGAACTGGCGAATCATCTGGCGACGCAGCAGGTGGAAAATCTGGGCCCCGTTGGTCGGCTGCACACACTGGATATTGTTGTCGGCACACAGCTGCAGGAAGCGCTCGATACGGGCGGAGGAGTGCTCCGGACCCTGGCCTTCGTAGCCGTGCGGAAGCATCATGGTGAGCCCGCAATGACGGCCCCACTTGGCTTCGCCGGAAGCGATGAACTGGTCGATCACGACTTGCGCACCGTTGACGAAGTCGCCGAACTGCGCTTCCCAGATAGTGAGAGTATTGGGTTCGGTTGCTGCGTAGCCGTATTCGAATGCCAGAACCGCTTCTTCGGACAGCACGGAGTCAATGACCGTGAACGGAGCCTGGTTCTCGGAGACATTCTGCAGCGGAATGTAGGTACCGTCATCCCAACGCTCACGGTTCTGATCGTGCAGAACAGCGTGACGGTGTGTGAAGGTGCCGCGACCGGAGTCCTGGCCGGTGATGCGCACCGGGTAGCCGCTTGCCACCAGGGTTGCAAAGGCCAGGTGCTCGCCCATGCCCCAGTCGACACGCGCTTCGCCGCGAATCATGGCTCGACGGTCGTTCAACAGGCGGTTGACCAGCGGGTGAACCGAGAAGCCTTCCGGCACGGTCGTGATGCGCTCGCCAATGCGTTGCAGTTCGGCCAGCGGTACGCCGGTGTCGGCGTGATCCGTCCATTTGGCTCCCAGGAAAGGAGACCAGTCGGTGGCGTACTTCGGCTTGTAATCGGTGAGCACGGGCTCGATGGTACGCTGACCGTCGTCGAGAATCTGACGGTAGTTCTTGACCATTAGTTCCGGCTCTTCAGGCTGCAACACGCCCTGGGCAACGAGCTTGTCGGCGTAGAGCTTGCGGGTGCCGGGGTGTTTGCCAATGCTCTTGTACATGAGCGGCTGGGTGAGCGAGGGAGTGTCTTGCTCGTTGTGGCCCAGTTTGCGGAAACAGACGATGTCGATCACAACATCGTGACGGAACTTCATGCGGTATTCGAGCGCCAGCTGGGTGACGAACACCACTGCTTCGGGGTCGTCGCCATTAACGTGGAAGACGGGCGCTTCGATCATCTTCACGACGTCGGTGCAATACAGCGTGGAACGTGTATCGCGCGGGTCGGAGGTGGTGAAGCCGATCTGGTTGTTGATGACGATGTGCAGCGTACCGCCCGTACCGTAACCACGTGTCTGGGCCAGGTTGAGGGTTTCCATGACCACACCCTGGCCGGCAAAAGCCGCGTCACCATGAACGAGCACGGGCAGAACCTGGGCACCGGTATTGTCGCCACGACGGTCCTGGCGCGCACGGGTGCTGCCTTCGACCACGGGGTTGACGATTTCCAGGTGGGAGGGGTTGAAGGCCAGTGAAAGGTGGACGGGGCCGCCACGGGTGGACAGGTCGCTGGAGAAGCCGTTGTGGTACTTCACGTCGCCGTCGGTCAGGCCTTCGGCATGCTTGCCTTCGAATTCTGCGAACAGGTCGCCGGGCATCTTGCCCATGATGTTCACGAGCATGTTCAGGCGGCCACGGTGAGCCATGCCCACGATGATTTCCTGAACGCCGTTTTCACCACCGTGATTGACGACTTCGTCCATGCAGGCGATGAAGCTCTCGCCACCTTCCAGCGAGAAGCGCTTCTGACCCACGTACTTGGTGTGCAGATAGCGTTCCAGACCTTCCGCTTCCGTGAGCTGCTGCAAGATGTTGCGCTTGTGCTCGGGCGTGAAGGACGGCGTACCGAAGGTGGACTCGAGACGTTCCTGGATCCAGCGCTTGGCGGTGGGGTCGGAGATGTGCATGAACTCGGCCCCGATGCTGCGGCAGTATGTGTCGCGCAGCGCCTTGAGCAGGTCACGCAAGGTCATGGAGTCGGCCTTGGTGAAGTAGGTGTTGGTCGCGGCATAGACGCGATCGAGATCGGCTTCGGTCAGACCGTAGAAGGCCGGATCAAGCTCGGGGATGTTCGGACGTTCATGACGCTTGAGCGGGTCGAGATCGGCCACACGCACACCCAGTGAGCGATAGGCGGCGATGAGCGACTGCACCGAAATTTGCTTGCTGGCGACAGAGAGATCAGGTTCCGGCACGTGCGAAATGAACGCATTTGCCTTGGCGCGCTGCGCGAACGATTCCACAATGGGCGCGTGGGCCTGATCACGCGTCTGCGGTGAACCGCCCGGTGCGGGCAAATTTTGTAGCTGATCAAAATAGTTGCGCCATTGTTCCGGGATGGAGCCGGGATTATCCAGATAGGATTCGTACAGCTCCTCGACATAAGGCGCATTGCTTCCAAACAGATAGGAAGTGGCCAAAAGCTCTTTTTCAGATGACATATATTCGCTTCACCTAGCCGAGCGTCTCGCTCGTTTATGTGCAGGACAACCTTCCGCGACACGGCCAAACCGGATAGCGGATAGCGGAGGACAGAAGGCAACGGG
>JAJUFI010000193.1 GCA_029263795.1 Alcaligenaceae bacterium
CCGGCCGGAGTCAGGCGTACCCCCCTGCCCTCACGTTCGACCAGCGTGACACCGGTTTCCTGCTCCAGTTGGGTGATTTGCTGGGATACTGCCGAAGGTGTGAGGAACAGCGCTTCTGCCACCGCTGCCATGGTGGGGCGGTGAGCAAGTTCGCGTAGAGTTCGCAGGCGGGAGAAATCCATATGTGTATTCTTCAGTGGGATGGCACCACAGGCGTCTGCAGCTTATGACCGGCAAATTAGTTAGATATTCTAACTAATATAGTTAATTTAATTCAGTAGTTCTAAACAGTATGGCTTGATAAGATGGTCTGACAGCAAAAGCATTGACGCGGGGACACGTGAATGGCTATCAGCGTTTTCGATATTTTCAAGATTGGCATCGGGCCATCCAGCTCTCACACGGTCGGCCCCATGCGGGCCGCAAGGATGTTTGCCAAATTGCTGCGCTCAGGAGCATTGGAAACAGCTGTTGAACGGGTGGTCGTGGAACTGTACGGTTCGCTAGGAGCGACCGGCAAAGGGCATGGCACCGATACCGCAGTAATGCTGGGTCTGGCAGGACACGACCCCGAAACGGTTGACGTCGATCGCGTTGCCGGTTTGCTCGCTGAGATGCGCAGCAAGCGAAGTATTACCTTGTTCGGCGAACACAGCCTTCGGTTCGACGAAACAGAAGACATTATCTACAAGCCCTTCCGCACACTGCCATTCCACCCGAACGGCATGCGTTGCCTCGCGCTGAATGGCGCTGGCGAGCTTCTGCTGGAACGCAGCTATTACTCTGTTGGCGGGGGCTTTGTCGTACAGGGTGATGCAAATGCCGACCCTCTCCCTCCTCGCCTTCCCACCATGGCCGAGCTGCCGCGCCCCTTCCGCAGCGGGGCAGATCTGCTGAACCTGTGCCGCGAGCACACATGCTCCATAGCCGACATCATGCGTGAAAATGAAAGGCAGTGGCGACCCGACGCCGAAACCGAAAACGGCCTGGACCGCATCTGGGACACCATGCGCTCTTGTGTGGAACGCGGCTGCCAAGCAGAGGGCCTGCTGCCAGGTCCCTTCAAGGTCAGGCGGCGCGCCCCTGAACTCTTGGCCAGGTTGAACTCACGCGGCGGTAAGGATGGGGTCGACCCCTTGACCATCATGGACTATGTCAATCTCTATGCGTTGGCCGTGAATGAGGAAAACGCTGCTGGGGGGCGCGTGGTCACAGCACCCACCAACGGGGCTGCGGGAATTGTGCCGGCTGTCCTGCATTATTACTGGAATTTCATTGAGGGTGCTTCGCGCCCCGGCATACACGATTTCCTTCTGACCGCCGCAGCGATTGGGGTGCTGTACAAGGAGAACGCTTCCATTTCCGGAGCTGAAGTTGGTTGCCAGGGTGAAGTCGGCGTGGCCTGTTCCATGGCTGCTGGTGCTCTTTGCGCAGTGCTTGGCGGTTCGCCGGAGCAGGTGGAAAATGCAGCCGAAATCGGCATGGAGCACCACCTTGGCCTGACCTGCGACCCGGTGGGAGGGCTAGTGCAGATACCCTGCATCGAGCGAAATGCTATTGCTGCGGTCAAGGCCATCAACGCGGCTAGAATGGCGCTGCACGGTGATGGTACCCATACGGTGAGTCTGGACCAGGTCATCAAAACCATGCGCGAAACCGGCGCAGACATGCTGAGCAAGTACAAGGAAACTTCACAAGGCGGGCTGGCAGTCAATATTGTCGAGTGCTGAACATTACCCGCCCGGCGCAATTTAGGAGGGCCGGCTGAGAATATCCAGGAACGCGCCCGCTGCGGGGCTGACCGGCCGGTCTTTGCGCTCCAGCCTATACAGTGTGCGCGACAGGCCGGGCATCTCCCCCATCTTGACTTCCACCAGCTTGCCCAATTGCATCAGGTCTTCGACAACCGCAAAAGGCAGCATGGCCATGCCCAAACCGGCTGCGGCAGCCCGGGCTATTCCTTCATTGCTGCCAATCTCAATGCAGCGGCCTGGGGTTATATGCAGCATGTTCAATAGCTTCGCGGTAACTTCCCTAGTGCCTGACCCGTTCTCGCGCATGAGCCAGGTCCGGTTTCCCAGGTCTGAGGCCCGCATCAGCACGGCCTTGCCACCGGCGGAACGACGTGGGGGTGCCCACTCTTCAGCGGCTTGGAGCGTGAGGTGCTCAGGCCCTGCAATGATGACCAGACGCTCTTCTTTCCAGGGGTAATAAGCCACGCCTTCTTTGTGTACAGGACCCTCGACCAGCGCAAGGTCCAGGCGGCAGTCGTAGAGTTCATCCACAACTGTCTGGGTATTTGCTGCGACTACCTTGATGAGAATGTCCGGCCACTGCAGTGAGAACTGCCTCAGGTAGCGCGGCAGCCAATAGCTGGCGATCGTGGTGCTGGCGCCCACGACCAGTTCCCCGCGTTTCAACCCGCTGCGCGCCTGCAGCTCCTCCACCGCGGCGTGTTCCAGCGCAAAGATGGCCCGGGCATGTTCTCTTAGCGCCTGCCCTGTCTCCGTCAGGTTCAGCCCCTGGCCGGATCTGCTTCCGCCCCGCTCAATTAGCACCAGCTCCAGCTGACGCTCGAGTTCGGCAACCGCCTTGGACACGGCTGGCTGACTGATGTGCAGTTCCCGCGCTGCTGCGGAGAAACTTCCAGCCGTAACTACCGTATGGAACACCCGCAACAGGTGCAGGTTGAGTCGCATATTACTTAACCGAAGGTTATGGGTCTGTGAATATTATGTATTCGACTTATAACACAGGCTTATTTAAGATCCTCCCAGATAGTTGACCTTTTTAATGCCCTGCGGTTATTTATGTCTGCCCATCCTACCAGCCATCTTTCCGCCCGTCTGCTTGAGCGGGGAAAAGGCCCCACCATCTGGTGGGGTCTAATTCTTGTCGCAGTCATTGGCGGGTTGGCCTATTGGTGTGCCGGTCTTGCTTTCACACAGAAGGCGGGCCTGAGCGCCCTCACACTCGCGATCGTTCTGGGAATGTTGGCAGGGAATACGGTCTTTCCAGCCCTATCGGCTCAGGCTGGCGCCGGCGTGGATTTCTGCAAGAACCGCCTGCTTCGGGCCGGCATCATTCTGTTCGGCTTCAGGCTCACGTTGCAGGACGCCACGGCAGTCGGCCTGGAGGGCATCGTGCTTGATGCCGTGGTGATACTTTCCGTCTTCTCTCTGGCCATGGTGGTGGGCCACAGGGTTTTCAAGCTGGATCGTCAGACCTGCATGCTCGTGGGTGCTGGGAGCGCCATCTGTGGTGCCGCAGCGGTTATGGCCATGGAGCCAGTTGCCCGCGCACCCGCACACAAGGTGTCGGTGGCGGTTGCCACAGTTGTGGTTTTCGGCAGTATCAGCATGTTCCTTTACCCCATGCTCTTTCCCCTGCTGGGTCTCTCACCGCATGAGTTCGGCATATACATAGGTTCCACAGTGCATGAAGTAGCACAGGTGGTTGCGGCTGGTGATTCAGTGGGGGTTGCGGCGGCCAATTCGGCCGTCATCACCAAGATGTTGCGAGTGATGATGCTGGCCCCTTTCCTGATCCTCGTTTCATGGTGGGCCCAGCGTCGCGGGTGGCTGGGCAAAGGCGAAGATGCCCAACCCGCTAAGGCCAGTGTTCCCTGGTTTGCCATAGGTTTCGTTCTTGTTGTCTGTCTCAATTCCACGGGCCTTATCCCACCCCAATTTGCCAGCGCCCTGGTGGAGGTCAGTACCCTTCTGCTGGTGATGGCCATGGCGGCCCTGGGCCTGCGTACACATGCGAGCGCCATCCGCCAGGCCGGCCTTGCACCCCTGGCTCTTGCGGGAGTCCTTTTCACCTTCCTGCTTGTGGGTGGCTGGGCGCTGAACATGCTGGTGGCTCGTCTGGGCTAAGGCCGCGCGGGTTTGCCGCCGAAGATTTTTGACCCGGTGCGCGGCAAGCCTCGGCCTTCAGGCCGGGGAAGGATAGCTGCCTGCGAAGTAGGAGGGCGACCAAAGCGCACCGCGCCACAGCTTCTTGCGGATGCTCGGGTAGTTCCTTTTGCGGATCATCCGGCTGGA
>JAJUFI010000216.1 GCA_029263795.1 Alcaligenaceae bacterium
GCGCCCTGGACATCACCTCTCAGGCGACGCGCATTCTGCCCATCGCCCAGAGTCAGTTCCAGGGAAGAGCCATTCAGCTTGCCGATAACGGGTAATGCCTCACCACCCGCAGCTTTGGCTGTACCCGACACATGCTGGAAGTTCTGCTGAAGGTCGAGCTCCATGCCGCCGTCTGGCCCTTCCAGCTTCCAGCGCCCTTCCACACGCGCCGGAACCACCCACATGTAAACGGAGCGACCGTCCACCCGTTCATAGTGGTCGGCCTCCCATTCATCCATATCGAAGGCGTGAGACACCACCCGGGTGCCGGGCTTCATCTGAAGAACCTTGTCGCGCAATGCGACATTGACATCCGGCAGTAGATACATTGTCAATACTGAAGCAGAAGAGAAGTCCGTGTGGAACAAGTTCGCTTCACGGAATTCCACCTTGTCACTCACACCGGCTTTCTTTGCATTGGCGTTGGCCTCGGCAATGCGTTCCGGGTTGATGTCCACCCCCATCGCGCCCTTGGCCTTGAAATCCTTCACCGCGGCAATGGCGATACGGCCATCACCCGAACCGAGATCAATGACGAAATCCTGAGGGCCGACCTTGGCCACTTCCAGCATGCGGCTGACCACTTCCGGAGGGGTGGGCACATACGGCACATCCAGCGACACCGCCGCCTTCACCGCAGGCGCTGCAGCCATGAAACCGAAACCTGAAACCGCCGCTAGAACCACAGCACGGCGCAACCCTGCAAAGGATGAAGCTTTCGTCATGATGCACCCCCTTAAAACCAGATGAACAAACGTTATAACGGAGGGCAGCCGGGACTTCAATGAAAGCCGGACGGCTCCTCGGGAACTGCCTCCTCCATCGACTCCAATGCCTCCTGCTCCGTGCGGTGAAAACGCACGTCCTCCCGGCGGGAAAAAAGCAGCTTCATGCGCCGGTCAACATCCAGCTTGGCCCCCACCAAGTGGATGCTCATGCCCTGCTTGCGGAAGCGGTCGAACAGGCGGGACAGCACCTCCAAGCCCGTGGCGTCAATCAGGTTCACACCGGTCATGAAGATGTATACCGCATGCAGGTCGTTCCGCCCTTCGCAGAAATCCAGCATCCGCCGCTCGAAGGCAGGCGCAATCAGATAGTCCAACGAACAGTCGGGCCTCACCACCAGGCAACCCTCATGCAGGGGCGGCAGGCCCCAAAGGTGGCGGTCGCGTAAGCTGTGGTCGGGATGCCGACCCAACTCCACAATGCGCGGGTTGAGCCGCCTATAAACGAATATGAGCAGGGAAAGCACCAGACCCGCGCAAATTCCCCAGTACATGGAAGGCGCCGCAACATAGGTGATGACCAAGGTGGGCACCGCCACGAAAAGGTCGCGCCTTGAGGTATGCCACAACAATTTCCATGGCTGCACCTTGAACAGGCCCAAGACCGAAGCCACGACCACCGCCGCCAGCACGGCCTTGGGCACCCAGGCCAGCACCGGCAGGCCCACCGCCAGCACCACACCCACCACCACGCAGCAGAACACATTCGACCAGCCCGTCTGCGCACCGGCAAACAGGTTGAGCGCAGAACGAGAGAAGGAAGTACTGGTGGGAAAAGCGCCGCACAGCGCTGCGGCCAGTTTTGCCGCCCCCTGGCCGATAAGATCCTGGTCGCGATCCCAGCGCTCACCGCTCTGTGCGTTGTCCAGACGCGCACTGGCGGCCGTTTCCATAAAGCTGACCAGAGCAATGACCAAAGCCGGCACCACCAACTCCAGTAAGGATTCCCAACCCAGCCAGCCCGGCCAACCAAGCGGCGGGAAGCCCCCGGGCAGCGGCCCCACCACGCCCACCCCGTGAGAGTCCCAATCGAACCACCAGGCGACGGCCGCGGTAACCACCAACAGAAAGAACACAGCGGGAATGGAAGGCCGCAAACGCTTGCAGGCCAGAATGAAGGCCAGGGAAAGCAGCCCCAGAATCGCGGATGGCGGATGCCAGTCATGCACCACACCATCACTCCACTGCAGCGCCAGCAGCCCTGGCAGCTGCGACGTAATAATGAGCAGGGCTGCGGCCTGCGTGAATGCCATGAGCACCGGCGAGGAGACAAGGTCCATCAGCCAGCCCTGCCGCAGGCCGCCCAGTGCCACCTGGAACGCCCCACTCAACAGGGCCAACCAGCCAGCCAGCACCACCCATTGCGCACTGCCAGGTTCCGCCATGCCGGACAAGGAACCAAATACAAGCAGACAAGTGAGCGCCGTCGGCCCCACTGCCAGCCTGGGCGTCGCACTGAACAGCGCCGCCACCAGTGTTGGCAGCAAAGTCGCATAAATGCCGGTGACCAGCGGCATTCCGGCCAGCCCTGCATACGCCACGCTTTGCGGCAGCGCCATTAGGCCCACCGTCAGGCCTGCGAAGAATTCGCGCTCGAACAACTTGAGTGTGAGACGTGGCCAGTTCAGGAAAGGCAGGTAGCGCCGCATCGCCATGGCATCTGCTTATGAATAACCGGAAACGGAATGATTGTCTCATGATAGCCGCCCCCCCCTGCCATCAAGGAAGCATACTGTGGCCAGCTTGCATTCAGATCTGCACGACCGCACCCGCCTTGCGTACGGTGAAAAGCTTGGGGTACCGTAGCGGCATTTTGACGCGAGCCAATACCCTGCGCAGGCGGAGGAACCACCAGCCATGAGCATTCTGACCATTCAAAACCTGAGCAAACGCTATGGCGAACGCCAGCTGTTCCAAGGGTTGAACCGGGAATTCACACCCGGCTGCTACGCCTTGAGCGAAGAGGACAACACAGGCAAAACCACCCTGCTGATGGTTCTGGCCGGCGCCCTGAAGCCCGACACAGGCGATGTTTTGGTGGAAGGCCACTCCATATTCAAATCGCCCGCACAGGCCAGGCAATACCTGGCCTTTGTGCCCGACGACTGCATGGGCTTCCCGGACATCAGCGGGCGTGAATTGCTGCAACGCCTGGCTCAGGAAAAGAAAGTGCCACTCGGCGACGATGTATTCGACATCGCCTATGCCCTGGGCCTGGAGCCGCACCTGGACAAACGCTTCGAGCAGATGTCTACCGGCACCCGCCGCAAAGTTTACCTGGCTGCAACCTTGATAGGCGAACCCTCGGTCATCATCGCAGACGGCCCGACTAA
>JAJUFI010000225.1 GCA_029263795.1 Alcaligenaceae bacterium
CGCTCAAGCCGCTTCCCAAGGCGGCATAACATTCCGTACCCGGCCCAATCGCATGTCGGGTCGGCTTTGGTTGAGGTTGGGGTTGTAGAAGGGGTCAGATGCCATGTAGTGCGGCCATGTGCTGCGCATATAACGGGCTTCCTTGGTTGCCCTGGCAGCATCCTCTGGCCTTACATCCGCGCCGCGCGACACCGATTCATAATGGTGAAGCTCGGCATATGGGGTATAGACCACTCTGTAGCCGGCCGCACGTACCCGCAAGCAGAAATCCACGTCATTGAAGGCCACGGGCAGGTTCTTCTCATTGAAGCCACCCAATTCCTGGTAGAGCGACTTGCGCACCAGCAGGCAGGCACCGGTAACGGCGGAAACGTCCTGGGGCAAAATGGCACGGTTCATATAGCCCGGGTCATCCCCCGGAATCGGCCCATGCATATGAGACGCGCACCCCCCCGCGCCCAAAACATCGCCACCATGCTGCAGGCGCCCGTCAGCATAAAGCAGCCGCGCGCCGACCACGCCGACTCCCGGATGATACAGGCGCCCTACCATTTCTTCCAGCCAGTTCGCGCTAATGACTTCCGTATCGTTATTCAGCAAACAAACCACGCTGCCCTGCGCTCGTTCCACGGCGAAGTTCACAATCGCCGAGAAATTAAACGGTTGATCGTAAGAAATTACACGGGCGCGGCCGCTAGCTTGCAACGTACTCAAATACGCTAAGGTTTCCGGGCAATCGCTTTGGTTATCGACCACGATCACTTCCAGATTTGGCCAGTTGCTGCGGGTCAGCACACTCTCGACGCATGGCCTTAGCATGTTTATGAGGTTACGCGTGGGAATGATCACGCTCACCAAGGGGGCGGGCTGCGGCAGCGGGGGCAGCACTTGCCATTGGCCGTGCTTATCCGTCTGAACCGCGGCGCCCCTGCCCTGTAGGCCCAGTGCGTTCTCAAGCTCATGCCTCAGCGGCCGGGCGTAGCCATCACCCATCGCCGCCGGTGCACTCCACAATATTGCCGGCACATGGCCGACCTTTTCTTTACCCACGGCGTGGGCGGCGTGCATAAACAAGGTATAAGCGGATGCGGCCTGGATCTCAGGGGGAAGGTTTTGCCACACGCCAGCACGCATCCAGAAGGCCTGGCCCATGTAACCCGTGACCACAGCCAGATCAAGTGACCAATCAGGCTTGAAAAACGGCTTGTCGCGTGTGCCGTCTTCACGGGTGATGTCGTGGTCGCTATATAGCAGGCTGGCCTGGTCCAGCGCCGAGTCAAAGGCGAGCCAAGCGGCGGCCCAAGGCTCAAACACGACACCGGCCGCAGCAAAACCCACCCATGTATGGGCTGGAAGCCCGTTCAACGCTTCCCGAACGTGGTCACCCTCATTCGTACCGTCACGCACAAGGAAGCCCACCCCGGGCATACCCAGTTGGTCTCTCACGCTGGCACGCGTTTTTTCCACCAGAGGCAGCGCCTGCGAAGCTGACTCACCCCCGCCCTGCGCGTCCACCACTACCGTCATTTGGAAGTCAGCCGGAATGTGCTGCTTCTGCAGCAGACGCAGACTGTGCCCGTTCACACTATGGCAATGTTGCCGCCATTCCGCGTAAGTTGGGGCTGGGCAATAGGCGCGCAGCAGGCTGACGCGCTGGTAAGCAGCCTGGGTATCCAAAAAGGCGCTATGGGCACGCAGCCCAAGGCGTTTGCGCTGGGCAGCATCTAGGCGACGGAAATAACGCCAGACGCGCAAGCCCTGCAGGGCGAGACCATGTGCCGCATTCAGGCCCTGAACACGGGCGGCCTTCAAACGAGGGGCCGCCTCTCCATACTGGGTTTGCAAAGCCAAGCTGGCCGGAACGAAAGGCAGCCGCACGACTTCGCGCAGTCGCCCCTTCAAAGTTACTGGTATCGGGCGGCGATCTTCCTGCCCCGAAGGCGAACGCGCCACCAAATAAAGCAACAGGTCATTCCCTTCGCCCACGAGGCTGGCATCAATCAGCACCCACTTTGCCGGTGGCCCGGCGAATGTCAGTGGAAGCGTTGCCATGGCGGGGCTGGAAAAAAACCGTAGCGTCGCGCCCTAGCGGCCATTACCGCGCCCTTCCGTCAGGAAGTGCACCAGAGGGTTGATACCGGCGGCGCGCAGCTGCGGGTGGGCATCCAGATAATCGTCCGAGCTGAAGTCCGGGCCTGGGTCGCGGCCCTCGAACGCCCCAAACTTTAAATAGTGGACTACAGGCTGCCGGGAAAAATTCGGATGCAACGCGACATCTGGGTAGTTCTGTAAATACCAATCGGCGTTGAACTTACCGCTGCTTTGGATCAAGTGGACCAAGCGGCGTTCCTCGCGCTTGGCCTTGTTGCCTCCAAACAGACCCGCCGCCAGCGAAGGCTTGGTCCATGCTGCCGACTTGGAGGAGGAGGAACTGCCGCCAACGTTGCCTGCTGCTACGGCGGGCGTGCCAAGAGCCGGTT
This sequence comes from Alcaligenaceae bacterium, assembly GCA_029263795.1. Classification (GTDB taxonomy): domain Bacteria; phylum Pseudomonadota; class Gammaproteobacteria; order Burkholderiales; family Burkholderiaceae_B; genus Yanghanlia. The sequence continues at coordinate 2,481 of JAJUFI010000225.1, forward strand.
TTTCGAACGCCGGAGACGGGTCGACGTCTTCCAGCATTCGCGTCAGTTCAACCAACTCGTTTGTCTGCTCCTCAAGCCTATGTTTGAGCAGGTTTTCCTGAACGCGCAGGTCCACCAATGCCTGATGGCGCTGCTGCAGGTCAGCGCGCAAGCCTTCCACCTGCTTTTGCAGCTCTTGCAAGGCTTTTTCTTTCTCTGCCAACGCGTGTTCATGCTGCCGTGCATGCGAAGTCTGTTCGGCCAGCTGCTGCTGCGTGCGCTGTGCCTCCGTCTTAAGGTTTTGCACTTCCGACTTCAGGCTTTGCACTTCTGACTTCAGACGTTTCTCGGCGGCCCTCAGCTGGTCAGTTGCC
>JAJUFI010000150.1 GCA_029263795.1 Alcaligenaceae bacterium
GAAGGCACCTGACATCATCCTGCGCAACGAAAAGCGCATGCTGCAGGAATCTGTCGACTCGTTGCTGGACAACGGTCGCCGCGGCAAGGCCATGACTGGCGCCAACAAGCGTCAGCTGAAGTCTCTGGCCGACATGATCAAGGGTAAGAGCGGTCGTTTCCGTCAGAACCTGCTGGGCAAGCGCGTTGACTACTCCGGCCGTTCGGTAATTGTGGTGGGCCCACAGCTCAAGCTGCACCAGTGCGGTCTGCCCAAGCTGATGGCGCTTGAATTGTTCAAGCCCTTCATCTTCAACAAGCTCGAAATCATGGGCCTGGCGACCACCATCAAGGCCGCCAAGAAGATGGTCGACACGCACGAACCGGTGGTGTGGGACATTCTCGAAGAAGTCATTCGTGAACACCCAGTGCTGCTCAACCGTGCCCCGACGCTGCACCGTCTTGGCATTCAGGCTTTCGAGCCCGTGCTGATCGAAGGTAAGGCCATTCAGCTGCACCCGCTCGTCTGCGCGGCGTTCAACGCCGACTTCGACGGTGACCAGATGGCTGTGCACGTTCCGCTGTCGCTGGAAGCGCAGCTGGAAGCCCGCACCCTGATGCTGGCTTCGAATAACGTGCTGTTCCCCGCCAACGGCGAACCTTCCATCGTACCTTCCCAGGATATCGTTCTGGGCCTGTACTACGCGACGCGTGAGCGCATCAACGGCAAGGGCGAAGGCGCGTTCTTCTCCGACATCTTCGAAGTGCAACGCGCTTACGATTCAGGTGTCGTTGAACTGCAGTCCCGCATCACGGTGCGCCTGAACGAATGGGAAAAGGACGAGAACGGCGAATGGCAGCCGGTGCTGCGCCGTTTCGAAACCACCGTCGGTCGGGCGCTGCTGTCCGAGATCCTGCCCAAGGGCCTGCCGTTCTCGGTGCTTGACCGCCCGTTGAAGAAGAAGGAAATTTCCCGGCTGATCAACCAGTCGTTCCGCCGCTGCGGCCTGCGCGCCACGGTGATCTTCGCCGACAAGCTCATGCAGTCGGGCTTCCGCCTGGCAACTCGTGGTGGCATTTCGATTGCCATGAGCGACATGGTCGTGCCCACGGTCAAGGAAGAAATCCTTGCCCAGGCCGCCCGCGAGGTGAAGGAAATCGACAAGCAGTACTCTTCTGGTCTGGTCACCGCTCAGGAACGCTACAACAACGTGGTGGACATCTGGGGCAAGGCCGGCGACCGTGTCGGCAAGGCCATGATGGAACAACTGGCCACCGAACCGGTCATCAACCGCTTCGGCGAGGAAGTGCGTCAGGAGTCCTTCAACTCCATCTACATGATGGCGGACTCCGGGGCGCGGGGTTCCGCAGCCCAGATTCGCCAGCTGGCCGGTATGCGCGGTCTGATGGCCAAGCCGGACGGCTCCATTATCGAAACGCCGATTACAGCGAACTTCCGTGAAGGGCTGAACGTACTGCAGTACTTCATCTCGACTCACGGTGCGCGTAAAGGTCTGGCCGATACGGCTCTTAAGACTGCCAACTCGGGTTACCTGACCCGCCGTCTGGTCGACGTTACGCAAGACCTCGTCATCACCGAGGACGACTGCGGCACCACCCAGGGTTACACCCTGAAGGCGCTGGTTGAAGGCGGTGAAGTGATCGAACCTCTGCGTGACCGGATTCTTGGTCGTGTGACGGCTGTCGACGTGGTCAACCCGGACACGCAGGAAACTGCCATTCCGGCAGGTACGCTGCTGACGGAAGACTATGTCGATCTCATCGATGAGCTGGGCATTGACGAAGTCAAGATCCGTACACCGCTCACCTGCGAAACCCGTCATGGCCTGTGCGCACACTGCTATGGTCGCGACCTGGGTCGCGGCACCATGGTCAACCGCGGTGAAGCGGTCGGTGTCATTGCCGCCCAGTCCATCGGTGAACCTGGTACACAGCTGACGATGCGTACGTTCCACATTGGTGGTGCGGCTTCTCGTGCGGCCATGGCCAGCTCCGTGGAAACCAAGTCCGCCGGTACGGTGGGCTTTGAAATCGGTCTGCGCTATGTGACCAACCCCAAGGGCGAACGCGTGGCGATTTCCCGTTCGGGCGAGATCGTCATTTATGACGACACCCGCCGTGAGCGCGAGCGCCACAAGATCCCGTACGGTGCCACCATTACCGTGGGTGATGGCGAAGTCGTGAAGGCCGGTCAGCGTCTGGCATCGTGGGATCCGCTCACCCGCCCGATCGTGTCGGAATACCAAGGTCGCGTCCGCTTCGAGAACATCGAGGAAGGCGTCACCGTTGCACGTCAGGTGGATGAGGTCACTGGTTTGTCGACACTGGTGGTGATCACGCCCAAGACGCGCAGTGGCAAGACTATGATGCGTCCGCAGATCAAGCTCATCAACGAGGCTGGCGAGGAAGTGAAGATTGCCGGTACCGATCACCCGGTGAACATTTCCTTCCCGGTTGGCGCACTGATCACCGTTCGCGATGGTCAGGATGTGCAGATGGGCGAAATTCTGGCGCGTATTCCGCAAGAATCGCAAAAGACCCGCGACATTACCGGGGGTCTGCCGCGAGTGGCCGAACTGTTCGAAGCCCGTTCGCCCAAGGATGCCGGCATGCTGGCAGAAGTCACGGGTACGGTTTCCTTCGGCAAGGACACCAAGGGCAAACAACGTCTGGTCATCACCGACCTGGAAGGCGTAAGCCACGAGTTCCTGATTCCCAAGGAAAAACAGGTTCTGGTGCACGACGGCCAAGTGGTGAACAAGGGCGAAATGATTGTCGACGGCCCCTCGGATCCGCACGACATCCTGCGTCTGAAGGGCATCGAGAAGCTGGCCACCTATATCGTCAACGAAGTGCAGGACGTTTACCGTCTGCAAGGCGTGAGGATCAACGACAAGCACAGTGAAGTGATCGTCCGCCAGATGCTGCGTCGCGTGAACATCGTTGACCCGGGTGACACCAACTTCATCACCGGCGAACAGGTCGAGCGTTCGGAGCTGTTGAACGAGAACGACCGCGTGATCGCAGAAGGCGGCATTCCCGCCACCTACGAGAACGTGCTGCTGGGCATCACCAAGGCCTCGCTGTCGACCGACTCCTTCATTTCGGCGGCTTCCTTCCAGGAAACCACGCGTGTGCTTACCGAAGCTGCCATTATGGGCAAGCGCGACGAGTTGCGTGGTCTGAAGGAAAACGTCATCGTCGGTCGCCTGATTCCTGCCGGTACGGGCATGGCCTATCACCAGGCCCGTCGCGACAAGGAAGCAGCGGAAGCTGCCGAAAGGCAAGCCGCCCGCGCTATGGCGAACCCGTTCGAGGATCGTCCCGCTGCGGAACCCGCTTCGGATTCCGAATCGGCCGACATTCACGCCGGTGACGATCAAGGTGTGGAAGGCGAGGCACCGGCTGCCGACGACGCCGAATAACGCCGGTTCGCCGCGCGTTTGATTAAAGGGTCATGCCTGCGGGCATGGCCCTTTTTTTCGTCAGCGATCGGCAAGCCAGTGCGGATTTTCGGCGTACAACGCTTTCAGAATCTTGAGAATGGCCTCGATATACCAGGAGGTGTCATTCATGCGATGGCTCAGAATCACCGGCGAGGTGGCGCCTTCGTCCTCGATCAGGCGGTAGACCAGGTCATGGCGGAATTTGGCGGGCGCCGGAATGATGCACAGGCCGGCTTCGGCAGCCACCAGCCCGAGCGCAGTCTGCAGCTCCCGCACTTCCAGCACCTGAGAGGGCTGGATCTTGCGATCGTGCAGCATGTTCAGCACCTGATCTGCAAAACTGGGACGTGGCGCGTTCGGGTAGACGATCAGCGCTTGCCCTTCAAGAGCGCACAGTCTCAGTGGGCGTGCGTCACTACCCATCTCATGATGAGGCGGGATGGCCAGCACCAGTCGCTCTTCCCGCAGGACGATGCGTGATACCGAGCGGTCGTCGCTGCGGACCCGCCCGAACCCCACGTCGATCCGGCCGTCCTTGAGGGCTGCAATCTGCTGCATGGTGGTCATCTCCAGCAGCTGGAAGTCGACATCGGGATACGCCTTGCGAAGGCGATGCATCAGCACGGGAAGGGCGCCATACAGGGTAGACGCAACAAAGCCGATGGACAGCCTGCGTGCCTGACCTTTTCCCACCTGGATGGTGGCGTCCTTCATCTGCTCCACGCGGTGCAGCACTTGCAGCGCCTGCTCGTAAAAGACCCGGCCGGCTTCCGTCAACTGAACGGGTCGGCTGTCGCGCTGGACCAGCAGAACACCCAGTTCGGCTTCCAGCAGCTGAATCTGGCGGCTGAGAGGAGGTTGAGCAATATGAAGCCGTTCGGCCGCCCGGGTGAAACTGCGTTCCTGTGCCACGGCCACGAAATAACGGATTTGCCTGAATTCCATCGCCTGAAAGCCCTCGATTCGGGTAAACCCCTAAATTGGTATCAGGGCGCGTGTAAGTGTCTGATTTTGCAAGGTGGAGCAGTGGATTATACCTTTCCGGTATGCAAGCAGATCAATATAGTGTTGGATTGCGATTGGACTCCTGTCATCCAATTGCGGTATGGAACACACTACCTCTTCCCTGACGCCTGCGGGCCGCGTCACCATCGACCGGGTCGAAACCCTTCTTGTCGACCTCCCCACGATTCGTCCTCATCAGCTGTCCATGGCGACCATGAACGGGCAAACCCTGATGCTGGTTCGCCTCTACTGTTCCGACGGCACGGTCGGCATGGGGGAGGGGACCACCATTGGCGGGCTGGCCTACGGCGCCGAGTCGCCCGAAGGCATGAAGCTGGCGATCGACACCTACTTTGCGCCCTTGCTCAAGGGCGTCGATGCCAATCGGGTGCAGGCCATCATGGCCACGCTGAACAAGGCCATCCGCGACAACCGCTTCGCCAAATGCGCCGTCGAAACGGCCCTTTACGATGCCCTGGGTCAGCGTACCGGCCTGGCGGTTTCGGAACTGCTTGGCGGCCGCCTGCGCGACCGTCTGCCGGTGGCCTGGACCCTGGCCTCCGGAGATACGGCGAAGGACATCGATGAAGCGGAAGCGATGCTCGAGGCCCGTCGCCACTGCGTTTTCAAGCTGAAAATCGGCAAGCGCGAAGTCATGAAGGATGTGGCCCACGTCGCTGCCATCAAGCGTGCCCTGGGAGACCGAGCTGCGGTCCGGGTCGACGTGAACATGGCCTGGAGCGAGCAGCAGGCCCGTCTCGGCCTGGCAGCGCTGGCCGATGCCGGCTGCGAGCTGGCAGAACAGCCCGTCAACCGCCCCGAAGCCCTGGCACGTCTGACGGGTCGTCATCCCATTGCCGTCATGGCCGATGAATCGTTGGTGGGGCCGGAGTCGGCCTTCGCCCTGGCTCGCGTGGCCGGTGCCGACGTATTCGCCATCAAGATCGAACAGTCTGGCGGCCTGCGTGCCGCTCAGGAAGTCGCTGCGATTGCCGATGCCGCACATATTCAGCTCTATGGTGGCACGATGCTGGAAGGCGCGATCGGCACCATCGCGTCGGCCCATGTCTTTTCCACGTTCCGCGAACTGCAGTGGGGCACGGAGCTGTTCGGCCCACTTCTGTTGACGGAAGAAATTCTGGAAACCCCGCTCACTTACAAGGACTTCCACCTTGAGCTGCCGTCCGGCCCCGGCCTGGGCATCAAGCTGGACGAGGATCGTGTGCAGCGTTTCCGCCGCACCTGAAAAAACACTGGAGACTCACAGATGACAATGCAAATTGGCCGCACGCGCGGCAAGATGATTTCTGCTGCCTGGGACAAGGCCGGCGTGGCCTTCACCGCTCTGGCCCTGACCCTTGGCGCCTCGAACGCCATTGCCCAGAGCGCCGAGAACTACCCCGAGCGCCCGATTTCCTGGATTGTGCCGTTCCCGCCGGGCGGCGCCATGGACGCGATTGCGCGTGTCCTGAGCGAAAACATGAGTCAGGAGCTCGGACAGA